>NZ_JBAQEO010000575.1:0-43479 GCF_049286785.1 Rhodococcus sp. (in: high G+C Gram-positive bacteria) | reverse complement strand
CCGACTCCGGCACCACCGGGAGCACCACGTTCCAGGTCACCAACAACGGCAGCAAGGTCACCGAGTTCTACGTCTTCGCCGAGGGCGACCGGGCCATGGGCGAGGTGGAGAACATCGGTCCGGGCCTCACCCGTCAGCTCATCGTGTCGCTCCCCGAAGCAGGCACCTACCAGCTGGTGTGCAAGCCGGGAATGGTCGGGACCGGAATCCGCCGGGACTTCACGGTCACCGGCGACTCCACGAGCCCCGAGGACGAGAACGGGCAACTGGCCGCGGCCGCCGACGGATACCGCCGCTACATCCGCAGTCAGGTGGTGGCACTCCAGGACACCACGCGGCAGTTCGCCGACGCCGTGAAGTCCGGCAACATCGACCAGGCCAAGGCCCTGTTCCCCGTCAGCCGCACATATTACGAGCGGATCGAGCCGGAGGCAGAGAGCTTCGGCGAGCTCGACCCCAAACTCGACCTGCGCGAAGCCGACCTCGAGCCCGGACAAACGTGGACCGGCTTCCATCGCCTCGAGAAAGACCTCTGGGTCACCGGCCTCCAGCCCGATACGAATGCGATCGCCGATCAGCTGGTGGTCGACATCCGGTATCTCGCCGAACAGGTCGATGCCGAGGACTACACGATCGATCCCACCAAGATCGCCGGCGGCGCACAGGGCCTGCTGGACGAGATCTCGACGTCCAAGATCACCGGCGAGGAAGACATCTTCTCCCATACCGACCTGTGGGACTTCCAGGCCAATGTGGACGGCTCACAGGCCGCCGTGGCAGCGCTGCAACCGATCATCGACGAACGCAATCCTGCGCTGGCCGAGAGCATCACACAGCGCTTTGCCGACCTCGATACCGAATTGGCTCGGTACCGCCGGGGTGACGGATTCGTCTTCTACGACACCGTGACCGCCGAACAGCGACAGGCACTCTCCAGGAAAATCGATGCGCTCTCGGCTGACGTCAGCCAGGTGCAGGGCGTAGTGGCAGGCGCATAGTCGTGACCGAACCCGAAGTTACCCCAGCATCGAGCCAGCACACCGGACTGTCGCGGCGCCGCCTCTTCGGAGCGGTGGGTGCGGGCGCCGCTCTCGCCGGAGCGGGCGCGCTCGTGGGGCGTGCCACCGCCCCGGACGCATCCTCGTCGCACGCCGACGTGGTCGCCTTCCGCGGTGGGCACCAAGCCGGAATCGTCACGCCCGCCCAGGACCGTATGCATTTCGTCGCGTTCGACGTGACCACGGATTCCCGTGAGGAACTCGAGGCGCTGCTGAAGACGTGGACGGAGATGGCCGAGCGCATGACCGCCGGCCAGGAGGCAACGCCCGATGGTGCGATCGGCGCCGGGGACTTCGTTCCGCCGACCGACACCGGAGAGGCTTTGGGACTGGCCGCCTCCCAGCTGACCCTGACCATCGGCTTCGGCCCCTCGCTGTTCGACGACCGCTTCGGCCTGTCGTCCAGGAAACCCGCCGCGCTGGTGGACCTGCCACATTTCCGGGCCGACAATCTGGACCCCGCGCGCAGCGGAGGCGACATCGCGATCCAGGCGTGCGCCAACGACCCGCAGGTGGCGGTGCACGCCATCCGCAACCTCGCTCGGGTCGCCTTCGGGACGGCGTCGGTCCGCTGGTCCCAGCTCGGGTTCGGCCGCACCTCGTCCACCTCGACCACTCAGACCACCCCGCGAAACCTGTTCGGGTTCAAGGACGGAACGAACAACATCAAGGCCGAGGAACCTTCGGTTACGGACGAGCACGTCTGGGTCGACCCCGGTGACGACCAGCCCTGGATGGGCGGTGGGTCCTTCCTGGTGGCCCGGCGCATCCGGATGCTCATCGAGCAGTGGGACAGAACTGTGCTGCACGAGCAGGAAGCCGTGATCGGCCGGGCGAAAGGCAGCGGCGCACCGCTCGGCGGCACGCACGAATTCGACGAACTCGACCTCGAGACCACGATGGGACACGACCCCGTGATCCCCGTCGATTCACACGTCCGCCTGGCATCCGCGCAGGAACTCGGCGGCGTCCAGATCCTGCGGCGTGGGTACAACTTCACCGACGGCTCGGACGGGTTCGGCCACCTCGACGCCGGACTGTTCTTCATCGCCTACTGCCGCAATCCCGTCGAGCAATTCGTGCCCATGCAGCTCAACCTGTCCCGGCACGACGCGCTGAACGAGTACATCCAGCATGTCGGTTCGGCGGTCTTCGCCTGCCCGCCGGGACCTGCCGACGGCGAGTACTGGGGTCAGGGCCTGTTCGCCTGAACCCTGCGTCGATCCGCACCCCTTCCGGCTCACCCGGCCCAGTAACTCGACCAATCCTCGGCGCGCAGAGCGGTCTTTCCCTCCGCACGGGCAGCCTCTTCCACCCCCCGGACCTGCGCGATGAATGCGTGTGTCACGGCACGAAGTCGCTCCTCCGCCTCGGCCACCCCGATGAGTCCGTCCCCCAGTTCGGCGGGCACGAGTTCGGGCGGCAGCCCTGCTTTGCTCGCCCGTGCCACCACCTTGGCGGCCAGCGATGCCGCGGGCTGACTCATCGCGATACCGTCGAGGCACGACCGGCGACCCTTCTCCGCCGCCTTCCGCGCCTCCCAGGCACGCTCCTGCTCCGCGATATCGACGGGGCCGACCACATCCCGGCCGAGATGCGGGCTGCGATGCACCAGTTTCGCCACCAGCGTGGCGGCCACGTCATCGACGTCGAACCGGTCGGATGCCGATGCGATCCGCGAATGGAACAGCACCTGCAGCAGTAGGTCGCCCAACTCCTCCCGCAGGTCCGCGGCATCGGAGGATTCGATGGCGTCGAGCACCTCGTACGTCTCCTCGACGAGGTAGTGCGAGAGGCTCCGGTGCGTCTGGGTCACTTCCCAGCCGCCGTAACTCCAGAGCTTGTCCATCACCTCGGCCGCCTCGACGAGGTTGTCGCCGGGTACTTTCGGCGCGGCGATCACGCGGTCTCCGGCTGCTACACGCGCCCGGACGTCGGCGTGCTCCGGGTCGGTACTCACGAGCACGCCGGCATCCGCAGCTTCGGTGAGCAACGCGCGGACACCGGCGGGAACCTCCTCGGTGAAACAGACCCCCCCGCCGATCACGCCGACCGCTTCCATCGGAATCGTCGCCGGACGCAGCGGGTCGAGCAGGATCACCGTCATCGATCTAGGCCTCCATCTGCACGGACCCGGCGGCCTTGCCGTCCAGCGCGAGAATGAAATCGGCGATGTATTGCAGCAGTTCCACATCGCGCACCCGGTCGGCACCGACGCCTCCGGTCCCCACCCGCGGCAACGGCAGCTGCACCATGCCCGTGGTGGCCCGGTACTGGGCGCTGGGATAGATCCGCTTCAGCCGCAACTGCTTCGAATCGGGAAGAGCCATGGGCGCGATCTTCAGCTGAGTGCCCACCACGGACACCTCCTCGAGACCGTACTCGCGGCACAGCAGGCGCAGCTTGGCGACGGAGACGAGTCGCCGTACCTCCTCCGGCACCGGCCCGTAGCGGTCTACGAGTTCGTCGACCACAGCGGCTATACCCTCGCGGTCGCTCGCGGCGGCGAGTTTGCGGTAGCCCTCGAGTCGCAACCGGTCACTGGTGACGTAGTCCGGCGGGATATGGGCGTCCACCGGCAGGTCGATCCGCACTTCCTTCGGTGCGTCGTCCGTCGTGATCGGCCTACCGTCGGCAGCCGCCCGGAACGCCTCGACGGCCTCACCGACCAGACGCACGTACAGGTCGAATCCGACTCCGGCGACGTGCCCGGACTGCTCGGCGCCCAGGACGTTTCCGGCGCCGCGGATCTCGAGGTCCTTCATCGCCACGGCCATACCCGCCCCGAGATCGGAGTTCTGCGAGATGGTGGCCAGCCGGTCGTAGGCCGTCTCGGTGAGCGGCTTCTCCGGCGGATAGAGGAAATAGGCGTAACCGCGGTCGCGGCTGCGTCCCACCCGGCCGCGCAGCTGATGCAACTGCGAAAGTCCCAGCGAGTCGGCCCGCTCGACGATCAACGTGTTGGCATTGGAAATGTCGAGGCCGGTCTCGATGATGGTGGTACACACCAGCACGTCGAATTCACGCTGCCAGAAACCCTGCACCGTCTTCTCGAGTCGGTCCTCGTTCATCTGACCGTGCGCAACCGCCACGCGGGCCTCGGGAACGAGTTCGCGAATACGCTTGGCAGCCTTGTCGATCGAGCTGACCCGGTTGTGGACGTAGAACACCTGCCCGTCGCGCAGCAGTTCACGGCGAATGGCGGCAGCCACCTGCTTGTCGGCGTACGCGCCCACGTACGTGAGGATGGGATGCCGCTCCTCGGGAGGAGTGAGGATCGTGGACATCTCACGAATGCCCGCCATGCTCATCTCCAGAGTTCGCGGAATCGGCGTTGCCGACATGGTGAGCACGTCCACGTGCGTCCGCAGCGCCTTGATGTGCTCCTTGTGCTCGACGCCGAATCGTTGCTCCTCGTCGACGATCACGAGGCCGAGGTCCTTCCACCGGATTCCCGTCTGCAGGAGCCGGTGCGTCCCGACCACCACGTCGATGTCACCGTCGGCCATCCCCGCAATGATCTCCTTCGAGTCCCCGGCGTCGGTGAACCGGGAGAGACCGCGGACCTTGACCGGGAACGCCGCCATCCGCTCGGTGAAGGTCTGCAGATGTTGTTGCGCGAGAAGCGTCGTCGGGACCAGGACCGCCACCTGCTTGCCGTCCTGAACGGCTTTGAAGGCGGCACGCACCGCGATCTCGGTCTTGCCGTAGCCGACGTCGCCGATGACGACCCGGTCCATGGGGACCGGCTTCTCCATGTCAGCCTTGACCTCGCTGATGACGGTCAGCTGATCGTGGGTCTCCGTGAACGCGAACGCGTCCTCCATCTCCTTCTGCCACGGGGTGTCGGGTCCGAAGGGATGACCCGGCGCGGCCTGGCGCGCGGCGTACAACTGCACCAGCTCGCCGGCGATCTCCCGAACCGCCTTGCGCGCCTTGCGTTTGGTGTTGGCCCAGTCGGAACCGCCGAGCTTGCTCAGCGCCGGCAGCTCGCCGCCCACGTAACGCGACAACTGGTCGAGCGACTCCATCGGCACGAACAGCCGGTCCCCCGGATGTCCCCTCTTGCTCGCGGCGTACTCGATGACCAGGTACTCACGCCGTGCCCCGCCGATCGTGCGTTCCACCATCTCGACGAAGCGTCCGATGCCGTGCTGATCGTGGACCACCATGTCACCGGCCGCCAACGCGAGTGGGTCCACCTGATTGCGGCGCTTGGCGGGAAGCCTCTTGCCGTCGCCGACCGCGGCCACCCGGTTACCGGTCAGATCCGACTCCGTGACGACGACGAGTCCCGGGGTCGAGTCGTCACCGGGTAGTACGAGCCCGTCGTGGAGCGATCCTCGCAGCACACCCACCTGTCCACGCGGGGGTTCCGCGCCCGGCAACAGTTCGGCGGCGGGCACCTCGGCCTCGTGCATTCGCTCGAGCGCACGGTGCGCCGTTCCCGCGCCGGCAACCACCACGACGGCCCGCCCGCCGGTCGTGACATGCGCGCGCAGGCTGACGAACAATTCCGACAGCAGATCGTCGGACCCGCGCACCTGCGGGGCCGGCGTGACCGCGAGTTCGAGCTCCTCACCGTTGCCGGAGGCCAGCGGGCTCAGGCTCCACCACGGCCGTCCCGACGCCTCGGCGGTGTCGCGTACCTGGCGCAGGGAGCGGTAGGCGGAGGCCCCGAGGTCGACGCCGCCACCTTTGAGGACCGACGTGTCGAGCGGGGCGGCACCACCGACGGAGGCAGCTGTCCACGACGCCTCGAGGAACTCCTGGCCGGTGCGCACCAGATCGGTGGCGCGGGTCCTGATCTTCTCGGGATCACACAGCAGGATGTGCGTGTTCTCCGGTAGCACATCCGTGAGCAGTTGGAGCTGGCCCGGACGCAGCACCGGCAGCAACGCCTCCATGCCTTCGACCGGAATGCCCGCAGAAATCTTGTCGAGCATGTCGACGAGCGCGGCGTCCGCCTGGTTGTCGGCGGCGAGCTGAGCCGCCCGGTCCCGGACGTCCTCGGTGAGCAACAACTCGCGGCACGGCGGCGCGATCACCGCGTCGATCTCGAGTTCGGGCAGCGACCGCTGATCGGCCACCGAGAACGGCCGCAGTTCGGTGACCTCGTCGCCCCAGAACTCGACACGGACCGGGTGATCGGCGGTGGGCGAGAACAGGTCCAGGATGCCGCCCCGGACCGCGAACTCGCCGCGCTTACCCACCATGTCCACACGGGTGTAGGCCATCTCGACGAGCCTCTGGAGCAGCCCGTCGAAATCCAGTTCCGACCCCACCCGAAGGGTGACCGGTTCGATCTCCCCGAGCCCGGGCGCCATGGGCTGCACCAGGGAACGCACCGTGGTCACGATCACCCGGAGCGGGGCGCCGTACGAGCGGTCGTCGGGTCGCGCGAGCCTGCGTAGGACCTCCACCCGCCGGCCCACGGTATCCGCACTCGGCGACAGCCGCTCGTGCGGCAGCGTCTCCCAGGACGGGAACTGCGCGACGGCGTCGCCGATCATCTCGCGCAGTTCGGCGGTGAGATCGTCAGCCTCTCGACCGGTGGCGGTGACCAGCAGCAGCTGGGTGCGTTCGGCGATCGCGGCAGCCACGAACGGACGGGCCGGGACAGGGGCGACGATATCGAGGTGGTCCCGTCCGAGTGCCTCGGTGACCTGTGCCAGGACTCCGTCCGCCAATGCGACCTTCGCAAGCCCGGCGAGCGGAGTTTCAGGAGCGGATGGCTCGGCGGGGATGAGCGGGGATGACAACGACGCACTCCTGAGCAGTGATGACGAACTGCCGGCGAACAGCTCGGGCCGGGACCAACGGCCAGTTGCGGACTGAGCCAGCCTAGTCGATACCGAGCAGGTGCGGTCCCCGGTCCTTGCCGGTCATGGCCGGGTGGACCTCAGCGTCCGTTGGCGAGTCGAGCGCCCGCACGCAGTCACCGAGGATCCCGTATGAATACAGGAGGTATCCCAATGTGGCGATAAACATACTTTCCAGTTTGTGTTGGGTGGCCACGGCACCTCGACACTACAAGCCGACCTCGATGGAGCCTTTCTCCAGCAGGCTCTCGATGTCCGCCGCCGATACCGGCCGGCTGAACAGGAACCCTTGGGCACGATGACATCCCATCCGCAGCAGTTCCCGGGCGGCCTCGACATTTTCGACGCCCTCGGCGACCAACTCGAGACCGAACGACTCCGCAAGTCCGACGATGGACTTGACGATCGCACGATCACTCGGATTGGTGTCCAGATTCATGACGAATCCCTTGTCGATCTTCAGTGCACCGACCGGTAGGGCCTTGAGATGACTCAGCGAGCTGAAACCCGTCCCGAAGTCGTCGATCGCCACCTCCACGTCGATCGCGTGAAGGCCCTCGAGGGCATCACGCGTCCACGCGAGATCGCTCAGAACCGCATTCTCGGTGATCTCCAGGCACAGTGAACCCTTCTCGAGCTCGAATTCCTCGACCGCATCAGCGACCACATCGAGGAAGTCCAAACCCGCCAGTTGCCCCGGCGAGACGTTCACTCGAAGGGTCAGTTCGACTCCGGGTACATTCGACCGCCACCGCCACCACTGCCTGCACGCGGTCCGGATCACCCATCGGCCGAGCTCCCCCGCCAGGTTGGTTGCCTCGGCGACATCGATGAACGACGACGGCTGAAGCAAGCCCAGGATCGGGTGGTTCCAGCGCACAAGCGCCTCCACGCCGAGGATTCGACCCGTCCGCAGGTCGACCTCCGGCTGATACTCGAGGAAGAGCGCGTTGTCCGAGATGGCAGAGCGCAAGCTCAACTCGATCATGTTGCGCTTTTCGCTCTCATGGTGCATTTCGTCGGTGAACACACTGATGGCATTGCCGCCTTTGGTCTTGGCCGCCATGACGGCCTGATCGGCGTGGCTGAGCAGAGAACTCGCGGTGACTCTTCCCGGATATCCCACCGCCACGCCGATGCTCACGCTGCGACTGACCACTTCACGGCCGAGACGCACACGCTCGGTCACGACATCTCGGATTTCGCCGGCACGTTTCTCCGCCTGCTCCAGATCCACCGATCCGCCCAAGACGAGCACGAACTCGTCCCCACCCAACCTCGCCACGAGATCGTCTGCATTACAGCACGCGCGAAGTCGATCCGCGGTGGTCGAGATGAATCCATCGCCCGCCCCGTGACCGAAGTAATCGTTGAGCGGTTTCAATCGGTCGAGATCGAGGAAGAGGACGGCGACCGGGCCGGGCTCGGCGGACCCCAGCCGGCTGTCGAGGTGACGGTAGAGGACTCGCCGGTTGCTCAGGCCAGTCAGCGAATCATGGTCGGCCAGGTACCGCAGTCGCTCCTCGACGAGGACCCGAGCCTGTACCTGCGCCAGCAAGGCAGCGATCGCCTTGAGGACGTCGACTTCCGGAAGCGTCCAGTCACGGTCGCCGAACTTGATGAAGCCCAGCGCGCCCGTGGTGACGTCCCCGGACAGCAACGGTACGGCCGCCAGGGAGACCTCCTCGACGCCCGACGCCTCGCGAACCCGCTCGTCGTACTCCGGATCGGTCACAGCCGGACGGCTGATGATCACTTCCTTCAGGTTCTCGTTCATGGCGAAGATCGCATCCGCATCCTTGAAGTACACGGTTCCGATCGGGTCAGGATCCGGAATGTGCGGTCGAGGAGGCCATTCCGCGATGAGGACCGTCGCATGAATCTCGTGATCGTTGAATCGGAGAAAGCACGTGTCGACCTCGAAATGCTCGACGAGGTCCTGGAGAACCCTGGTGACAACCGGGATGAACGACACCGAATCAACGGGCGTCAGCCGGGAGGCCACCGTCGTCACCAGGATGTCGAGCTTCGCACTTTCCACGGCGCTTCCTTTCACCATCCCGCCCGGCGGACCCGATCCGATAGGCGCGCGCTGCGCACCGACGGTTCCGGCGCACGGCTCAGACGCATCACCAACGCCGGCGATTCGCCCGCTTTCGCCCCGACGACATCCAGGAATTCCTGCTGGAGCAAACCCAGTGATGTCGCATACCGGGGCGACATGTTCGCAAGTTCCGACTGCTCCACAGCGTAAAGGAAGACCGGTGAGATCGGATGGACCGCCAGACCATGTGCCTGTGCGTCGATCCACACACTCTCGGTCGCGGCACCACCCCGAACGTAGTCCAACGAAGAGGTTCCGGTCACCATGACCACCGCGACAGAAGTGCTCGACATCACCCGGTCACGCATGGAACGGCCGAGTGCCTGCCCGCTGTCCTGGGCGGCGAGTTGGACCATGACCTCGGGCCTGCGCAGCAACGTGAGGGTCGAAAGGTCGGCAGAATCCAACTCCAGCGCCCGAACATCGATTCCGGTCTCCACCGAATCGAGGGGTGGCCACCGCAACTCCCCGACCATTTCCTGGTGCAGTGTCGGCGTCAGGAAACGAATCCGGTCCGACTCGGCCAGGATGTCACCCAGCGCGGCCATCTCGGCCGGTGCGGTCACCAGGCACAGGCGCGCACCTTCCCGTGCCGCCGCCTCCTCGAGGAGGACCACCTGTGCGTCACTCAATTCCGCAGGCACTCCGAGAGACCGGTTCGTGGCCCGTCGAAGCATCTGCTCGTACCGGCCCGCGAGGGCGGGGTCGGCGCCGGTGCCGAAGGTCATGGACGCCACCACGTCGCCGGGACCGGCGTCGTACAGGCGCACGGATCCGAGTAGCCCGGTGGCCGCTGCAGCGATCCGGACATTGTGCAGCGCGGCACCGATCGCCACGTGACTTCCGCGGTGCCGGACGTCCATGGCCGTCGTGTACTCGGGATCCAGGACGATGCTGAGCTCGTTGTCGTCCGCGACGATCTTCCAGGGCTGAATATTTCCGCCGGAAGGCGCGCGCGCAGCGGCCCTCACCACGGCGTCCACCCGGCCCTCCCGATTCGCCGGCACCTCCGGCACCACCTCCTCGACATCGGAAACGCCAAGGGGCACAACCGGCTTCGGAGAGATGAGAGCGTCGAGGTGTTCGTCCACGTCCACTCGGCACCGACCCGACTCGAGCGGCTGGCCCAATCCGACACGCCGCACCGCGGCGGCCACTTCGGCGCCGCCGAGGAGTACCTCACCACCGAGCTGGGGCCACGTGGAAATGCTCTCGTCCACCTCGACCAGCGACGCCGCCATCGTCGCCGACAATTGGCCGGCATCGAGCATCTGGAGCACCAGAGGAATCTTGTCTCGGGAGCTCAGCCCCGCGAGTGAATCGACATCGATATCACCGATCATGCCGTGGAAGATCGGCCGTTCGGGGTCCAGGTCGAATCTCTCGACGTCCAGCAGACCCCGGTCACTGGTAGCCATGAGTACCGGCAACCCGATACGACGGGCCTCTCGCCGTAACGACACCTTGACGTCGAGTGCATCGCACTCGTCGACGACCACGTCGATACCGGAAAGGAAATCCTCCACCGACTCGGTCTCGAGCCCGTTCTCCCACAACGACACATCGAGATAGGGATCGATCTCCGCGATACGCCGGGCGGCCACGACCGCCTTGTTCACCCCGAGATCGAACACCGTTGCCGGAACACGATTGAGGTTGGACAGTTCGAGCGTGTCGAAATCGGCAAGCCGAAGGGCACCACACACTCCTTCCAACGCCAGCGCAAGCGCGACCGCGTGGCCCACGCTCAGACCCACGATCCCCACGGTCAGCTGCCTCAACCGCACCTGTTCGCGCGCCGTGATCTTGTTCCTGTTCCGGTCCAGCCGTAACAAACTGAACGAGGAGGGACCGAGAAGGCGGACCACTGTCCGCCGCCACGAGTAGTACGCCCAGACGGCCGGTTCCTCGAGGATCGCGGGATCGGGTCCGGGAACAAGGGATCGAAGATTCGCCTGCTGTTGCTCCAAGTGGTCGACGAACGTTACGGCGGGGTCGGTGCGTAGACGATCGAGCAACACCAGGTCCTCGACCCGATCCTCGTCGAGCAGGAGTGCCGCGTAGTCACCGGTCGAATACGTCACGAGACGCTCCGCATCGGCAGGACGACCTCGTCGTGTCGTGTTGCCGACGTCTGCGTCCGCCCGGACGCTGTGAACAGCAGCTGAGACAACTGCAGCGACTCCGCTCGTCCCCGGGGCCGACTGCGATCCCACCACATCAACCGGGTTTGATACCGATCATCGGGATAGGGCACTGCGGCAATGTGCTCGGCCACGACACCGCCCGACGACTCCCACGTCTCCAGAACATGTGCGCCGGCCGTGGCCATCATGAACTGCACATCCAGCAGATCCATCGAGAAGGAGGCGAAACGACCGACTGCAGCGGCGAGTTGACTGCGGTGCGCAGCGTTTCCCGACACCCAGGCCCCCTTGGCCTCGACGACCCCGAAAGGCAATCTGTCCTCGATCATCCGGCGAACGGCGGGCGCACCGGCGTGGCCTCCCCATTCCGTCACCGCATGGGCCTCCCCGGCAGAGACGTAAGGGCCCTGGGCCCGTACGCCGGCCGCCACAGATCCGTCTTCGGCGATGGCGGCGAAGAACACCGCCGTCGTGTCACCGTTCCGAATGCTGTTGTATTCGAGAGCCTTCTCAGCTCCGTATCTCCGGTACCCGGCCAACGCTCCCTCGAGGTAGGCATCCCACAGTTCGGGTTCCCAGGCAGGGCGTGCCGCGACAAACCTGCACTGTGAGCGTGAATCCCATACACTCAGTGTCCTGGTCAGTGGCGAGATCTCGCTAGGCAACGCGTCTACGAGCTGAGTTCGAGAATTCTGTAAGAACATCGGCTTTGTCCAATCCGGGTCGGTGTGTAGAGTCACGGATCTGACGGGTCACGAGGTCGACTCACACTCGTCGATGGACAACCCGGTTACAGATGCTCGTGAATGCACATTTTCCGCGCTCTACCCGCGTTTGTCACCAGCGGCGCAAAAAGCGCAAAAAGCGGCGAAACACACCGTATTTCGATCGGAATCTTTCCCAGAAATTTCAGGCGAGCGAAATAAACAGTTCCACTTGGTTCGGCGGCCGGAAGACTTCTACTTCTACTGTGTAGGCCCGCTCGATACGGCCGTCTTTCTCCGCGATCTCGACCTGCATCCACACGTCCTCGATGGGATCCGAACTCCGCCCGTCAGGAGTGAACCGAGCAAAGAATCCGGCCGGGACCGGTGCGAGCACATCCCCGATCTGGAGGTCGTCCAATCCTGAACAGCGATATCCGATCACCGCAGTCCATCCCATGTCCGGAACCGCCACATAGACAGTGGACAACTCGTCCACCCCGCGCTGTTGAAGGCGCTCACGGGTGAACTTCATCAGGTCCGACGAGTGCAGAGTGGGACCCAACTCCATACGCGGCAGCACGAGACCGCCGAAACTGGACGCCTCACGCTTGACGATTTCGAAACTCATCGCGGCCCCTGCTTTGTGGCCGGCGGAACAATCGCTACATAAAGATCGATTCCGAAAGCGTGCGGGTAATACTCGAAATCTCCTGTGAAGGAGCGCTCGATCCGTTTCGAGTCCTCCGCCTCACGGATCTGTCCCCAGAGTGCGTCGAACAGGTCGGGGAAGGTTCCGACAGAAGAGAATTTGGCATAGGTGCCGGCCGGCAGGCGTGACACGATGTGCCCGGGGGCCGCCTGTTCGAGACTCGAGCACTGGTATCCCACGATTTGCGTGTAGTACGAGCTGATCTCGGGAACATGGTCGACGTAGGCCGACGCCAGAGGCCGATCCACGTTCTGTGCGAGAAGGGTTGACCACGTCTTCTCGAGATCCCTGTCGCGGGCTTCACCCAGCGCTCGTTTAGGACTTCGCACTGCCAGCCCAGCGACCAGCGTCTCTTCGCGTTCGACAATGACGAACGGCATCAGGCGACCCTCCGGCATCGTCGGCACATTGGGCGTTCTAGGACAGGTACCGTCGCGCTCCTGCATCCAGGCGACGAATCACCACGATACCCTGTCGCAACTTCACGCTCCGATGGCGGCCCTGAACTTCCTGCAACACAAGGCCCGACCGCGTCACCCATCGTGTGATGCACGCGACACCGAGGATGCCCGGCCCACCATGCCTGTCCCGCAACAACACCTGCGATGTGCTGGGCGGCGCGGATGCTCAGCGCAACAAACGACGAGTTGCGAACTGCCGAAAATAGACCAGCTTGGAAGGGTCCACCAGTCCGGGAAGAATGAAGTACCAGACCCGTTCCATACGCCGAGGCAGTTCGTCGAACGCCTCGGTCGCGCTCGCGAGGATCTGCGCACCCAGCAACGACCCGAGCAGGAAGGTGGCGAGCACCGACGTCGACGCCTCCTCCTCGGCGACCATGTCGCCCTCGTCCACAGCGCGTGCGACCAGGCGCTCGAATTCGTTCTGCCACGAGGCGGCGACGTTGCCGTCGGTTCCCTGATAGTCCCCGATTTCGTGATGCAGCCGCAGCATTGCCGCGACGATCGGATCGGAACTCGCTGCCTCGATCGCGACGTACGACAGAGCGACGAGCGCCTCGAGAGCGGGGGTCGGCCCATCGCTCACCGAGGTCACACCTGCGGCCAGACGCTGCTGACCCTCGTCGATCACACCACGGGCCAGGTCTTCCTTCGAGCTGAAATGAAAGTACAACGCACCCTTGGTGACACCGGATTGCTCGATGATCTCGTTGAGCCCCGCATTTGCGTACCCCAGGCGAAGGAAGACATCGGCGGCCGCCAAAAGGACCGAGGCACGAGTCACCTCTGCCCGAACCTGTCTCGCCATCGACTGCCTCCCCAACGACCCCCTCTTGGGGTGCGAAAACTCCCCCGAACCCTAACACTCGTGAGGCAGTGCACCATCGAAGATGCACCGTGAGTCCGGAAAACTATACACGCTGGCTATGCTGACGGGCCCGGCCGATCCGTTCCCAACTGGGGGTCCGCCTCGAGGTTGGTCAACCCGTTCCAGCACAGGTTGACGAGGTGAGCGGCCACGACTTCCTTGGGCGGGGTGCGTTCGTCGAGCCACCACGTTGCAGTTGTGGACACCATACCGACCAACGCCTGAGCGTAAAGCAGGGCGAGGTCCGGGTCGAAGCCTCGACGCGAGAAGTCGCCGGCGAGGATGTGCCCCACCTGGCCGATGGCCTCGTTGAGCAAACTCGAGTAGGTGCCGTCGGGAGCCGCCACCGGCGAGTCACGCACCAGGATCCGGAAGCCGTCGGTGTGTTCCTCCACGTACGTGAGCAACGCGAGGGCCACTCTCTCCACCCGGACGCGGGACCGATTCTGCTTCAACGAGGACGTGATCATCTCCAGCAACCGGGACATCTCGCGGTCCACGACGACCGCGTAGAGGCCTTCCTTGCCCCCGAAATGCTCGTAGACGACCGGCTTGGAGACGTGGGCGCGCAGGGCGATCTCCTCGATGGACGTGGCCTCGTAGCCGCGCTCCGCGAACAGGGCACGCCCGATTTCGATCAGTTGCTCGCGGCGCTGCGTCCCCGTCATCCGGGTTCGTACCGGGCGCTCGGGAGTCGCGTCCACGTCGGTGGATCGAGGCACCGATACACCGTCCTTTCCTGACAACTCGCGACCGGCATGCGTCGCGGGCGTTGTAGAGATCATGCAGGTGACAACCACTCTATCGGGATACCCGACACAATTTTCCGGAGCGGTTCGACCCAGGGCGGGTCGGCATGCGAGGATTCTCTCGCGCATACGGGCGTGACACCCCGCGTGCGTGGCAGTCCGCCGTGGTGTAATGGCAGCACCTCTGATTTTGGTTCAGATAGTTCAGGTTCGAGTCCTGGCGGCGGAGCGGAGCCTGCGGAGCGGTTTGTGCAGGTGAGCGGAGCCTGCGGAGCGGTTGGTGCAGGTGAGCGGAGCCTGCGGAGCGGTTTTGCGGCCCGCGCTGATGAGATCAGCAACAGTAGAACGACGCAGAGGGAGCTTCATGCCAGTGCAGACCGCCGTGGTCGTCCTCGCCGCCGGTGCAGGAACTCGAATGCGGTCGAAGACCCCCAAGGTGTTGCACACCCTGGGCGGGCGCACGATGCTCGCTCATTCCCTGTACGCGGCCGCGGAGGTCGATCCGGCGCACCTCGTTGCCGTTGTCGGGCATGACCGGGAGGTCGTAGGGAGTGCTGTCGCCAGCCTCGAGGCCGAACTCGGGCGAACGATCACCGTCGCCGTTCAGCATGAGCAGCACGGCACGGGACATGCCGTGCAGTGCGGGTTGACTGCTCTACCCCACGATTTCCAGGGAACTGTGCTGGTCACCGCTGCTGACATCCCCCTCCTCGACGGGCACACGCTGTGCGCCCTGGTGGACGAGCACCGGAGCGAGCCGACCCGGGCTGCGGTCACCGTGTTGACTTTCACGGCCGCCGATCCCACCGGCTACGGCCGTATCGTGCGTGAACCACTCGACGGCGAGATCGCGGAGATCGTGGAAGAGGCGGATGCCACCGAGAAGCAGGCAACGATCACCGAGGTCAACGGCGGTGTCTACGCGTTCGACGCCCAGTTCCTGCGGTCGGCTCTCGGACGCCTCAGCGCGGACAACGCCCAGGGCGAGTTGTATCTGACGGATGTGGTCAAGATCGCCCGAGAGGCCGGCGAGGCGGTCTTCGCTGCCCACCTGACGGATGCCGCGAAGGTGTCCGGGGCGAACGACCGCGTCCAGCTGTCGAAGCTGGCTGCCGAACTCAACCGCCGCGTCGTCGAGGGGTGGATGCGGGCCGGCGTCACCGTCGTCGACCCGGCGAGCACCTGGATAGATGTGGGCGTCACACTCGGCCGTGATGTCACGATCCACCCGGGAGTGCAACTACTCGGCCACACCGTCGTCGGTGAGGACGCGGTGATCGGACCGGACAGCACTCTCACCGATGTTTCGGTGGGTGTGGGTGCCAGCGTGGTGCGCACCCACGGCTCGGATTCGACCATCGGCGCCGGCGCCGTTGTCGGACCCTTCTCCTACCTGCGGCCCGGGACGGCCCTCGGAGCCTGCGGCAAACTCGGTGCGTTCGTCGAGACCAAGAACGCCGACATCGGGGCGCATACCAAAGTTCCTCACCTCACATATGTGGGCGACGCCACCATCGGCGAGCACAGCAACATCGGTGCGTCGAGCGTGTTCGTCAATTACGACGGCGTCCACAAGAACCGTACCGTGGTGGGGTCACACGTCCGGACCGGCTCGGACACCATGTTCGTCGCTCCGGTAAAGGTCGGTGACGGCGCCTACACCGGGGCCGGCACCGTGCTGCGAAACGACGTACCACCGGGGGCGCTCGCCGTCTCCGGCGGGAAGCAGCGCAATATTGAAGGCTGGGTGCAACGAAATCGGCCCGGTTCCGCGGCCGCGGAAGCTGCGGCTGCGGCCCTACGGCACCCCAGTTCAGCTCAGCACGAAATCGATCAGCAAGAACAAAAGGATGGCAAAGAGCAGTGACCTCGAATTGGATCGACAACCAGAAGAACCTCATGCTCTTCGCTGGTCGTGCGCATCCGGAGCTGGCCGAGCAGGTCGCGAAGGAACTTGATGTGCGGGTCACCCCGCAGACCGCCCGTGACTTCGCCAACGGCGAGATCTTCGTCCGCTTCGAGGAGTCGGTGCGCGGATCGGACGCCTTCGTGTTGCAGAGCCACCCGGCCCCGCTCAACACGTGGGTCATGGAGCAGCTGATCATGATCGACGCCCTCAAGCGCGGATCGGCCAAGCGCATCACGGCAATCCTGCCGTTCTACCCGTACGCCCGCCAGGACAAGAAGCACCGCGGACGCGAGCCCATCTCGGCGCGTCTCATCGCCGATCTGCTCAAGACCGCGGGTGCCGACCGGATCATCACGGTCGATCTCCACACCGATCAGATCCAGGGCTTCTTCGACGGCCCGGTCGACCACATGCATGCCCAGGGGCAGCTCGCGGAGTACATCCGGGGCAATTACGGCACCGAGAACATCGCCGTCGTCTCCCCAGACTCCGGTCGTGTCCGGGTCGCGGAGAAGTGGGCGGATACGCTCGGCGGCGCACCGTTGGCCTTCATCCACAAGACCCGCGATCCGCTGGTGCCGAACCAGGTGAAGTCCAACCGTGTGGTCGGTGACGTCGAGGGACACACCTGCATCCTGATCGACGACATGATCGACACCGGTGGCACCATTGCCGGCGCCGTGAAGATCCTCAAGGAAGCCGGCGCCGGTGATGTCATCATCGCCGCCACGCACGGCGTCCTGTCCGATCCCGCAGCCGAGCGTTTGGCCGCGTGTGGTGCGAAGGAAGTAATCGTCACCAACACGCTGCCGATCGAGGAGTCGAAGAAGTTCCCGACCTTGACGGTCCTGTCGATTGCCCCCCTGCTGGCCCGCACCATCAAGGAAGTTTTCGAGAACGGCTCGGTGACCTCGCTGTTCAACGGCAGCGCGTAGCCTTTTTCTGTGTTCACCGGAATTCCCACAGCGGCCCTCGATTTCTACGAAGATCTCGAGGCGGACAACAGCAAGAGTTTCTGGACCACCCACAAGAGCGTCTACGACGGCGCCGTGCGTGCTCCGATGTCCGCACTGCTTGCGGAACTCGAGTCGGAATTCGGATCCGGGAAGGTCTTCCGCCCGTACCGCGACGTCCGGTTCTCGAAAGACAAGACGCCTTACAAGACCCATCAGGGCGGCTTCGTCGAGACACGTCCCGGAGTGGGCTACTACGTCCAGATCGACGCCTCCGGACTCTTCGTCGCGGGTGGCTTCTATTCGCATACTCCTCTCCAGGTGACCCGATTCCGCGACGCCGTCGACGACGAACGGAAGGGCCGCGCACTCGAACGTCTGGTTCGCACGGCGAAGTCGGCGGGGTACGAGATCGGCGGCGACCGGTTGAAGACACGTCCTCGCGGAATCGCCGAGGACCACCCGCGCCTCGACCTTCTCCGGCACAAATCGCTGACGGCGAGTCGTAGTTACCTCTCTCCCGAATGGATCGCGACACCGCGCACCGCGGACGAAGTGCGCACGGCATGGCGGGAGTTGCGACCACTCGTCGAGTGGTTGACCACTGTGGTCGGGGCGGGAGAATAAGACCGATCGGTTGGGAAATCACGTGGGGCACACAGCTTTCCCCAGCCTGTTCACACCCGAAACATGATTTCCGTCACCATGGGCGGAAGAACCGCAGGTCGTACTTACACGGGTGTGGCCCCCGGGGTCGCAGTACCCTAGGGTGGCTCGTCGTGGTTGACGCGCAAACTCTCTCGGGCCCTATCGATATCGCTGCAATAAGGAACGTCCGGCGTTGGTCGCCGGGGTCGTGCGTTTGGTGCGGAGACGACAGTGCGGTGGAGATGTTCCGCAACGAACCCCGCTGTGGCACTTGCCGTGAGAAAGAAACCGTGATCGACGAAGCTCGTCGGTTCCTCGGCATGTACGGACTGCGTCCCCTCGGTGGGACTCTGCAGTCCGACGACGACGAAGAGCGCGAACACCGCGTCAATGCCCGGGACGCTCGTCGCGAACTCAACGACATGAAGCTCTCCGAACTCCCCGATCCCGCCGCGGTCCGCAAGGCGTTGCGCCCCCGGGCAGCAACGGTGGTGTCGGAATCCCGCAGCACCTCGCATTCCGGCATCTCGGCCGCCTCGGCGGCGAAGCGTGCGGGCGGATCCCGGACCTCCGCCACCCCGCCGGCAATGCCGGTGCGAACGGGCGCTGTGGACGTGGCCGCTCTCGAAACCCGCGTCACGGGCCTTCTCGATCAGCTGTCGTCCATCGACGCCCAGATCACCTCGATCGGTGAACCGGCGG
Organism: Rhodococcus sp. (in: high G+C Gram-positive bacteria); assembly: GCF_049286785.1. Lineage (GTDB taxonomy): Bacteria > Actinomycetota > Actinomycetes > Mycobacteriales > Mycobacteriaceae > Rhodococcus_F. Next base: position 24,642 of record NZ_JBAQEO010000575.1, on the reverse strand, counting down.
GCCTGGCGGCGCGTGCACGGATCGGCGATCTCGAGAAGCAGCGCGCGACTGTCCTGCGTACCCTCGCAGCCCTCGAGAAGGCACGCATCTCCGCGACCCGCTGACCGTCGACACGCCGCCCCGCCGCCATTGACACTTCTCCATATGTGTCTCATGATCGACACATGTCCCCTGATGTGTCGAGCAACGTCGCGTACCTTCCGCGGTCGGGCGAATCGTGGCGCGCACCGTGGCAGATGTATGCCGCGCTGCGGGACCACGATCCCGTCCACCACGTGGTCCCCGACAACGATCCTGCGAGCGATTACTGGGTGCTGTCCCGGCACGCCCACGTCTACGCTGCCGCACGGGATGCCGACACCTTCTCCTCGGCCTCCGGTCTCACCACCACGTACGGCGAACTGGAGAAGATCGGCCTCCAGGACAATCCCCCGCTGGTGATGCTGGATCCCCCCGATCACACCGCATTCCGGCGCCTGGTGTCGAAGGGTTTCACACCGCGGCAGGTCACTGCCGTGGAACCGGCTGTTCGGACCTTCGTCGTCGAGCGGATCGAGCGACTGCGGCAAGCCGGCACGGGTGACGTGGTGAAAGAGCTGTTCAAGCCGATGCCCAGCATGGTGGTGGCTCACTACCTGGGCGTTCCCGAAGAGGACCGAGCCCGGTTCGACGGCTGGACGGAGGCCATCGTCGCGGCCAATGCGCAGGGAAACGCACTGCAGGCCGCCGAGGCGGTGACAGATCTTATGGGTTACTTCACCACGCTGATCGACAGACGCCGTTCGGAGCCCGACGACGACGTCATCTCACACCTGATCGGCGGAGGTATGGGCGCCGACGGCGACATCAGCGGACTGCTCTCGATCCTCGGGTTCGCCTTCACGATGGTGACGGGCGGTAACGACACCACGACGGGCATGCTGGGCGGCGCGGTGCAGATGCTCACCGAACGGCGCGACCAGCGTCGAGTGCTGATCGACGACCCCTCACTCATCGTGGATGCCGTCGAGGAACTGCTACGGCTGACGTCCCCGGTCCAGGGCCTCGCCCGTACCGCGACGCGTGACGTCGAGCTGGGCGGCACGGTCATCCCGAAAGGACGGAAGGCCCTTTTGCTGTACGGAGCCGCGAATCGCGATCCCCGCCACTTCGGTCCGGACTCCGACGAATTGGATGTGCGGCGCCGGCCCACGCAGATCCTCACGTTCAGCCACGGAGCTCATCACTGCCTCGGTGCCGCCGCCGCCCGGATGCAGGCCCGGATCGCGTTGGAAGAGCTGCTCGGGCGCTGCCCCGACTTCATCGTGGACATCGACGCCGTCGAATACGCGTCGGGAAACTACGTGCGGCGGCCCACCACCATTCCGTTCCACGCGAGCGCCTGATGAGCAGCGATTGGCTGCGCAACGAGCGCCCGCGCATCGCCGCGGAGCGCATCCTCGATGTGGCCGCTCAACTGTTCGCCGACAACGGCATCGGGAGCGTGGGGATGGCCGAGGTGGCCCGGGCAGCCGGGTGCTCCCGTGCCACGCTGTACCGGTACTTCGACAGCAAGCAGGCGCTGCAGCTCGCGTTCGTACATCGTGAGGCCCGTCGTATCGGCGCGTTGGTGGCTCGCGAAGTGTCCGGTGACGGCGACCCGCGTCGGGTGATCGTCGACGCGACACTCGCAGCGGTCCGCCTCGTGCGGGCGGATCTCACTCTGGCCGCGTGGTTCCAACTCGGTGACGCCGGGCTCGCCGCGCAGATCGCACACTCATCGGACGTCATCGAGTCGCTGGGTGCAGCCTTTCTCGGGCAGTCCGGGTTCACCGGTGACGACGCGGCCCGCCGCGCACGGTGGCTCGTCCGGGTCATCGTCTCGCTGCTCACCGTTCCCGGTGTCGACGCCGCCGACGAACGCGCCATGCTCGAGCAGTTCGTGGCGCCGGTTGTCATCCCCGCCGCGGACGAACGGGAGGCTCGTTCGATCCGCTGACCGAACGAACGTCCCACTGTGAACCCGTATCCGTGGGGACTCAGCGACTGGACGCACAGATCAACGCGAACCGCTGGTCGGGGTCGGTCCACGTGCGTTCGACGTCGAACCCGGCTTCCGACAGTTCACCTCGAATGCCGTCGAGCGTGAACTTCGCCGAGATTTCGGTGCGAAGCTGCTCGCCGTCGGCGAATTCGACGTCCAGATCCAGTTCCGCCACCCGCACCGTCAGCGCCCGGGTGGCTTCGAGCCGCATTTCGATCCACTGGTTCCCGGGATCCCATAGAGCGACGTGCCGAAATGCGTCGAGAGGAAAGTTCGCACCGAGCTGGTCGTTGAGCACCCGCAGCACGTTGAGATTGAACTGCGCCGTCACCCCGGACGCGTCGTCGTAGGCCGGCACCAGGACGGCCGGATCGATCACGAGACCCACCCCGAGCAGCAGTTGTTCCCCGGGTTCGAGAACGTCGGCGATGCCGGCGAGGAACTCGGCCCGCTCGGCGGGCACCAGATTGCCGAGCGTGCCCCCGAGAAAGGCGATCATTCGCCGACCCCCGCCCGGGAGGTGGTGCAACGACTCGGTGAAGTCGCTGACGACGCCGTGCACCGTGAGAGCTGGGAATTCCGCGGCGATCTGGCGGGTCGCACCCTCGAGTGCCGATACCGAGACGTCCTGCGGTACATACGTGTGGAGTGTGCCGTGCCTGGTGCCCGCCCCGAGCAGCAGCCGTGTCTTCTCGGACGAGCCCGACCCGAGTTCCACCAGAATCTCCGGCGACGCCACCTCGGCGATCTCCCCGGACCGGCGCCGGAGGAGTTCACGTTCGGTGCGGGTGGGAAAGTACTCGGGCAAGGCGGTGATCTGCTCGAACAGCTCACTCCCCCGCGCGTCGTAGAACCATTTGGGCGACAGCCACTTCGGGGAGGCCGTCAACCCCTCGGATGCATCCCTGCGCAGCGCCTCCTTCAGTTGATCCGGATGCAGGTACACCTCGAGCGTGGGCGTGGTGGTCATGGGGCTAGGCTCCGATCTCGAGGGGCGTCACCAACAGGTGTCCCGGACGAGCGGTCACGATGTGCCGGTCCGGAATCGATTGCCATTCAGGGTTGTCGTCGTAGGGCTCTGACGCCACGATCGCGTGTCGTTCGTCCACGATCACCGACAGCGAGTGCTCCCAGGTGGTCGCCCACAGTTCGTGGCCGTTGCCGAGCAGCATGTTCAACCTGGACCCCGGTGCGGCCTCGGCGACATCGAGAACAAGCGACGTCAGGGCCACCTCCGGGTCCTCGGAAGCGAGAGCATGCTGCAGCAGCAGCCACAATGCAGCCGAGTCGGTGGGAGCCTCGAGTTGGAGCAGTTCGCTCGCCGGCAGTTTCTCGGCAAGCACACTCAGCGATTCGAGCCACCCCCGCACCACACCGTTATGACTGAACGCCCACGTGTCGTCTGCAAACGGCGCGCACGCACTGCGCTGCACCGGCATTCCCACCGTCGCGGATCGGCTGGCGGCCACTACCGCATGGGATCTGATTCCCGGCAACATGTCCCCGATCACGGGATCCGACCACATCGGCTGATCACTGCGGTACCGGGAGAATCCATTCGCTCCCCACCACCCCACACCGAATCCGTCGGCATTGATCGTGCCCCCACCCCGCATGTCGCGAGGTGCCCACGACTGCCGCAGCATCGAATTCTCTCCCCTGCAGAGAAGATCCCCCACTGAGCGTTCCGGGCCCAGATACCCCAGGTGTCGGCACATCTCAGTATTCGTCTCCCGGAAGGTCTCGCGCGCAGCGGAACCCCGCGAAGATCTGGCGGCGGATCGGATGATCCCAGTTCCGGAAGGATCCCCGGCACGCCACCGGATCGGTGCCGAACGACCCGCCGCGCAGCACGCGGTAGTCGCCGCCGAAGAACACTTCCGAGTATTCGCGGTACGGGAACGCGGAGAAGCCCGGATACGGCTCGAACGGAGACGACGTCCATTCCCACACGTCGCCGATCAGTTGATGCACGCCGAGGGGTGACGCACCCGCCGGATAGGCACCGACCACCGCCGGACCGAGGAACCGTTGCCCCAGGTTTGCCCGTGATTCGTCGGGTCCGGTATCACCCCAGGGGAACCGGCGAGATCGACCCGTATGCGGATCCCACCGGGCGGCCTTCTCCCACTCGGCTTCCGTCGGCAGCCGCTTGCCGTCCCACCGGGCGAATGCCTCCGCCTCGAAGAAACACACGTGCACCACCGGTTCCTGGTAATGCAGCGGCTCGGTGACGCCGAATCTCCGCCGCCACCACGAATCGCGCCCGTCGTTCTCCCAGAACTGCGGCGCTTCCAGCCCCGCCTCGAGCCGGTACGCCCACCCACGCGCGCTCCACAGTTCGGGGCGCCGGTAGCCGCCGTCCTCGATGAACGCCAGATACCGCCCGTTGGTGACGGGTACCGCGTCGATCGCGAAGGTGGGAACGTGCACCTGATGTGCGGGACGCTCGTTGTCGAGCGCCCACGGATCGTCGTCGGCGCCCATCACGAACTCCCCGGCGGGAATCACCACCTCGTCCTGGGCCACCGCGCCGCCGGCACGGGGCGCCACCTCCGCCGTCAGCACCGCCGGACCCGCACGGAGTTGGTGGGTGGCGAGCATCGTCTCGGCGTGCTGTTGCTCGTGCTGGGCGATCATCCCGAATGCGAAACCGTTCTCCTCGAGCGGCCTGCCTCGAAAAGAGCTCCGGTCGAGTACATCCCAGGACTTGTCGCGAACGATACGTACGTATGCACGGGCCTCGTGCGGTGTCAGCAACGGCAACGAGGGCCGGGACGCCCGCGAATGTCGGAACGCGTCGTAGAGTTCGTCGATGTCGCGGCGAACGGGTTCGCGTCCCCCGACGTCGCGCACCAGCCACAGCTCTTCCTGATTGCCGATATGCGCGAGGTCCCACACGAGCGGACTCATCAGCGGCGAATGCTGTGCGACGAGTTCGGTCTCGTCGACACAGTCGGTCAATCCTTCGGTGCGGCACCGCGCCCTCGTCAGCACCGACTCCACCAGTTCCCGCGTACCCATCAGTGTTCCTCCCCCGGAGCGCGGCCCCGGCAACACCGTTCGGCGGCCGAATCGAGCAGCCGGACGAACTCCGGGTCCGGCGAGTACGACGCCGACAGCGACAGCAGAGCCGTTGCAGCGGCACGGATCTCGAGGTCGGCGAGACCGAATTCGGCAGCCTCGCGCCAGCATCCGGCCGTCGAACGCGCCGCGGCCAGCGCCTCCGCCATGGCACCCGGCCCCGACATCAAGGCCTCGACAGCCGCGATCGGCACCCGCCACAGATCACCGGGCTGCGCGTCGAGGTATCGGATCTCCAGATGACCCGCCGCGCGAACCGGGGGGAACAGGGTGGTGAGGTGATAGTCGAGATCGGTGAGGGTGGCCGGACGCCCGATCACCGAGTCGAGGGCCCCGTCCACCCAATCTCCGAAGGTGGCGTCCGGCGGTGCCGTCCAATCCGTTCCTGCGCCCCGCACACACAGCAGCGGCACACTCATCGCCCAGCGCGCGTAGTCGGCACTGTGCAGCACGCCCGTGGTGCGCGGAGTGTCGAGCTCGAGCCAGGTTCGCATCCGCTGCGACGCCCACTGGCCGTCCGGCACGCCGTACAGGCGAGGTGAACAGGCGAAGGCTGCGACCAGAGCCGGGCCGATGGCGTGGAGGACGTCCCAGCGCAGGGCCACCGCGTCCGCGTCGGCTCCCGCGTCGACACTGATCTGGGTGGCCGCGGTATTGCACATCATGAGCTGCCCGAAGGGCCCGATACCGACAAACCGCGATTCCATGGCGCAATAGCGCGGGGATTGAAGCAGGCGCTGCGGAGGACGACGAGTATCGGCAGCGTCCGACAGCATGGAGATCGAGCGGGACGACAGAAGATCCGAGAGAACCACTTGGTCGGCGGTGAGATAGTCACACAGTTCGCGGGCGGAGTGGCAGGGAGCGCTGGACAGTTCGATCTGGCCGCCTGGTTCGACGGTGACCGCGCTACCGCCGGGCAGACTCGCAGACGGCGAGGAAGGGTCGATGGACGTGGGGGCATGGGGTCCGAGCGCTTGCGCCAGCACACGCAGATCGGGCCGGACGTCATCGGGCAGCACCGCGGTGAGCCATTCCAGTTCCGCGCCGATCAGTTGCGGTGGACCCAGTTTGAAACAGACCCCGCCGATGTACGCCTCTGCCGCCGGCCTCGACGTGAGACACGTTTCTTCGACGGACGGTACTGCACGAGCCGATCGAACCGCGGTAGCCATTCGAGCCTCCCCTTCGGGCGCCGCCTGAGCATCGTTAACGACGATAGAGCGGCGCGGCCGCCGATGCACGCCCCTCCACACTACTTTTCGGCTGTGAGCGTGCGGGTACCTTCGACACCAATCACCGGAAGCGGAGGTAACGATCATGCTCGACCTCGAGCGCGCGCGTCGCGACACGCCCGGCTGCCTCGACAAAGTCTTCCTCGACAGCGCCGGTTCCTCGCTCCCGCCGGCCCCGGTCGTCGACGTCATGGTCGCGCATCTGCGCCGCGAAGCCGAAGTGGGCGGTTACCTTGCGGCCGCCGAACGCGTCGAACAACTCGCCGACGTGAAAGTGTCACTCGGCAGGCTGATCGGTGCGCCCGCGCACAGCATCGCCCTCGTCGAGAGCGCCACCACAGCGTGGAACGACTTCTTCCAGGCAGTCCCGCTGGTCCGGGGCGATCGCGTGCTCATCTCCGAGGTCGAGTACGCCAGCAACGCCATCGCCGTCCTCCAGCGCGCCCGCACCGTCGGCGCGGAGGTCGGGGTGATCCCCAGCGACGCGAACGGCCAGATCGACGTTGCCGCCCTTGCCGGCATGCTCGACGACCGTGTCCGGCTCGTCTCGCTGGTGCACGTGCCCACCAACGGCGGTCTGGTCAACCCGGTGCGCGAGGTGGTGGAGCAGGCGCATGCGCACGGCGCCCTCGTACTGCTCGACGCCTGCCAATCCGTCGGCCAGATCGCTATCGACGTCACCGAACTGCGCGTCGACGCGCTGTCCGCGACCGGGCGCAAGTGGCTGCGCGGGCCGAGAGGCACCGGTTTCCTCTACGTTCGCCCCGAACTGGCCGCATCGCTCGAGCCCGTCGCGCTCGACCTGCACAGCGCGGACTGGACCGAAGCCACGACGTATCGGATCGCACCGGACGCGAGTCGCTTCGAATTCTGGGAGTGCGGGGTTGCCGCTCGTCTCGGACTGGGCGCGGCCGTGGACTACCTCCTGGCCATCGGCATGGACACCGTCGAAGCCGCCGTCCTCGATCGCGCCGAATACCTGCGCGCCGGGCTCGCCGATATCCCCGGCGTTGCCGTGCGCGACCTGGGTTCACGGCGGTGCGGCATCGTCTCGTTCACGGTTGCCGCAGCCGAGGCCGTGCAGATCCGGAAGGCCCTCGCCGACCGCGACGTCACGGTCACTGCGAGCCTCCGTGGATCCACCCTGCTGGATATGAGTGCGCGCGGACTCGAGGCCGTGGTCCGCGCGTCACCGCACTACTTCTGCTCGCGTGACGACCTCGATCGGTTCCTCGATTGTGTCCGGGTGTTGTCCGGATAGACAGCCTCGTCCCCACCACCGCCGACCGTCTCACTGAGTGGGATGTTCTCCGAACCGCGAACTGTAACAGGTTACATTTTTCTGGTTACCCATGTCACACTCGCTCTCCGAGAGGACTTCACCGATGGTCGACGCAACTCCGATCCGCCCCCGGCCCGCCGCACAGATCGCGTCGTGGGATTACGAGGCCGACGTCGTGGTCGCGGGGTACGGCATCGCCGGAGTCTCGGCATCGATCGAGGCGGCACGCGCGGGCGCGGACGTCCTGGTGCTCGAACGTACGAGCGGTTGGGGCGGGGCCGCCGCTCTCGCGGGCGGCTTCATCTACCTCGGCGGCGGAACACCACTCCAGAAGGCGTGCGGTTTCGAGGACTCCCCTGAGAACATGAAGAAGTTCATGATGGCCGCGCTGGGCCCGGGCGCCGACGAACAGAAGATCACCGATTACTGCGAGGGCAGTGTCGACCACTACAACTGGCTGGTCGACTGCGGAGTTCCCTTCAAGGACAGCTTCTGGGGCGAGCCCGGTTGGGAACCTCCGTTCGACGACGGACTCATGTACTCCGGCGGTGAGAACGCGGCACCCTTCAACGAGATCGCGACGCCGGCACCCCGCGGACACGTTCCGCAGATGGACGACAAGCGGACCGGCGAGAAGGGCGGCGGCTACATGCTGATGAAGCCGCTGGTCGAGACAGCCGAGAAACTCGGTGTCCGAGCCGAATACGACATGCGGGTGCAAAGCCTGATCGCCGACGACTCCGGTCGCGTAGTGGGAATCATCGCCAAGCAGTACGGCAAAGAGGTTGCCGTGCGGGCGCGCCGTGGCGTCGTCCTCGCAACCGGCAGTTTCGCCTACAACGACAAGATGATCGAGGCCTACGCGCCGCGCCTCATCGGCCGCCCCGGTGCCGCCATCGAGGAACACGACGGACGGTCGATCCTCATGGCCCAGGCCCTCGGCGCCGACCTCGCCCACATGGACGCCACCGAGGTCGCCTTCGTCTGCGACCCCCAGCTGATGGTCCGCGGAATACTCGTCAACGGCCGCGGCCAGCGCTACATCCCGGAAGACACCTACCCGGGCCGCGTCGGCCAGGCCACCTTGTTCCATCAGGAGAATCAGGCCTACCTCGTCATCGACGAGGCCTCCTACGAAGAGGGCTCCGCGGCGACCACCGCCACCCCGTTCCTCCGAGTACAACCCAAGTGGGTTGCCGAGACCGTCGAGGAACTCGAGTCCGACATGGGACTGCCCGCCGGGGTCCTGCAATCGACGGTGGAGGTGTACAACCGGCACGCCGCCGAGGGCGTGGATCCACTGTTGCACAAGAAGTCCGAATGGGTGAAGCCGATCGGTTCCCCAGTTGCCGCGCTGGATCTACGTAACTTCACCCTCGGATTCACGCTCGGCGGGCTGCGCACCACCATCGATTCGGAAGTTCTGCACGTCTCCGGTGAACCGATCCCCGGTCTCTTCGCTGCCGGACGCTGCACGTCCGGGGTCTGCGCCGGCGGCTACGCCAGCGGCACGTCGCTGGGCGACGGCAGCTTCTACGGTCGCCGGGCGGGCATCAGCGCGGCAAGGAGCTAACCGACCACCCGTACCGCGACACCCTCCGAGACCGGCGTCGCACCGGCCACCGATTACCTGCGACAGCGCGGCGTCCGGTAGAGTTCATCGAGTTGTCTCGGCGAGGGTGATCCGCGAAGTTCCATATCGAGCTGGATCACCGTGATCGACGCGGCTGCGGCTCTGCTCGAGCATTGCGCTCCTGGCCGTCTGCCTCTTCGTCCCTCGTCGGCGACAAGAAGCCAGTCAGTACCCACCCGTGAGTTGTAGGAGCCGTTTCACCATGTCTGACGAAAATCGCCTCGTAGCCGGCACGCGTACCGAGTTCGGCAAGGGCGCGGCCCGTCGCGCTCGCCGCGATGGTCAGGTCCCCGCTGTTCTGTACGGCCACGGTGAGGATCCCCGCCACCTCAACCTTCCGTCGCGCGAGTTCGCCGCCATCCTGCGCGCGCACGGCACCAACGCCATCCTGAACCTGGACATCGACGGCACGCAGCAGGTCGCGCTGACCAAGTCGATCGTGGTTCACCCGATCCGCAACTACATCGAGCACGCCGACCTCCTCGTCATCAAGAAGGGCGAGAAGGTCACCGTCGAGGTTCCCGTCGTCGTCACCGGTGAAGCCGCTTCCGGCACCCTGGTCGCACAGGACGCTTCCACCATCGCCCTCGAGGCCGACGCGCTGCACATCCCCGAGGAGATCGAGGTCTCGGTCGAGGGACTCGAAGCGGGCACCCAGATCCTGGCCAACCAGCTCGAGCTGCCCAAGGGAGCGACCCTGCAGGCCGACCCGGACCTGCTGATCGTCAACGTGGTCCTGGCCCCCACCGCCGCCGACCTCGAAGAGGCACCCGCCGAGGGCGAAGCTCCTGCCGCAGAGGGCTCCGAGGGCTGATTCCTCACCCACAGCGTTCCGCCCGCGGCGCGTCGTCCCGAAGTTCGGGGACGGCGCGCCGCGCTCGTGTGAAAGGACAATTTCGTGAGCGAAGACACGGCCCTGGTGGTCGGGCTGGGCAACCCCGGGCCGGAGTACGACAAGACGAGGCACAACGTCGGCTTCATGGTGGCCGGCGTGCTGGCCGGGCGCATGGGCGGAAAGTTCAGCGTCCACAAGAGAAGCGGCGCCGAGATCATCCAGGGCCGCCTCGACGGTCGTCCGACGATCCTCGCCAAGCCGCGGTCATACATGAACCTGTCGGGCGGTGCGGTGGCCGGGCTGGCCCGGTTCTTCTCCGTCGACACCGGCAACATCGTGGTGATCCACGACGAACTCGATCTCGACTTCGGAACGGTGCGCCTCAAGCAGGGCGGCGGCGAGGGCGGGCACAACGGCCTGCGCTCGATCTCCAGTTCCCTCGGCACCAAGGACTATCTGCGCACGCGCGTCGGAATCGGACGCCCGCCGGGACGGATGGATCCGGCGTCGTATGTTCTGAAGCCGTTCTCCGCCGTCGAGCGCAAGGAGCTCGACCTCATCTGCGAAGAAGCTGCCGACGCCGTCGAACTTCTCCTGAAGGTCGGGCTCGAGGCGGCACAGAACCGGCTACATTGAGCGGCGTCGGCAACTGCATCGAGCGGTTCCGCTAGCCGCCCACCAGGGAGGCCGACGTGCCGCGGCGCAGCTTGCCGGACGACGTCTTGGGGATGCTTCCGGGGCCCAGAACGGCGACGGTGCGCGGCCGCACCCCCACCTCGGAGAACACGGCGTGCACCACTTCGTGCTCGATGCGCTTGATCTCCTCGGGGTCCTGGTAGTTGTTCGTTTCGACGGCGACGGCGAAACTTTCCCGCTTCTGCCCGGCGTCGAGCCGGACCGCCACCGCGTTACCCGGACGTACGCCCTCGACGGTGCCGGCAGCGCGTTCGATGTCGGTGGGATAGATGTTGCGCCCGCCCATGATGATGACGTCCTTCACCCGGCCGCAGACCACGACCAGCCCTTCCTCGGTGAAGTATCCGACGTCGCCGGTATCGAGCCAGCCGTCGGCGTCCTGCGCGGGCTTGCGTCCCTCCAGTGTGATGTAGCCGGGCGTGACGGCCCTGCCGCGAACCTCGATAATCCCGACACCGCGCGTGGGAAGCAGTTCACCGTCGGTGTCGACCACGCGCCCCTCGAGGTTGGGGACCATCTTTCCGAGAGTGGCGAGTGGGCGCGCGTTGGGCTTGGTCGACGGGACGGCGCGTTGCATCACCTCGAGGATGTCCGGGTCGACGTAGTCGAGGACCTGCCCCTGGTCGGGGTCCGGGATCGACACGGCGAGGGTGGTCTCGGCCATTCCGTAGACGGGGGCGAGGGCCGACGGGTCGAGCCCGAATCGTGCACCCGCTTCGGCAAGCGCGGTCATCGTGTCCGGGTCGACCGGCTCCGCCCCGTTCCACATGTACCGAACGCTGCTGAGGTCGACCGCCCCGTCCTCGGCCTGCTTGAGACGCCGCGCGAGGAGCGAGTACGCGAAGTTCGGTGCGGCCGTCACGGTTCCCCGGTACCTGCCCATCAGCTCCGCCCACAGCAGCGGCGTCCGCAGGAAGTCCATCGGGGTGATGCTCACGACCTCGGCGCCCACCTGCATCGGAACACTGAGGAATCCGACCATCCCCATGTCGTGGAACAGCGGCAACCAGCTCACCATCACGTCGTTCTCGAGGGAGAACTTGATCCGGTCGATCATCGCGTAGGCGTTGACGTAGAAGTTCTCGTGCGTGATCTGCACGGCCTTGGGCGAACCGGTGGACCCGGAGGTGAGCTGCTGTAGCGCGATGTCGCTCTCGACGGTCTCGATCGGATCGATGGCGGTGCCCTCACTCAGCTCCGCGATGGTGACCACCGTGATCCCACGCTCTTCGAGCAGTGGTTTCGCGGGATCGAACGGCGCACCGAGGATGACGGCCTTCGCATCGATCATGGTGATGACGGTCTCGGTGTCCTTTGCCCACACCGCGAGATCGGTCCGCGGGGTGGGCTGGTGCAGCATGGTGACCGAGGCTCCGCGCATCCAGGTGGCCTGGCAGGAAGGCGCGATGTCAACGGGCTGGCCGGCGAGAATTCCGATCGCGTCGCCATGTCCGATACCTGCGGCGGCGAGCGCACCGGCCATGCGACGGGCGACCTTGTGGATCTCACCCCACGACTGACGCAGCGGCATATCCGGCTCTCCGGTGACCAGCCCGCGAGTGCTGGTCACTGCGGTGGCGTACATCACTTCGGTGAACTTGCTCAAGCTATTTCCTCCTGCGGAAACGGGTGTCCGAACGCAGTGACGGCCAACTCCGGAGCGCCCCGGCTACTCAACTTGATAGATACCCGGATCACCCTCGATTGTTACTCTTCGCTGGGTGTGAATGTGCCGTGAATCGCCGATCGGGCCCCGAGCCCGGTGGTCGCCTGCCGGTCGCAGGTAATCTGGTACGAGGCCATACGGCCGTTCACCATCACATCCAGGCCCCCGAGAGGTTCTTCGTTGACTACCCCGTCCGCTTCGGCCGATACCATCCCAGCCGAGACGGCGCCTATCTCCGAGGGGAAGAGCGACCGAAACGTCCGTGCCGAGGCGGAGCGTCGCCGGACGTTCGCGGTCATCTCGCATCCCGACGCCGGTAAGTCGACGCTGACGGAAGCGCTCGCGCTGCACGCGAAGGTCATCTCGGAAGCGGGCGCGGTCCACGGCAAGGCCGGGCGCAAGTCGACGGTCTCCGACTGGATGGAGATGGAGAAGGCCCGCGGGATCTCCGTGAGCTCCACCGCACTCCAGTTCAACTACCGGTCCAGCGAGGCGGACGTCGACGATCCTGTCGACAACGTGATCAACCTCGTCGACACCCCGGGTCACTCCGACTTCTCGGAGGACACCTACCGCGTGCTGACCGCTGTCGACGCCGCCGTCATGCTCATCGACGCCGCAAAGGGCCTCGAGCCCCAGACGCTGAAACTGTTCCAGGTGTGCCGCCACCGCGGCATCCCGGTGATCACCGTCATCAACAAGTGGGACCGCCCCGGTCAGACTCCGCTCGAACTGCTCGACGAGATCCAGGACCGCATCGGGCTCACTCCGACACCGCTGTACTGGCCCGTGGGGATCGCCGGCGATTTCCGCGGCCTGCTGCGTCGCGGCGAGGACGGCGCCGCACGCGAATACATCCGGTTCACGCGCACGGCGGGCGGCGCCAGGATCGCTCCCGAAGAAGTGATGGACGCCGACGCCGCCCTCGCCAGGGAGGGCTCCGAATGGGAGACCGCGGCGGAGGAGAGCGAACTGCTCTCGGCCACCGGTCAGGACCACGACCAGGAACTGTTCCTCGGCGGTCAGACGTCACCGGTGATCTTCGCATCCGCGATGCTCAACTTCGGTGTCCGTCAGATCCTGGACACCCTGGTGGAGCTGGCCCCGCCGCCGCGCGGCCGGGAGGACGTCGACGGCAATGTCCGGGAGGTCACCGACCCCTTCAGTGCCGTTGTGTTCAAGGTGCAGGCCGGCATGGACACCGCGCACCGCGACCGGCTCGCCTTCATGCGCATCGTGTCCGGTGTGTTCGAGCGCGGCATGGTCGTCACCCACGCTCAGACCGGTAAGCCGTTCACCACCAAATACGCGCAGACCGTGTTCGGACGGGAGCGCTCGACCGTCGAGTCGGCGTATCCCGGCGACGTGGTCGGCCTCGTCAACGCCACCGCGCTCGCTCCCGGGCACACCCTGTACTTCGAGAAGAAGGTGGAGTTCCCGCCGATCCCGTCGTTCGCTCCCGAGCATTTCTCGATTCTGCGGGCCGAGAGCGCGGGCAAGTACAAGCAGTTCCGCCGCGCCGTCGACCAACTCGACTCCGAGGGTGTCGTGCAGATTCTCCGCAACGACCTCCGCGGCGACGCCTCCCCCGTCATGGCGGCGGTCGGCCCCATGCAGTTCGAGGTGGTAGCCGCGCGGATGAAGGCGGAGTTCAACGTCGAAGCGCGGATGGAATCACTCGGCTACGAACTGGCACGCCGAACCGATGCGGAGTCCGTCGACGAGCTGAACCGTCAACGCGGCATCGAGGTATTCACCCGTTCCGATGGCGTTCTGCTCGCGCTCGTCAGCGACAAGTGGCGTCTGCAGTACATCCAGAAGGAATTGCCCGACCTCACACTCGAGCCACTCGTCGCCGCGGCCGATTAGGTGGAGGTTCGCGGTCCGGGCCGAGATTGAGTCGCCGAGATGTGCGTCGCCCCGAATCCGGCTGGTAGCTTTCAGGTCGAATCGAGCAAACTGGCGGGCTCTTTGCGAAACCCGTTTGTCTACGAGCAGGAAGCGACGCGATGGAGAACGGCATTTCGACCAACGGATCGGGCACCAACGGCTCCTCGAGCAACGGGTCGTCCACCCAGTCCCCCTTCGGCGATCCCACCACGAGTGGGCTCACCGGAAAGACCACGTCCACCAGCGGTTCGGCCGAGACATTCAGCTTCCCGCTTCCCACCCGCAGTTCGGGTTCTCACAGTTCCGAGGAACCGGACGAGCCCGCCGCCACGACCTCGTCACTGGAGTCCCGTGGACGCACCGTCATGCGACGCAACGCGATGGGAGTAGCCGCTGTGCGGGTCGCGGGCCGTCTGGCACACACCGAGCTGGTCGAGGAGCATCTCGCCTCCGCCCGTAGCCACTCCGCAGATCCGACCGTCGACTCCGACGAACTCCTCGAACTGCTCGGCGAATACCTCGTCGCAGCCGGTTTCGATCGTCCGGAGATCCACGCGAAGCTGGCCGGCCAGTCGATCGTCGTCGACCTGCGTTCGCCCTCCGCCTCCGCACGCTGATCTCCGCTGGGACCAGGGCGCGACTAGGGCCACAGAACTGAACGTCGCCACTCGCCAGCCGGTTCCCGGCGGTAGCTCCAGCGCAGATGACGCCGACCGGCGTCGGCCTGCCAGAACTCGACGCTGTCCGGGACCAGACACCAGGCCCGCCAGGTGTCCGACACGAAACCGGGATCGTCCGCTATCCGTGCGGCCGCCTCGTGGACACCGCGTTCGTATTCGGCGGTGTCGTTGAGGATCTCGCTCTGGTGGCTGCTGGCTGCCACGGCCCGCGCGGTCACCGAACGTTCCCGGAAATCTCTCGCGGTGACGGCCGGATCACCGTCGACGACGGTGCCTCGGACACGCACCTGGCGACCCTGCTCGCGCCAGTAGAAGGTGAGTGCCGCGCACGGGTTCGACGACAGTTCACGCCCTTTCGGGGAGCGCGCGTCGCCGGAGAACCAGAATCCCTGCTCGGTCACATCCTTCAGCAGGAGGAAGCGGGCGTCTGGGCAGCCGTCGACATCCACCGTCGACAGGACTGCGGCATGGGGTTCGGCCACACCGGCAGCGGCCGCTCGAGCGAGCCAGTCGACAAAAAGTATGTCGGGGCGGTCGGGCAGTTCGCCGACCGCGGGGGCCGTCGCCCCGGTGAGCGCGGGCAGTGCGCGGATCCATGCGCGGACATCGGAGTACGACGAGGGATCTGATGGTGTGGGCATGGCCAGAACCTAGCGTCACCCCGGCCACGTCGTGTCATCAGGGCGACGGTGTCGACGCTTTCGGTCCGACCAGCAACCAGCGATGACCGAACGGGTCGACCAGGGTGGCGTTGCGATGACCGTGTCCCTCCGAGATCCACCGCTCGACAGTGCCGCCCGCTTCGTGTGCAGCCATGAGCACGGCGTCCGGGTCTTCGACCGGCAGCATCAGACTCACCGAGGTCGAGCCTGCCTCCGGAGCGGTCAATCCCATCTCCGGAAACTCCTCGGCGAGGTAGATCATCCCTGTCGGGAAACGCAATTCGGCGTGCCCGACCCGACCGTCGTCCATGATGATGGGCTTGCCGACCACCTCGGCACCGAACACGGCGGAATACCAGTCGATCGCCTCACGACCGTGGCACACGGTCAGGTAGGGCAATGCGCCGGGAACTGGGACTACCGAGGACATGCCACCTCCCACTGCTTCAGTGCTCGATCCCGGTCGGTCGACGGAAGCCTGTCAGGCCGAGGCGGGAGGTTGCAGCATGACCCACTTGGACGAAGTGAGACGGAAACTCGGGATGTCGGCCATGGAGGCCACCGATTCCCAGATCCTTTCGTAACCGGTGTGGGTGATGCGCCATTTCCCGTCGGCGCATCGCCGATAGCGATCGTGGTAGTACGCGGATCCGCGCAACAGCATCCCGTCCTCGGGAATCAGTGTGGTGTCCGCGAGAAACCACACCCCCTCGGCCGTGTCACCGTTGACGGTGATTTCCGGTTGGCCACACTGGTGTTCCGTGATCACATGAGTACCGAGAGTGTTCTCGAGAAAAGACACGAAAGAGTCACGAGAATCGAACGAAAGGTACTCGCTGTATGTAGCCGTGACATCAGGAACCATGGTGTCGGCGAACTCGGCCCACGATTTGGTGTCGAGCGAACGCGCATAACGGTGCTTGAGCTGCTCGATCTGTTTGATCGCTTCGAGATCCATGAGCCCCGCCTCCTGTGCAGCGACATGCAAGCCCTGGACACAGATTAGTCGGAAAATCTGCAGGTGCGACACGAATTCCCCGCTTTGGGGGGAATCATGCCGATTCGGAGTCACCGGTGGGACACAGAATTGTTACGACATTTTTGTCACGACATCGATTTGATCACGGAATCGACAAGTGTCTGCGCGTATTTCTCGTCCTCACGTCCGTCGTCGCCGCGGGGAACGTCGAGCGCGAACAGAACATGACTGAGGACGGCGCCGGTCACCATTTCGAGAATCAATGTGGCGGAGGCGCCCACGGGTAATTCGCCGCGGGTCGCCGCGCGGCGGACGATCGTACGGGCGGCCATCAGACGGCTTCTGTTGAGTGTGGCGGTGAGATTGGCGAGCAGTTCGGGATGAACCCGGGCATCGAGCGCCACCCGCAGGCTCACCAGACCGGAGGTGGTGCGGTATCCACGCAGAAGTTGCACTGCCAGTTCGACGAGATCCGAGCGAAGAGCCCCGGTGTCGATCGGCGTCGGCAACGGGCTTCGCACCTCGAGCGCCTGGACGAGCAACTCCTCCTTGGTGGCCCATCGGCGGTACAGCGCGGCTCTGCCTACCCGGGCCCGTTTGCCGATGGCGTCGAGAGTGAAGCCACGCCAACTGGTTTCCGCGTACACCTCGATCACCGCGTCATACACGCGGTCTTCGAGCTCGGCGTCGCGAGGACGCCCGCGCCCACGGCGGACGGGAGGCGAGGCGGAATCGGGCACTGGTGCAGTGTGCCACCTCCAGCGTCCCATCTCACAGCCAGATCCTATTTACAGACAATTTTTGTCTGTATTATTGTCGGGGAGTTCGCAGAACCGGACAAGCGAAGGATGTAGTCAATGGCAGACCCCGCACAGGTACCAGTGGTGATCGGCGTCGGAGATATCCGCTCCGGCCGGTCAGGGGCACCGGCCGACCCGCGTGAACCCCTCGACCTGATCGCCGAGGCGGTCGATGCGGCCCTCGCGGATACCGGAGTCGGCGGCGTGAGCGCGCGCATCGACAGCATCTCCGCCGTCAAGACGGCCAGCTGGGCGTACGACGAGCTTCCAGCCCTGCTCGGCGAACGTCTCGGCGCCGCGCAGCCGAGGACCTTCACCAGCCCCATCGGGGGACACTGGCCCGCGGCACTCCTCGATCGCATCGGCCACGAGATCGCCGAGGGCACGTCCACGGTGTCGCTCCTGGTGGGCGGCGAGGCCCAGGCGTCGGTGACCGCACTCATGAAGTCCGGCACCGATCCCGGCTCGCAGGGCTGGCTCGCCGCTCCCGGCGGTCCCCCGTCGTTCGACCCGGACGAACTCGGCAGCACCGCGATGCAACGCGCCGGCATGATCGTGCCCACCCGCGTGTACCCACTGTTCGAGAATCGGCTCGCCTACGAACTCGGGCAGAGCCCGCACGAGTCGCTCGAACGGTCGGCCCGCATGTACTCCGAGTTCTCCGAAGTCGCCGCGCAGCACCCCGTGGCGTGGAGTCCGGTCGCGCGTACCACCGAGGACATCGCGACCGTCGGTCCGAAGAATCGCCTCGTGTGCGAACCGTACCCACTCGCGCTCAACGCCATGCCGTTCGTCGATCAGGCGGCCGCAGTGATCGTGTGTTCGCTTTCCGCAGCACGCGAACTCGGTGTCGACGAGAACAAGATCATCTATCTGTGGGGCGGAGCCGGCGCCACCGACACACCGGACGTACTGGGCCGCGCCGAATTCGGTCGTTCCCCGGCGATGGCCAGCGCTGTCGCACGCACCCTTGCGCAGGCGGACGTACAGGGCACCGATCTCGACATCATCGACGCCTACAGCTGTTTCCCCGTGGTACCCAAGCTGCTGCTGCGCGAACTGGGCTTGCCGGACGACACCGTGCCCAGCGTGCTCGGCGGCCACTCGTTCTTCGGCGGACCACTCAACAGCTACACCCTGCACGCGATCGCACAGACCACCCGGCTCCTGCGCGAACGAACGGCCGGAGACCTCGCGCTGGTACACGGCAACGGCGGCTACCTCACCTATCAGCACACGGTGCTGCTGTCGTCGCGTCCGCACGGTGACGGGTACGTCGGCAACCCGGACGCCGAAATCCTCGACCTCCCGGCGCCGCCGCTCGTCAACGACTACGAGGGCGAGGCCGAGGTGGTCACCGCCACCGTCGAGTACGGCCGGGACGGGCTGCCGGCCATGGGACTACTGATCGCGACAATCGCCGACGGACGCCGGATCGCCGGCTACACCGATGCCGAGGGCGCCGCAGCGCTCGCCCGGCTCACCGACCCGAACTCCCGATCCGTCGTCGGCGCAGCAGTGCGCATCGCCGACCGCGGCGGGCTGCTCACCGTTTCTCTCCAGGAAGAGGCAACAGCATGACCGACATCGTCCTCACCGAACAGCGTGGGAACACGCTGCTCGTCACGATCAATCGGCCCAAGGCGGCCAACAGCATCAACGCCGAGGTCCATCAGAAGCTGGGCGAGGCGTGGGATATGGCCGAGTCCACCGACGACGTTCGTGTGGTGGTCCTGACGGGCGCCGGCGACTCGGTGTTCTGCGGCGGTGCCGATCTCAAGGCTCTGGGCACCAAGGGTCCCGATGGGATCACCCCGCCGGAGACCGCGCACTGGGGCTTCGCCGGTGTGGTCAAGCATCCCATTCGCAAGCCGATCATCGCGGCGGTCAACGGCACCGCACTGGGCGGCGGTACCGAACTCGCACTCGCGAGCGACCTGGTGGTGGCGTCCGAGACCGCCGAGTTCGGCCTGCCCGAGGTCCATCGCGGCCTGATCGCCGGAGCCGGCGGCGTCTTCCGTCTCGGTGCGGCGATTCCGCGGGCGGTGGCCATGGAGCTGATTCTGACCGGCAAGCCGATGAGTGCCGAGGACGCATTGCGCTGGGGCCTGGTCAACCGGGTGGTCCCCCAGGACGACGTGGTCAGCACCGCACTCGAATTGGCCGAATCCATCTCGGCGGGTGCTCCGCTGGCGGTGCAGGCCAGCAAGGTAGTGGCCCGCGGCATCGTGGACGGCGCAATCCCGTCCGAAACCCAGGCGTGGGAACTCACCACCGAGGCGCTCGCCCGCCTCACCACCTCCGCCGACACCCTCGAGGGTGTCATGGCATTCATGGAAAAGCGCAAGCCCGTCTGGAGCGGTCGATGACTGGAACGTTGCCCGAAACGTGGAACACGCCCGAGCGTCAGGCGCTGCGTGAGCTGACCGCCGATTTCACCCGCAAGGAGATCGTCCCGCACCTCGACACCTGGGAACGGGACGGGTTGGTGCCGCGTGAACTTCACGCGAAGGCGGCCGACGCCGGCCTGCTCGGCGCGTCGGTGCCCGAGGAGTTCGGCGGCTCCGGCGGCAACGCCCTCGACATGCTGGCGATCCTCGAGGAGATCATTCTCGCCGGCGGGTCGTCCGGACTGATCTCCGCACTGTTCAGTCACGGCATCGCCACCCCGCATATCGTGGCGTCCGGGAACACCGATCTCATCGACCGCTTCGCTCGCCCCGCGCTCGAGGGCCGGGCCATCGGTTCGCTGGCGATCACCGAACCGGGCGGCGGTTCCGACGTCGCGAACATCAAGACCACCGCCAGGCGCGACGGCGACGACTACGTGATCAACGGCGCCAAGCTGTACATCACGTCGGGCACGCGGGCCGACTTCGTGACCACGGCGGTGCGTACCGGTGACGCCGGAGCGGGCGGGCTGTCGATGATTGTCGTGCCCACCGACACACCCGGTTTCACCGTCTCGCGCAAGCTCGACAAGATGGGCTGGCTCTGCTCGGACACGGCGGAACTCTTCTACGACGACGTGCGGGTGCCGGTGGGGAACCTGATCGGTACGGAGGGTTCGGGCTTCGCACAGATCGCGCAGCAGTTCCAGGGCGAGCGGCTGTCGCTGGCATTCCAGGCGACGGCCACCGCGCAGCGCTGCTTCGACCTCACCAAGCAGTGGATCCAGTCGCGGGAGTCGTTCGGCAGGCCACTGTCGAGCCGTCAGGTGGTGCGTCACCGCATGGCCGAGCTCGCCACCGAAATCACTGCGGCCCAAACGTTCTGCCGTTCGGTGGCGGAGCGCTGGGTCAACGGCGAGGGCATGCTGCTCGAGACGTCGATGGCGAAGAACAACGCGGTCAAGGTGTGCGATCACGCCGTGATGGAATCGGTGCAGCTGTTCGGCGGGCTCGGCTGCATGCGCGAGTCCGAGGTGGAGCGGCATTTCCGCGACGCCCGCGTGCTCGGCATCGGCGGCGGCACCACCGAGATCATGAACGAGATCATCAGCAAGCTGCTCGGTCTCTGAGTAGTTCTCACCAGCGGAGCTTGCCGACGGCGATGTCGCCGGCAAGCTCCCCCGCAGCCCAATTCCTACTGATCGAGCTCCGCGGCCAGTTCCATCCACCGCTCCTCGGTCGATTCCTTCTCCGCCACAACCTCTTTCAGCTCGGCATCGAGCTTCTGCAACTTCTCGGGATCGGTCGCCGCATCGGCCAGCTTCTGGTGCAGTTTCGCCTCGCGGTCATCGAGCTTCGCCAGAGAACGCTCGAGCCGCGACAGTTCCTTGCGGGCAGCGCGATCGGCGGCACCGTCCCGAGCCTGACCGGCTGTTCCCGACTTGGTGCCCGTCGCCGAGGACGCCACCGAGGGAGCGCCGACGTCGCCCATCGCGGCCCGTCGACGGAGGTATTCGTCGATGCCGCCGGGCAGGTTGGTGAGCTTGCCGTCGCCGAACAGCGCCCACGTCGAATCACAGATACGCTCGATCAGGTACCGGTCGTGACTGATCACCACCATCGTGCCCGCCCAGCTGTCGAGAAGATCCTCTAGTTGCTGCAGCGTGTCGATGTCGAGGTCGTTGGTGGGCTCGTCGAGCAGCAGCACGTTCGGCTCCGCCATCAGTACCCGGGTGAGCTGGAGTCGGCGGCGCTCACCACCGGACAGGTCGCCGACCGGCGTCCGCTGGCGGGCCGGGGTGAACCCCAACCGCTCGGCAAGTTGCCCGGCCGAAACCTCCTTGTCGCCCAGGGTGATTCGTTCAGCGACGTCCTTGACGGCATCGAGAACCCGCATGTCCGTCGGCAGGTCGTCGAGTTCCTGGCGCAACCATCCGATGTGGACAGTCTGCCCCTGGATGCGCTTGCCCGCCGCCGGTTCGATCTCCCCGGCAAGAGTGCGCAGGAGGGTCGTCTTCCCGGATCCGTTGACGCCGACCAGTCCGACGCGTTCTCCCGGCGCCAGCCGCCACGTGAGGTCGTCGACGAGCACGCGGCCGTCCGGTGCTTCGACGCGCGCGTCCTCGAGTTCGACGACCACCTTGCCGAGCCGGCGCTGGGCGAACGATGCCAGCGCGACGCTGTCACGGGGCGGCGGCACGTCCGCGATCAGCGCCTCCGCGGCCTCGATCCGATACTTGGGCTTGGACGTTCGCGCGGGAGCGCCGCGCCGCAGCCACGCCAGTTCCTTGCGGGCCAGGTTGCGGCGCCGCTCCTCGGAGGCGTCGGCCTGACGGGCGCGCTCGGCGCGGGCGAAGATCCAGTCGTTGTAGCCACCCTCGTAGCTTTCGACCTTGCCGCCCATCACTTCCCACGTGCGGTTGGCCACGGTATCGAGGAACCAGCGATCGTGGGTGACGACCACCAGTGCGCTGCGCCGCGACACCAGATGCTCGGCCAGCCACTGCACACCCTCGACGTCGAGGTGGTTGGTGGGCTCGTCGAGCACCAGCAGATCCAAATCCTGCACCAGCGCGGCGGCCAGTGCCACGCGTCGCCGCTCCCCACCCGACAGCCCGTCGACCTTCACCTCGAGGCCCAGATTGTCGATGCCGATGCCGGCCAGCACGGACCGGATCCGGGCGTCGCCGGCCCACTCGTGAGCGGCCACCCCGAGCGGCCCGAGCACCACGTCACCGACACTCGACCCCGGGGGCAGCACGCCGCGCTGGGTTACCACCGCCATCCGGAGGCCGCCGACCCGGCTGACCCGTCCGGAGTCCGGTTGCTCGACACCCGAGAGCACCTCGAGCAGAGTGGTCTTGCCGCCACCGTTGAGGCCGACGACGCCGATGCGTACGCCTTCCTCCACACCGAGCGACACCGAATCGAGCAACGGCTTTACGCCGAACGATTTCGACACCTGCTCGAGATTGATCAGATTCGCCATCAGTGCGATCCCTCCGCCGCGTCGTTGATTAGTCGGGCGCCCGGCACGGGACCGCTCGCCACCCTCACGGTCCGGCACACACCGGCGCCCGCGAGTTCTGCGCTGACACGGACCGCGGCATCCGCCTCGGCGCAGAGAAAAGCACAGGTAGGACCCGACCCGGAGACGATGCCGGCCAGCGCGCCCGCCGCCACACCAGCGCGCAGCGTTCGCCGCAGGCCCGGTGCGAGAGACAACGCCGCCGCCTGCAGATCGTTGCCGAGCAACGGGGCCAGAGTGGCAGCGTCACCCGTCGTGAGGGCATGCATCAGATCCTCGGCATCCCCGAGTCTCGGAGGCGAGCCCTCGGCCCGCAACCGGTCGAGTTCGCGGAAGACGTCGGGCGTGCTGAGCCCGCCCTTCGCAAGCGCGAGCACCCAGTGGAAGGTACTGCGGGAGAGCACCGGGAGGAGCTTCTCTCCGCGTCCCGTCCCGAAGGCCGTGCCCCCGTGGAGCGAGAACGGCACATCGCTGCCGAGTTTCGCGGCGAAAACGTCGAGTTCCGCACGCGAGAGGTCGAGTTGCCACCGCGCATTGAGCGCCACCAGCGTGGCGGCAGCATCTGCACTACCCCCGGCCATACCACCGGCCACCGGGATCCCCTTGTCGATCGCGATCTCGACATCGGGACTCCGGCCCGCCTCCGCGGCGAGCAACTCGGCGGCCTGCCACACCAGATTGCGGTGGTCGGTCGGAACCAGGCGGGCATCTTCGCCGCGGACCGTGACCGACAATGTGTCCGCCGGCCTCACCGACACCGTGTCACTCAGGGACAACGCCTGGAACACCGTCTGCAACTCGTGATACCCGTCGTCGCGCAGGTCCCCGACGGCCAAATGCAGATTGACCTTGGACGGGGCCCTGACTACCACGGGGCGAGGAACGGCGGAAAGCACAAGCATAGAGCTTAGGCGCTTGCCGCACCCGTGCGGAAATGCGCGATTACGGGGTCGGTGACAGCTTCGCCTCCAGCTGTGTCGTGAGACTTCCCCCACGGGCCAGAGGCAGCCGCGTCCGGGCCGTGCGAATGTGGCCCACCACCTCCGCGGGCCGCTCGTCCGGGTACCGCAGTTCGCTGGTCAGGGCGGCCGGGGCGTCCAGTGTGTCGTGCGACACGGTGCCGACGCCCAGTTCCACCTCGTGTCTCAGGAGGGGCAACGCGCCGAGGTCGGCATTGGTCACGCCCGCCCAGTTGCCGGTCTGCTCCCCCGTCCGGCCGATCTGCACGCGCTCGCGCCACAGGAACGTGGACGACTCGGCGAGCGATACCGTCGTGATTGCCCGGTGTTCGGCGCCGCCGGCAATCACCGTGGGTTCGAGCGCACAGTCGAGCGATGCTTCCTCTCCCACCTCCACCGACCAGTGCGCCGTGGACAGCACGCAGTCGCGGCCCGGCAGCGCGAGGGACGCGGCGACGCTCCGCAGCGACAGCCGAGCCCCGGCCTCCACCCGGATCGTGATGTCCCAGTGGTCGCCGCCCAGGGGCGTCGCGGCGGTGCCGATCAGGTGAACGGTGTCCCGGCCGGTCGTGCGCGCGGCCAGCCCACCGACCGCGCAGATCCGGGGACTGCGATCGGGTGTGGCGACAATCGTCAGTTCGGTGCGCACAGCTACTGCACCGCGGCCAGCGTGCGCACCTGCTCACGCACCCACGCCAGCACGGGACCGGACGTCGGGTCCTGCGTCAGCGAGATCAGTGCCGTCGGCCTGCCCTCCCGGACGTGCTCGGCATCATGTTGCATCACCGACAGGTCGGCAC
>NZ_JBAQEO010000574.1:0-11477 GCF_049286785.1 Rhodococcus sp. (in: high G+C Gram-positive bacteria) | reverse complement strand
TGTCCACAGGGGCCGACCAGTTCGTCGGGTGTTGCGCGTTCGAGTCTGCCGAGAATGCGGAGACCGTCGCGGCGGTCGGCGACGACGGGTCGATCGCGATGCCCGCCGTCCCGGTGGCGTCGCCGACGCGCCAGCCGACCGTGCCCACGTAGCCCTCGGGGTTGCCGTACTGACGGCCGTTGACGGCGAGAGGCGTCGCACCGACGACGGTGTCAGCGGCCGCGTTCACCTCCACCACAGGCCCCGGCACGGGCAGGACCGGCGCGACAGGTGCCCGGTTCGCCTTCGGCATGTCGTCGGGGTCGATCCAGACGGTGGCCGGTCGCGGCTGGACATTGTCGGTGTGGGCGTCGGGTGCAACTGCCGGCGCAGGTGCGGCACCACCCTCGGGCTGCATGGGGACACCGGGAACCGCGAGCGGTGCCACGGGAGCAGGCTTCGTAGCCGACGGTGCAGCCGGGTCGGTGACGCCGGGTTGTGAGGTGGGCGGGGTGGACGGCGCCACCGGGTCGGTGACGCCGGGCTGTGACGTCGGCGGAGGGGTGGACGGTGCGGCGTGCGCCGTCGCGGCCCCGAGCACTGCCATCGCGGACACCGAGATCACGGCGAGCGCGTGCATACGGATTCTCATCAATAACTCCTGCTGTCGGAACGGATGCTGTGATCGAGGGAGGCATTGGATCGAGAGAGCACTGCCGGCGACGAAGAGGTGCCGAGACCGGAACGAATCACCGACAGCTGTGTCGGCGTTCAGTCGTCCGCATGAAAGAAGGAAGGTGTGACAGGGACCGAACGTCCGTGTCGCAGAGCAAGAAGCCTCCACCGGCAAGGTGGATGTGATGTTCGCCCGATGAGATCCGTCGCCACTGCCGGCGCAATGCCGCAGCCGTCGTTCACCGCCCCCATGACCGCCCCCGGTTTGTTCCAAGTCCCCCTACCGCGGAAAAGTACCAGACAGCAGCGCGATCACGCCAAGGCGGACGCGACTGCGACCGTCAGATCGCGCAGGGGGCGCAGGTGCCTGGCCATCGCGATGGAGGAGACGGCACGAGATCCACGCACCAGCATGCGTGTCGCGCGACGCCTTGTGCGGTCGTAGCGGCGCAGCGCCTCGTCGATGTCGTTGCCGGAGGCGAGAAGCCGACCCAGGGTGACCGCGTCGACGAGCGCCTCGCAGGCGCCCCGGCCGAGATTGGGTGCCATGGCGTGGGCGGCGTCGCCGATGAGCGCCGTGGTACCCCGGACATACGACGGCAGGGCCGGTGATTCGTAGAGGTCGTGATGGAGCAGGGCGTCGGGTGTGACGTCATCGAGAACGGCCTGTACGTCTGCGTGCCAGTGCCCGAACCGGGCACGAAGGAAGTCGAGCCCGTCCTCGGAACCGGCGTCGGCGCGGACGCAGGCGAACCAGTTGACGAGGTTTCCGTCGCGTGGAGTGATACCGAAAAGTGCGTCTGCATCCCAGGTTTCGCTGACGGTCTCGCGCCGGCCGGGCACCCATCCGCGCCAGGCCGTCGCTCCGATGTAGCGGGGCTCGAACGCGTCCCCGAACAGCTGTCGGCGGGTGGGGCTGCGCAGACCGTCCGCCCCGATCACGACGTCGTGGTCGGTCAGCGCGTCCGGCGTGGGGGCGGGTGTGCCGAACAGCACGGTTCCCTCGGGCAGGGACTCGGCGAGGGTGGTGAGGAGTGCGGGTCGTGACAGCAGATAGGCAGAACGGCGGGTGTCGATCGTGCCGATCACCGATCCGTCGGGTCGCAGGAACGAACCGCGATGCTGGGGTGATCCGAGAGTCCGTACTCGATCGCCGACGCCGATCGCATCCAGTGCGTCGAGGGCCTGCGGCCACATGCCGAGGGCGGTGCCGGAGGCGGGCAGGTGCTCGGATCGTTCGAAGACCTCGACGTGCCATCCACGGCCGACGAGGTAGGAGGCGATCGCCAACCCGCCGATTCCGCCGCCGAGGACCGCTGCAGAGTGCGTCATGGGCGCCACTCTACTACAAATGTAGTATCGCACTACTGTTGTAGTCTCCAGTCATGGCGAGGAAACGGAAGCAGGTACTCGACGCGGCGATCGACCTGGTGGGAACCCGCGGCCTGCGGGCCCTCACCCATCGGGCGGTGGACGCAGCCGCAGGCATGCCGGAGGGATCGACGTCCAACTACTTCCGCAGCCGCGGGGCCCTGCTCGAGGCGATAGTCACTCGGCTGGCCGAACGTGACCGGGAAGACTGGCAGAAGTTCGCCCGACCGCGGCCCGAGGGATTCGATGCGCTGGTCGACGCGTTGATCGCGTTCGTGCGCTATGCCTGCGGACCCGACCGGGTGCGCACGAGCGCGCGCTATGCACTGTTCGTCGAGGCCGCCGTGACCCCCGGGCTCGACGAGATCATCGGACCGGTGCGCACCGATCTCGTAAAGTGGGGGGCGGACATGCTGGCATTCGTGGGATCAGCGGATCCGGCCGCCGATGCAGTGGTGATCACCGACTACCTGGATGGAGTGATCCTTCATCAGCTGACCGCGCCCCAACCCGATTTCGACCCGGCTCGAGGAATCGAAGCGGTACTCCGCGCGCTTCAATTAACATGGATCCAGTGATGTCGGTCGAGGCGTCCTGCGCAGATTTGGCAGGTGAGTCCGTGTGAATGCCCAGCGCAGAGCGTTGTTAGGGCAACCTTAGTTGTGTTTCGCCTGGGGGTCTGAATTATCGTTTTCGTTACACGTTGGACCCACGAAAGTCCGACCCGACCGAAAAGCCACGTCGCCTGGTGCGAACACCACACCCAGCGTGCTGCACAAGGGCGTAGCCGATCGGTGGTGCCGATCACGTCGTGAAGGCACCTGCATTGCAAAGTTGATGGCCATCAGCGCTGCTGGTCGTCGGTGCATCTCTTTGGCATACGAAGGCTAGGTATGAAGCAACTTCCAGGCCCCCAGGGGCTGTATCACCCGTCCAACGAGCACGACTCCTGTGGCGTCGCGTTCGTCGTGGATATGAAGGGTCGCCGGAGCCGGGACATCGTCGAGAAGGCGATCACCGCTCTGGTCAACCTCGAGCACCGCGGTGCCGCGGGCTCCGAACCCAACACGGGTGACGGTGCCGGCATCCTGCTCCAGGTTCCGGACAAGTTCTTCCGCGCTGTCGTCGACTTCCCGCTGCCCGAGGCGGGTTCCTACGCGACAGGTATCGCCTTCCTGCCGCAGAGCCACGCCGACGCGCAACGAGCGGCGGACGCCGTCGAGAAGATCGTCGAGAGCGAGGGCCTGAAGGTCCTCGGCTGGCGAGAGGTCGGAACCGACGACTCCTCGCTGGGCGCGCTCGCGCGTGACGCGATGCCGACGTTCCGGCAGATCTTCATCGGTACCGAGGACGGTTCCCTCACGGGTCTCGACCTCGAGCGCCGCGCCTACGTCATCCGGAAGCGCACCGAGCACGAACTCGGCAACGAAGGCGCCGGCAAGGACGGACCCGGTCGCGAGACCGTGTACTTCCCGAGCCTGTCTAGCCAGACGTTCGTCTACAAAGGCATGCTCACCACCCCGCAACTCAAGGGTTTCTACCTGGACCTGCAGGACGAGCGTGTCGAGTCGTCGTTGGGCCTCGTGCACTCCCGTTTCTCCACCAACACGTTCCCGTCGTGGCCGCTGGCCCACCCGTTCCGCCGCGTGGCGCACAACGGTGAGATCAACACCGTCACCGGCAACGAGAACTGGATGCGCGCCCGCGAGGCGCTCATCGAGAGCGACGTGTTCGGCGGCCCGGAGAACCTCGAGAAGATCTTCCCGGTCTGCACCAACGGGGCGAGCGACACCGCACGCTTCGACGAGGTGCTCGAGATGCTGCACCTCGGTGGCCGCAGCCTTCCGCACGCCGTGCTCATGATGATCCCGGAGGCGTGGGAGAAGCACGAGAGCATGGATCCCGCCCGGCGGGCGTTCTACCAGTACCACTCCTCGCTCATGGAGCCCTGGGACGGACCTGCCTCGGTGTGCTTCACCGACGGCACGGTCATCGGCGCGGTTCTCGACCGCAACGGTCTGCGTCCCTCCCGCCTCTGGGTGACAGAGGACGACCTGGTTGTCATGGCGTCGGAGGTCGGTGTCCTGCCGATCGATCCGGCCACCGTGGTGCGGAAGATACGTTTGCAGCCCGGTCGCATGTTCCTCGTGGACACCGCTCAGGGGCGCATCATCAGCGACGACGAGATCAAATCGGAACTCGCCGCCGAGTACCCGTACCAGGAATGGCTCGACCAGGCTCTGACCGCCATGGACGACCTGCCGGACCGGCCGTACACCTACATGTCACACGAGCGCGTCGTGCTGCGTCAGCAGTTGTTCGGGTACACCAACGAAGAGGTCAATCTCCTCGTCAAGCCGATGGCGGCCACCGGAGCAGAAGCCCTCGGCTCCATGGGTACGGACACCCCGATCGCCGTGCTCTCGGCTCGGTCGCGGATGTTGTTCGACTACTTCTCTCAGTTGTTCGCGCAGGTCACCAACCCGCCGCTCGACGCCATCCGGGAAGAGGTCGTCACCAGCCTCGGCGGCACCATCGGCCCCGAGCACGATCTGCTTCACCCCACCGCCGAATCCTGCCGGCAGATCTTCCTGCCGCAGCCGATACTGCACAACGACGACCTGTCGAAGCTCATCCACGTCAACGACGACGGTGAGTTCCCGAACTTCCGCAGCGTCATCGTCCGCGGTCTGTTCCCGGTGGCGGAGGGCGGTGCGGGCCTGCGTAAGGCTCTCGACGACGTCCGCTATCAGGTATCGGAGGCCATTGCCGGTGGGGCGCGCCTCATCGTCCTGTCCGACCGTGAGTCGAACGAGACGTACGCGCCCATTCCGTCGCTGCTCCTGACGTCCGCGGTGCATCACCACTTGGTGCGCGAGAAGACCCGCACCAAGGTCGGTCTCATCGTGGAGTCCGGCGACGCCCGCGAGGTGCACCACATGGCGCTCCTCATCGGTTTCGGTGCGGCCGCGGTCAACCCGTACATGGCCTTCGAGACGGTCGACGAGCTGGTTCAGAGCAGTGAACTGCCCGGTGTCAGCCTCGACAAGGCCATCCAGAACTACATCAAGGCCGCCGGCAAGGGTGTTCTCAAGGTGATGTCCAAGATGGGCATCTCCACGCTGGCGTCCTACACCGGTGCGCAGCTGTTCCAGGTGATCGGTCTGTCGCAAGACCTGGTGGACGAGTACTTCACCGGTCTCAACTCCAGCCTCGGCGGTATCGGGCTGGAGGAGATCGCAGCGGATGTCGCGGAGCGGCACGCCGGCGCCTACCTGGACCGTCCCGAGGAGCGCGCGCACCGCGAGCTCGAGGTCGGCGGCGAGTACCAGTGGCGTCGTGAGGGCGAGTACCACCTCTTCAACCCGGACACGGTGTTCAAGCTTCAGCACTCCACCCGCACCGGCCAGTACGAGGTGTTCAAGGAGTACACGAAGCTGGTCGACGACCAGTCGGAGCGGCTCGCAGCGTTGCGTGGCCTGTTCGAGTTCAAGAAGGGTGTCCGCCCGTCGATCCCGCTGGACGAGGTCGAGCCGGCAACCGAGATCGTCAAGCGCTTCTCCACCGGTGCGATGAGCTACGGCTCCATCTCCGCCGAGGCGCACGAGACGCTTGCCATCGCGATGAACCGTCTCGGTGCCCGTTCCAACTCCGGTGAGGGCGGCGAGAACCCGGCCCGGTTCACCCCGGACGAGAACGGTGACCTGCGGCGGTCGGCGATCAAACAGGTGGCGTCGGGACGTTTCGGTGTCACCTCGCACTACCTGACCAACTGCACCGATATCCAGATCAAGATGGCGCAGGGAGCCAAGCCCGGTGAGGGCGGCCAGCTGCCGGCGCACAAGGTGTACCCGTGGGTGGCCGAGGTCCGGCACTCCACACCCGGCGTCGGGTTGATCTCGCCGCCCCCGCACCACGACATCTACTCGATCGAGGATCTCGCACAGCTGATCCACGATCTGAAGAACGCGAACCCGCAGGCCCGCATTCACGTCAAGCTGGTGTCCGAGGTGGGCGTCGGCACCGTCGCCGCGGGTGTCTCCAAGGCACACGCGGACGTCGTCCTCATCTCCGGTCACGACGGTGGCACCGGTGCCACGCCGCTGACCTCGATGAAGCACGCGGGCGCACCCTGGGAGCTCGGCCTGGCCGAGACGCAGCAGACGCTGCTGCTCAACGGGTTGCGCGACCGGATCGTCGTTCAGGTCGACGGTCAGCTCAAGACCGGCCGTGACGTCATGGTCGCCGCACTGCTCGGCGGCGAGGAGTTCGGTTTCGCCACCGCACCCCTGGTGGTGTCGGGTTGCATCATGATGCGGGTCTGCCATCTCGACACCTGCCCCGTCGGCGTGGCTACGCAGAACCCGGTGTTGCGCAGGCGGTTCACCGGCAAGCCCGAGTTCGTCGAGAACTTCTTCCTGTTCATCGCCGAAGAGGTGCGCGAGCTCATGGCCGAGCTCGGTTTCCGCACTCTCGACGAGGCCGTCGGGCAGGTCGATCTCCTCGACACCACGAAGGCGCTCGAGCACTGGCAGGGCAGCAAGGCCGGCAATCTCGACCTGTCGCCGATTCTGCACCGGGCCGAGTCGGCGTTCATGGACCAGGACCTGTACTGCACCGGCACCCAGGACCACGGACTCGACAAGGCGCTCGATCAGCAGCTCATCGCACAGAGCCGCAACGCGCTCGACAAGGGCGAGAAGGTGACCTTCGAGTCGCCGATCACCAACGTCAACCGCACGGTCGGCACCATGCTCGGCCACGAGCTCACCAAGGCGTACGGCGGTGAAGGCCTTCCCGACAACACGATCGACATCACGTTCACCGGTTCGGCCGGTAACAGCTTCGGTGCGTTCGTTCCCAAGGGCATCACCCTGCGCCTGCACGGCGATGCCAACGACTTCGTCGGCAAGGGCCTGTCCGGTGGTCGCATCGTGGTGCGCCCACCGCTGACGACCGCGCCCGGATTCGTCGCCGAGGACAACATCATCGGCGGCAATGTGATCCTGTTCGGTGCCACCGGCGGTGAGGCACTACTGCGCGGTGTCGTGGGCGAGCGATTCGCCGTCCGTAACTCGGGTGCCACCGCGGTGGTCGAGGGAGTCGGCGACCACGGTTGCGAGTACATGACGGGTGGCAAGGTGGTCATCCTCGGTGCGACGGGACGGAACTTCGGCGCCGGCATGTCCGGTGGCGTCGCGTACGTCTACAACCCGGACAAGGCGTTCGAAAACAACCTCAACACCGAACTGGTGGACCTCGAGGACCTCACGGGTGACGACTTCACCTGGCTGAAGGGTGCTATCGAGCGTCACCGGGACGAGACGGGTTCGGCGGTTGCCGCGCGCATCCTGTCGGACTGGTCGCAGCAGGTGATTCATTTCGCGAAGGTCATGCCCCGCGATTACAAGAAGGTGCTCTTGGCCATCGAGGCCGCGAAGAAGGATGGAAAGAACGTGGACGAGGCAGTGATGGAGGCAGCTCGTGGGTGATCCAAGCGGCTTCCTGAAGCACACGTCGCGCGAACTTCCGGTTCGGCGTCCGGTGCCGTTGCGTCTGCTCGACTGGAAGGAGGTGTATGAGGATTTCTCCGACGAGAAGCTTCGTACCCAGGCCAGCCGATGCATGGATTGCGGTATTCCGTTTTGCCACAACGGTTGTCCGCTGGGGAATCTGATTCCCGAGTGGAACGACCTGGTGTACCGGGACCGCTGGCACGACGGCATCGAGCGTTTGCACGCCACGAACAATTTCCCGGAGTTCACCGGGCGGTTGTGCCCCGCGCCCTGTGAGGCGTCCTGCGTTCTGGGTATCAACCAGGACCCGGTCACCATCAAGCAGGTCGAGGTCGAGCTCATCGACCACGCGTTCGACGAGGGTTGGGTCGACCCCGTTCACCCCACTCGCACGACGGGCAAGAGGGTTGCCGTCGTCGGTTCCGGTCCCGCAGGTCTGGCAGCAGCGCAGCAGCTGACCCGGGCCGGGCATCTGGTGACGGTCTTCGAGCGTGCCGACCGTATCGGTGGTCTGCTCCGGTACGGCATCCCCGAGTTCAAGATGGAGAAGCGTCACATCGACCGCCGTCTCGATCAGATGGAGGCCGAGGGCACCATCTTCAAGACGGGTGTCGACGTGGGTGTCGACATCACCGCGGACGAACTGCGCAAGCAGTTCGACGCCGTGGTTCTGGCCGGCGGCGCCACCGAGGCCCGTGATCTGCCGATTCCCGGACGGGAACTCGACGGCATCCACCAGGCCATGGAGTACCTGCCCATCGCAAACCGTGTGCAGCAGGGTGATTTCGACGAGCCGTCCATCACGGCGGAGGGCAAGAAGGTTGTCATCATCGGTGGCGGCGACACCGGTGCCGACTGCCTGGGCACCGCGCATCGTCAGGGTGCGGTGAGCGTGCACCAGTTCGAGATCATGCCGCGCCCGCCGGAGACCAGGGCCGAGCAGACCCCCTGGCCCACCTACCCGCTGATGTACCGCGTCGCCTCGGCACACGAGGAGGGCGGCGAGCGGTTGTTCTCGGTCAACACCGAGCAGTTCGTCGGGGTAGCCGGCAAGGTCACGGCGCTGAGGGCTCATGAGGTCGAGATGAAGTCGGGCCGCTTCGAGAAGGTCGAGGGTTCGGATTTCGAAATCGAGGCCGACCTGGTGCTGCTCGCCATGGGCTTCGTCGGTCCCGAGAAGCCGGGCCTGCTCACCGATCTGGGTGTCGACCTCAACGAGCGTGGCAATGTCGCCCGTTCCGCGCAGTGGGCGACCAACGTGGACGGTGTGTTCGTGGCCGGCGACATGGGACGCGGACAGTCGCTGATCGTGTGGGCCATCGCGGAAGGCCGCTCCGCGGCTGCGGCGGTCGACACGTATCTCGAAGGTGCGACGGCGCTGCCGTCGCCCATCGTGCCCACCAGTGCGCCCCAACGCTGAGTTCACGAAGCGTCATGATTCAACGCTGAGTTCACGAAGCGTCATGATTCAGCGCTGAGTTCACGAAGCGTCATGATCCGGCGCTGAGTTCATACCAGGCACCCCGGTACGAAATTCGTACCGGGGTGCCTGTTTGTCATGCGGATATCGCGCCCGCTCGGTAACGTTCATTTACCGATCGTGCATCTCTAGGTCATGTCGACCTGGCAGCATCCCGTCTGCAGGACGACAAAGCGAAGAACAGGGTAGGGCCATGTGTATGAGACGGGTTATCGCATTCTTGACCGCATTTGCTGCCGCCGTGGCTGTTCCGACGATGGTGGGCGCAGGCGCAGCTGCCGGTGCGGATCCCTGCCCGGGCGTGTATGTCGTCGCGATTCCGGGCACCTGGGAGACGTCTACCAAGGACAATGTGCGGCCCACTCCCGGCCTGCTGTCTGCGGTGACGAACGGGTTGCCGTCCTCGGTGCGCACGGACTACGTGACGTACGCGGCGACGGCGTTCCCCTGGGAATCGGACGTGTACGCCCGCTCGAAGAAGCAGGCCACCGACAACGCGCGCGGAATGCTCGAAGCCATGAGCAATGCCTGCCCGGGTACGGAATTGTCGCTGATCGGATACAGCCAGGGTGCTGATGCGGCAGGCGATCTGGCGTCCGAGATCGGAACGGGCCTGAGCACCGTTCCGGCCGATAAGATCGCAGCCGTCGGACTCATCTCCGATCCCCGCCGGTCGCCCACCGACGCGTTGGTCGGCCCGCCGGTGGCGGGCAGCGGTGCGGGAGGTCCGCGCATCGGTGGATTCGGCTGGGTCAGCCCCAACACCCGCACGTTCTGTGCGTACGGCGACCTGTACTGCTCGACGCCGAAAGAGGACTTCGTGACGCGGCTCGCCGGTTTCCTCGCCCAGTCGTCGGATGCGTCGCCGTCGTCGCTGAATCGCTACCAGCAGGAAGCTCTGCTCATCTGGAACGACCTGATGGCGGCCGGCGGCGTCGCCACCCTGATGGCGCAGCTCGACGAAGGCGCCAACGAGAAACGTGTGGACGACCTGGAGCGGTTCTACAAGTCACAGGTGCACCAGGACTACACCAGCTATGCGGTCGACGGTTCGGGAACTCCCGCGACGGCGTGGTTGAGGAATTGGCTCCGCGATCTTGCATGACCGCGGTCCTGGCCGGTTCAGCCCAGGTCGAGGCGTGCGCCGAGGCGCATGGTTCCCGGGGTCAACCGGCTCAGTGCGCGCCAGACCTTGGCTTCGGGGGTCACCGGGACGACTGCCTTGTTGGATCGCACGGCCTTGACGATCTGGGTCGCCACCCGGTCCGGTGCGAAACCGCGCTTGCTGTAGAGGTTGTCGGTCTTTCGTTGCCTTTCGGCCTGCTCTTCGGGTGTCGACCCGGCGAACTGGGTGGCGTTGATGATGTTGGTGTGGACGATCCCCGGGCAGATCGCGCTCACCCCGATGCCATGGGAGACGAGTTCGGCCCGCAGGCAATCCGACAGCATGAACACGGCGGCCTTGCTCGTGGCGTACGCGGTGAGGTTTTTCTGCGGTGTGAACGCGGCGGCGGACGAAATGTTCACGATGTGCCCGCCCCGGCCGCGTTCGATCATCTGGCGTGAGAACGTGCGGCATCCGTAGACCACTCCCCAGAAGTTCACGTCCATCACCCGTTCGAAATCTTCCTGCGGGGTCTTCGTGAAGGTGCCCGAGTAGCCGATGCCGGCATTGTTCACCACGATGTCGGGAGTGCCGAGGTGGGATCGGACCTGCTCGGCGAATCTCTGTACTTCCTTCTCGACAGCCACGTTCACCGGGTACGCGTGGGCGCCGCCGCCGAAGATGGCGACCGCTCCGCCCCCTTTCATGTGGGACGAGTTGATGAGATCCGCGGTCTCGTGAGCCGACTCCAGGTTGAGGTCTCCGACCGCGACGATCGCGCCCTGGGCGGCAAACGCGAGCGCGGTCTCCCGCCCGATTCCGCTGCCGCCGCCGGTGACGACCACGAGGGTGCCGTCGAGATCTCGTAGACGGCGGTGCCTGCGGGAACCCTTGCGCCATTGCCTGACTTCACCGAGAAGTGCCATGTGACCATCTTGGCCGAGTACGGTCGTCTATGTGCTGGTCTGGTACATCAGCTATGGGTCGAACATGGCGGCGGCTCGTCTGGCCTGCTACCTGAGTGGCGGGTGCCCGGCAGGCGGCAGGCACGTGAACCCCGGCGCCCGCGACTCGACGGCACCGCTGGCGTCGATGCCGGTGGTGCTGCCCGGTTCCGTCTATTTCGCCGGCGAAGCGCGGTCGTGGGGCGGTGGTCGTGCGTATTACGACCCGGATGCCGCCGGAGCCGTCGCCGCCCGCGCTTTCCTCGTGACGCCGGAGCAGTTCGAGGACATCTGGGCCCAGGAACCCGCCTGTTACGATCGTGTGCTCACCGTCGGGTCCCGGGACGGTGCCGTGATGTGCACGTTCACCACACAGGCGGGCGGCGCGGACCTCACCCGCGCTGCGC
>NZ_JBAQEO010000573.1:0-2598 GCF_049286785.1 Rhodococcus sp. (in: high G+C Gram-positive bacteria) | reverse complement strand
GCGGTGTGGTGCACTGTTGCACCGCTGAGGAAGTCGTCGTAGGTGGGTTCCTCGCAGCGGATCGACTCGTCGGCACCCCACTGCTGGCGGCTGATGACCTTGGGTCCACTACCAGCGGCCGGCCCGGCGATGTCGCTGAGCACCGCATCCGCCGGGGTCGATCCCGGCTCGATGAGGACCGCGGTCACATCCTCGGCGCCTGCGAGAGCGGGTTGCTGACGTAGTGGCGTGTTGACGGAGGCGGGGGTGTAACCCAGCGGAGCGGCGTCCCCGGGAACCGGTGCGGGCGCAGGTGCCGGGGCGGCGGGGGCGGCGGGGGCGGCCGGTGCAGGTGGTGTCGTGGGTGTGAGGATCTGGACCGCCTTGGTCAGGCCCACGAAGACGGGTTCCGTCGCGACCGTGCCGTCGGATGCCGTCCGGTCCGTGCGGCGGGTGTCGATCATGTCGGGGGAGACCCAGGGGCCCCAGGTTCCGTCGTCCTTCATTGCGCGGATCTTCGACTCGGCCGAGGCGAGTGTCTCGGATGTGAGTGCCACCATGCTGAACGGTGTGTCCCGGGAGAGTTCCTTCACGACCGCGCCCGGTTCCTGATCGGCGGGTGGGAGGTTCGCGGGGTCGGAGACGTCTCCGGGCTGGGGGAGCTGCAGCGGGATCTGGAGGCTGGGCACCGTGAATCCGCCGGGCAGCGGGATGTTGCTGGGGATGTTGATGGTGGGCGGGATCGGCAGATTGCGGAGCTCGCCGATGTTCACGTCGGGCAGGTTGAGCCCGGTCAGTTCTTTCAGTGGAATCACGATGTCGGGCACCTGTGCCAGCACCACCTGGGCGATTTCGGTGGACACGGCGGTATTCGAGGTCTCGTTGGCGGAGCGGACGTCGGACGGGGTGCTGGTGAGGCCGTAGACCGCCGCGGGGCTTGCGACAGCCAGCGCGGCCACCGCCCCCAGGACGATCGAGGGCTTCGGTCGGCGGTGCGGCAAGGGACTCTCCTCAGTTGTAGGTTCCTGCGAGTGGGCTCGCGTGTTCTGCAACTAGTGATTCTCATGTGGTTGAAGTGACTGGTGTTGCTAACTCCAACCACTCTTGCCACACTAGTCACACACGTCCATAACGCTCAACCTTACATCGAGACTTTATCGGATTTCGTCGGATGTGCAGAGGCGAGGTGCTCACCACGCTTCACATGCTCGTTGTTCAGCGATGAGGAGTGCAGTGATGGTGAAGTCCGGACTCGGGATCGGTGCAGGTCGACCCGCCTGGACCCGCAGAAGGCGCTACATCGCGGGCCCTCCCGCCCGGATGGGATGGAAGGCATCATTGCTGCGCGTGTCCGCGCTCGGCGTCGCTCCGGTCCTCGCGCTCGGCGCCGTCGCCGGAATCGTCATCCACCGAAGCGCCTCGGACACGGGGATTCGGCAGGCAGTCGCCGCAGACACACCGTTCACCCTCTCCGGTCACGGAAACGGGCACGGCCGGGGCATGGGCCAGTGGGGTGCATACGGCTACGCCAAGGATCAAGGATGGGCCGCCGAGCGCATCCTCGGTCACTACTACAGCGGTACCACACTCGGGACCCTCGCCGACGCACAGATCAGCGTCCGGTTGCAGGGCAGGGACGATCAGCCACTCGACGTGTACTCCGATGCCGGTGCCGTCGTCGCGGGCAAGCCCGTCGCACCGGGCGAGGCCGTGCACCTGACACCGACTCCGGGAGGGGGCGCCAACATCGTCGTCACCCGAGGATGCGCCGGAGAAGTGTTGTGGCAGGACGTCACCGATCACCCGTGGGTGGATCCCATCGACCTGGGCCCGGACCGCCCTGCGAACGAACATCTGAAACTGTGCGCCGGCGACACCCCCTACCGCGGGGCACTCGGCGTTGCGCTCGACGGCGACGCCATGCGCACCGTCAACGTCCTCGACATGGACGACTACCTGCTGGGTGTCGTCCCGGTCGAGGCGAAAGCAGGCTGGGCCGATACCGGTGGGGCAGAGGCGCTCCGGGCGCAAGCGGTTGCCGCGCGCTCGTACGCCGCGGCCGAGAGCCGAGCAGCGTACGCCCGTACCTGCGACACGCAGAGTTGCCAGGTCTACGGCGGCGCCGCGAAGGAGGATCCGCGGACCACCGATGCCGTGCGGTCGACGCAAGGCATGATTCTCGTGAAGGACGACAAGGTGGTGCCGACCGAATTCTCGGCCTCCACAGGCGGATACACGGCAGGCGGCGTCTTCCCCGCCGTCGAGGATCACGGCGACACGGTATCGCCGAACCACGACTGGGCGGTGACGCTGACCGCCGGCGACATCGCGAAGGCCTTCGACGTGGGGGAACTCGAGTCGTTCGAGGTGACCACCCGCAACAACTTCGGCGCCGACGGCGGTCGCGTCACCGGGGTCAAGGTGGTCGGTACGTCCGGCACGGCGGAAGCGACCGGCACCGAGGCTCGGTCCAAGCTGAAACTCAAGTCCGACTGGTTCACGATCGGTGAGGGCCTTGGCATCCCCGGCGCACCCGACCTCGGTGCTCCCGACGAGGAAGGCGACACGATCGGCACCAACCCCGGCTCGCCGATCGACGAGAAGTACAAGGAACTCGGT
>NZ_JBAQEO010000572.1:0-5578 GCF_049286785.1 Rhodococcus sp. (in: high G+C Gram-positive bacteria) | reverse complement strand
TCCCGGCACCGCCGCGACTGGGCGACGTCGTGGTCGAGGTGTCGCACCTCGACAAGGGCTTCGACGGCAGGGTGCTGATCAAGGACCTGTCGTTCACGCTGCCGCGTAACGGCATCGTCGGCGTCATCGGCCCCAACGGTGTCGGTAAGACCACACTGTTCAAGACCATCGTCGGACTCGAGGAGCCGGACGCGGGCGAGGTGAAGATCGGTCAGACGGTCAAGCTCAGCTACGTCGACCAGAACCGGTCGGGCATCGACCCGGACAAGACGGTGTGGGAAGTGGTATCGGACGGGCTCGACTTCATCGTGGTCGGCCAGACCGAGATGCCGTCGCGCGCATACATCAGCTCGTTCGGGTTCAAGGGTCACGACCAGCAGAAGCCTGCGGGAGTGCTCTCCGGTGGTGAACGGAACCGGCTGAATCTGGCGATGACACTCAAACAGGGCGGCAACCTGATCCTGCTCGACGAGCCCACCAACGACCTCGACGTCGAAACCCTCGGCTCGCTCGAGAACGCTCTCGAGCAGTTCCCCGGTTGTGCCGTCGTGATCTCGCACGATCGGTGGTTCCTGGACCGGACGTGTACGCACATCCTGGCCTGGGAGGGTGGTTTCGGCGACAACGAAGCCGCCTGGTACTGGTACGAAGGCAACTTCGAGGGCTACGAGGCCAACAAGGTCGAGCGCCTCGGACCCGACGCCGCACGCCCGCACCGGGTCACCCACCGCAAGCTCACCAGGGACTGATCCGGTGGAGCGGAAGGGTTTCACCTACGAGGTCCAGGTCCGGTGGGGTGACGCCGACCGGTTGGGGCACGTCAACAACACCCGCTTCGTCGAGTACATGCAGGAAGCGCGTGTGCACTTCATGATCCAGGAGTTGCGCGGCGCCGGAGAGCACCCCGGTGCGATGGTGGTGCGCAAGATGGACGTCGAATTCCTGCGTCCCGTGACCGACGACTCCGGTCCGCTGACAGTCGAGGTGTCGGTGCTGCACGTGGGTAACTCGTCGTACACGATCCGGCACGTCGTCACCGACCGCCACGGTGTCCGGTGCGGCAGCGGCGACGCGGTTCTCGTCGCATTCGATGTGAAGGCCGAGTCGTCACGTCCGTTGTCGGATGCCGAGCGCGCCGGACTCGAGCGGCATCTCGTCCCGGTGCCCGCGGGTTGCGGAAAAGGGGGTAGTGGCAACCTGAGTTCACGCTCTGCGCGGATCGCCGCGGGATACTCTCGAGAAGAGGGCCCGCGGCGATCCGAACGCAGAGGAAGTGAGCCACGATGACGGAGTCGGCAGCACTGAGGGATGCGGAATGGGCCCGGAAGCTCCCGGTCTCCGTCCGGTCCCGAGTGCCGTCACTTGCTTCCCTGTACTTCCGTCACATCGATCGTGGCGACGGTCGGACGTCGCCCGGCGGCGTATCCGACGCAGCGTTTACCCGTCACTTCGAACTCGCACTTCACCGGCCGCCCGCACAGGCTGTGACCGTGGTGCACCGGCCCGGCGACGAGGACGGTATCGGTCCTTCCCTCCAGATCGTCAACGACGACATGCCCATGCTGGTGGAGTCGATCACGTCCCTCCTCAACCGGCTCGGTATCGGCATCAGCGAATTCATCCACCCCGTCATTCCGGTGCGGCGCAGCCCCGACGGATCCCTCGAGGAGATCCTGGTGGACGAGGACGGGGTCGAAGCGCCGGCGGGCGCACGCACGGAGTCGTGGATACACGTTCAACTCGACTCGCGGACCGACCCGGAGGCCCTGGATGCTCTCGCGGAGCAGGTGGGCTCCGTGCTGTCGGACGTCCGGCAGGTGGTGCATGACACCGGCGCGATGCGCAGGCTCGAACGGGACCTCGCCGACCAACTCGAGGCCTCCCCGCCCCGTCCCGGGATCTCGAAGGAAGATCTCGAGGACTGCGCCGACCTGCTGCGATGGATGTCCCACGGGTACTACGCCGCGCTGGGATACCGCCGGTACGCGGTGGGGGAAACGGACGAGTCGGGGCGCCGCAGCCTGCAGGTTGTTCCGGGCAGCGGGCTGGGGCTGTTGCGGTCGGACACGGACACCGATACCTCGCCGGCTCTGCCCCCGGCAGTCGAACTTCCCGATCGGCCGCTGCTGGTGCTCACGCAGGGCTCGGAACCCGCGACCGTCCACCGCTCGGTCTACCCGTTCTCCGTCGGGATCAGCATCTTCGACGACGGCGGCAACATCGTCGGTGAACACCGGTTCCTGGGTTTGTTCACGGTGACGGCGCTGCACGAGAACGTGCTCGACATCCCTGTCATCGCCCGCCGGGTGCGGAGGGTGATCGAACGTGCGGGCTTCAGGCTGAATTCGTACTCGGGTCAGGCGATGCTGGAGGTCATCCAGTCGTTTCCTCGGGCCGAACTCTTCTCGAGCGACGCGGACACGCTGTACGACACAGTGACCGCGATACACAGCATCGGATTACGCCGCCAGGTGCGATTGTTCGTCCGGGAGGATTTCCTGGGCAGGTTCGTGTCCTGCCTGATCTATCTTCCGCGCGACCGGTACACCACCCGGGTGCGGACCGCGATGCAGAACATCCTGTTACGGGAATTCGGTGGCGGCACACTCGAATACACGGCCCGGGTCACCGAGTCGGACCTCGCGCTGCTGCACGTGACGATACGGAAGAGGGCGGATCGGCCGGGTCCGCGACTGGGCATCGCGGATTCCGATCGTGAACGGATTCAGGGCCTGCTGGCGGAGGCGAGCCGAAGCTGGGAAGACCGGCTCAACGATCTTCTGCCCGACTCCGGGGTGGATTCGGCTCTGGCGCAACGCTATGCGGAGATCCTCCCGGAAGGCTACAAGGAAGATTTCGACGCCTTGCGTGCGCTCACCGATTTCGGGAGGCTCGAGACGCTGGTCGAGGGGGCGATCGACCTCCTGGTGTACCGCGATCCCGATGCGGAGGGTGGAAGTTGGCGTTTCACCCTGTATGTGGGAGGCGAAGGGATCTCGCTCAGCCAGGTCCTGCCCGTGTTGCAGAGCCTGGGGGTGGAGGTCGTCGACGAACGTCCGTACTCCGTTGCACGGCCCGACGGACTTCTCTGCTGGATCTATGATTTCGGCCTGTCCGTACCGGCAGAGCTTCTTCGTGCGTCCCTCGGGGAAGATCTGGATGCCGAGCTGGCGGCTGAGGTGCAGGCGGCTACGGCTCCGCAGCTTCAGGAACGATTCACCGACACCTTCGCCGCGGTGTGGTTCGGCAGAGCGGAGCCCGACCGGTTCAACGAACTGGTCCTGCGCGGGGGTCTCACGTGGCGTCAGGCGTCGATCCTGCGTGCATTCACAAAGTATCTGCGGCAGGCCGGTTTTCCGTACAGTCAATTCCACATCGAGGGCGTTGCCCTGGCCAATCCGCATATTGCATGCACGGTGGTCCATTTGTTCGAGGCCATGTTCGATCCCGATGTCCAGTCGCGGGATCGGGTTCGGGAACTCGAGGACCGCCTGGCGAAAGATATCGACGGGGTGGTGAGTCTGGACGCCGATCGCATTCTGCGGAGCATGTCCGCCTTGGTCGACGCCACATTGCGGACCAACTACTTCGTGACCGACCAGGCGGGAAACTCTCTCGGATACCTGTCGATCAAGCTGGAGCCCTCCCGGATCGTGGAGTTGCCCAAGCCTCGACCGAGATTCGAGATCTTCGTGTATTCGCCTCGCGTGGAGGGTGTGCATCTGCGATTCGGAGCAGTCGCCCGTGGTGGTCTGCGCTGGTCCGACCGGCGTGAGGACTTCAGGACCGAGATTCTTGGTCTGTCGAAGGCGCAGGCGGTGAAGAACGCGGTGATCGTTCCGGTCGGGGCCAAGGGCGGTTTCGTCGTCAAGCACCTGCCGCCGGCCACCGGCGATCCGGTGGCAGACCGCGTTGCCGCTCTGGAGGCGGGCAAGGATTGCTACCGCACCTTCATCTCCGGCTTGCTCGATCTCACCGACAACGTCGACCACGCCACTGGCAACGTGGTCCCGCCTCCGCAGGTAGTGCGCCGTGACGCAAACGACCGGTATCTGGTGGTTGCGGCGGACAAGGGAACGGCCACCTTCTCCGACCTCGCCAATTCCGTTGCTCGGCAATATGGTTTCTGGCTGGGCGATGCGTTCGCCTCGGGAGGATCAGCCGGCTACGACCACAAGAAGATGGGAATCACCGCCCGCGGTGCCTGGGAGAGCGTCAAACGACACTTCCGTGAGATGGGGATCGACACCCAGGGCCGGGATTTCACCGCGGCCGGTATCGGGGACATGAGTGGCGACGTCTTCGGCAACGGAATGCTGCTCAGCCGGCACATCAGGTTGGTTGCGGCGTTCGATCACCGGCATATCTTTCTCGACCCCAACCCCGACGCGTTCGAGTCCTTCCGCGAGCGTTCGCGGCTCTTCGCCCTGCCCCGCTCGTCCTGGGCGGATTACGACGCGAACGTCATCAGTGAGGGCGGGGGTGTGTGGGATCGCACCCGCAAGTCGGTGCCGATCAGCATACCGGCGCGGGCTGCGCTCGGTCTCGGCGAGACGATCACCGAACTGTCTCCGCCGGAACTCGTGCGTGCCATCCTCGCGGCACCGGTGGATCTGCTCTGGAACGGCGGGATCGGCACCTACATCAAGGCTTCGACGGAAACGAATGCGATGGTGGGAGACAAGGGCAACGACATGGTGCGCATCAACGGTAACGACGTGCGAGCCCGAGCGGTGGGGGAGGGCGGCAATCTCGGGGTGACCGCGCTGGGGCGGATCGAGTACAGCGAGAGCGGGGGGCGGATCAACACCGACGCCATCGACAACTCGGCCGGCGTCGACTGCTCCGATCACGAGGTGAACATCAAGATCCTCCTCGACTCGTTGGTGAGCTCGGGTGCGCTGCCCGAGGCGGAGCGAAATCCGTTGCTGGCGTCGATGACCGACGAGGTTGCCGAGCTGGTGCTGGCCGACAACATCGCCCAGAACAACCTTCTCGGCGTCTCCCGCACCAGCGCGCCGCAGATGCTGGGTGTGC
The DNA here is from genome assembly GCF_049286785.1 of Rhodococcus sp. (in: high G+C Gram-positive bacteria). Taxonomy (GTDB): domain Bacteria; phylum Actinomycetota; class Actinomycetes; order Mycobacteriales; family Mycobacteriaceae; genus Rhodococcus_F. The sequence continues at coordinate 541 of NZ_JBAQEO010000572.1, read as the reverse complement.
ATCGACGTCAGATCGCGAACCTGGAGTTGCGCCGTGGCCTCGACCGCACCCTCGAGGCGTTACCGACGGAGGAGGAGATCGTCCGTCGCCGCCAGCTGGGACAGGGACTGACGTCGCCGGAGCTCGCTACCCTCACCGCCCACGTGAAGCTCGCGCTGAAAGATGATCTGCTCGCCACCGACCTTCCCGACAGCGAGACGTTCGCGCCGCGGCTTCCGCGGTACTTCCCGACGGTGCTGCGTGAGCGCTTCCGGGCTGCCATCAAGGCGCACCCGCTGCGGCGGCAGATCGTGGCCACGATGCTCGCCAACGAGACCATCGACAACGGCGGTATCACCTTCGCCTACCGGCTCGCGGACGAAGCCGGCGCGACCAGCACCGACGCCATCCGTGCGTATGCGGCGGTGACGGAGATCTTCGCGTTGCCCGACGTGTGGACGCGGATTCGCGCCGCGGGCGTCGCCGCTGATGTCGAGGACGACCTCGTTCTCGAATCCGGGCGGTTACTCGACCGGGCCTCGCGGTGGTTCCTGACGAACCG
>NZ_JBAQEO010000571.1:0-10325 GCF_049286785.1 Rhodococcus sp. (in: high G+C Gram-positive bacteria) | reverse complement strand
GGGCTTCGTCAACAGCCTCACCCAGCTGTACGTCGCGCGCGTCGCCCTCGGTATTGCAGAAGCAGGCCTGTTCCCCGGTCTGCTGCTGTACCTGACGTTCTGGTTCCGGTCGGGCGAGCGCGCCCGGGCGATCGCGATCATGGCGTTGGCCCAACCGGTCGCCATGATTGTCGGCTCGTTCTCGGGTGGTCTGATCCTCGATCACATCACCTGGTTCGACATGAGCAGCTGGCGCTGGGTGTTCATTCTGCAGGGCGCGCCGACCATCCTGCTCGGCTTCGTAGTGCTGTTCTATCTGCCGAACCGGCCACGGGAGGCGAAGTTCCTCACCCGGGAGGAGTCCGATTGGCTCGAGAACGAAATCACCGCGGAGTACAAGGAGCCGGAAACCCACGCGGGTGTCAAGGAGCAGCTGGGCGCCGTCAAGAACCGGAAGATCCTGTACCTGGCGGTCGCCAACCTGTTCGCTGCATGCGGTCTGTACGGCTTCACGTTCTTCCTGCCGCAGATCGTCAAGCAGATGGATCCGGGCTACTCGGCCACCAACATCGGATTCCTCGGTGCGATTCCGTTCGTGGTCGGTGCTCTCGGCATGCTGGGGATCAGCCGCTGGTCGGACCGGACCGGTGAGCGCAAGCTGTTCGTGATCGGCTTGATGATCCTGGCCGCGGTCGGACTGCTCGGCACGATCATGTTCCGGCACACTCCGGCTCTCGCGTTGATCTCGTTGTCGATGGTCGCGATCGGTGTGCTCGGCTATATGGCGCCGTACTGGGCGATGGCCTCGCAGGTGCTCACCCGCGCCGAGACCGCCGTCGGTCTCGCTGCGATCAACACCATCGCGGCCATGGGCGGGTTCTTCGGCCCGTATGTGATCGGTAAGAACGCCACGGCAGACAACGTCACCATCGGCCTGTACTTCCCGATCGGATGCCTGCTGATCTGCGCTGTGATGCTCGCGTTCCTGAAGGTGCCGAAGAGCGACACGGCCGCCACCACCGAAGCGGTGCTGACCGGCAAGCAGTAGATCCGCTGGCGACTCGGCCGGTTTCCCTCGTGGGGAGCCGGCCGTTCGGCGTTTACCGGACCGGTAATAATTCATACATATACTAAATGTCCCGAACGTGCCCGACAGGTCACGGCCTCCACTCGCGATAGGGTTCCACCATGACCGATCAGGACGCCGCACTGCCGCAGGGCAGCCCCGAACGTCTCGACTTCTGGTCGTTCATCCAACTGGCGAATCGCCGCCTGAGCACCGAATACGGCTCGACTCACGAGCTGGCGACACAGGTTCTGCTCACGCTGAACAGGGCGTCGAATGTGGTGACCTACGACCTCGAGTCGTCCATCCACCGTCCTCGCGGACTCTCCTGGTCCGGGTTCCGGTTGATGTTCGTGACCTGGCTCGCCGGCCCGATCGACGCGAAAAGTGCGGCAGAACTGACCGGCATGAGCCGCGCCGCCGTCTCCAACCTCACGAAGACGCTGGTCAGCGCCGGTCTGATGGACCGGAACCCGGACGAGCGCGACGGCAGGTCGGTGCAGTTGTCCCTCGCCGAGCGTGGCCGCAGCGAGATCGTCGACATCTACCGCGAGCAGAACGAGCGGGAATATGCGTGGGCAAGCGTTCTTACCGAGGCTGAGCAGCATGTTCTCGTCATGCTGCTCGACAAGCTGATCACCAACCGCAGCCAGTTCGATGTGCGCGGACGGAACTGACACGATCCTTCGCACCAATTGACGGTCCGGCATGCGTGCTTGCCAGTGTGCCGGCAATATAGTTAAGGTGTTTACTATCAGGCACGCGAACAGGCGAGGAGTCCGTCATGGCGTTCTACCGGCAAGTGGGCAGCATTCCGCCGAAAAGGCACACTCAGCACCGAGACGAGAACGGTCGGCTCTACTACGAGGAGCTGATGGGTGAAGAAGGCTTCGCCTCCGACTCCTCGCTGCTCTACCACCGCGAGATCCCGTCGGCGATCGTCGACGCGACCGTGTGGGATCTGCCCGATCAGAGCACCACGCCCAACCACCCGCTCAGACCGCGCCACCTGAAGTTGCACGATCTGTTCCCCGAGTCCGTCCAGCCCGACACGGACGTCGTGACCGGGCGACGGCTCATCCTCGGCAACGCGGACGTGCGGATCTCCTACGTCGTCGCACGCAAGGAATCGCCGCTCTACCGCAATGCCATCGGTGACGAGATGGTGTACATCGAATCCGGTGCGGCTACCGTCGAAACCGTGTTCGGCGCGCTCGAAGCGAAGCAGGGCGATTACGTCCTGATCCCGATGGCCACCACCCACCGGTGGATCCCGCAGGGTCAGGAACCGTTGCGGGCCTACGCGATCGAGGCGAACAGCCACATCGTTCCGCCCAAGCGCTACCTGTCGCGCTTCGGCCAGTTACTGGAGAACGCTCCCTTCTGCGAGCGCGACCTGCACGGCCCGGCCGAGACCCTGCAGGCCGAGGGCGCCGACGTGGAGGTGCTCGTGAAGCACCGCACCTCGCAGGGCGTCGTGGGCACGCGAATGGTCTACCCGACGCACCCGTTCGACGTGGTGGGCTGGGACGGCTGCCTCTACCCGTACACGTTCAACATCTCCGACTACGAGCCGATCACCGGCCGGGTCCACCAGCCGCCGCCGGCCCACCAGGCCTTCGAAGGCAACAACTTCGTGATATGCAACTTCGTGCCGCGCAAGGTCGACTACCACCCGCTGTCGATTCCGGTGCCGTACTACCACTCGAACGTCGACTCCGACGAGATCATGTTCTACTGCGGTGGCGACTACGAGGCGCGCAAGGGCTCGGGCATCGGCCAGGGATCCATCTCGATTCACCCGGGCGGCCACGCGCACGGACCGCAGCCCGGGGCCTACGAGCGCAGCATCGGCGTGGAATTCTTCGACGAGCTGGCCGTCATGGTCGACACCTTCCGTCCGCTCGAACTCGGTGAGGGCGCGTTGGCGTGCGAGGACCGGAAGTACCCGTGGTCCTGGTCGGGACGGGGGCCGGTGGAATGACCTCGATCCCTTCCCTTTTCGTGGGTCTGTGCGACGACGCCGCACTGTTCCCGCCCGGCAATGCCCCTCTTCCGGACGCGTTGCCCGCGCATGCCGTTCACCTCGCCAGTGGTTACGCGGATCTCGTGGGACCGTTGGTCTTTCCCGTCTCGCGTCTCGGTGAGCTTGCCGAGCACAAGGTGCACGACCTCGAGCTGAGCCTCACTGCACCGGGCGGCCCCGAGGCGGTTACCGCGGCGCTCGACACGATCGCCGCCATCGACGGTGCCTCGCTGGTGGCGCTGGAGATCGCCCCTCGCGCAGAACAGTCTGCGCTCGACTTCTTCACCGCTCTGGAAGCTCTGCCGGCGGCCGTGGCGGATCTCGACATCTTCGTCGAGGTACCCCGCGGTGAGCGTCGGCCGGACTTCCTCGAGGCGTTGCGGGGGTCACCCTTCGCAGCCAAGTTCCGCACGGGCGGGGTTGTCGCCGAGGCATATCCCGACGAACGGGAGCTCGCGGAGGCCCTTCATACGGTGGTATCCGACGGAACGCACTTCAAAGCGACCGCCGGCTTGCATCATGCCGTCCGCAACACCGACCCGGTTACCGGCTTCGAGCAGCACGGCTTCCTCAACCTGATGCTCGCGACCCGTCACGCACTCGGCGGCGCTGGTTCCACCCAGGTGGCGGCGGCCCTGGCCGAACGCGACGGTGGGGTCCTCGCAAGGGAACTCACCGATCTGTCGGCCGAGGTCGTCGACGCCGTACGCCGTAGCTTCCGCTCATTCGGAACCTGCAGCGTCCTCGAACCCCTCGAGGACCTGATGGCGCTGGGACTCGTGCCCTCGTCCGTCCTCACCTCAGCTTCCGAAGGAGCTCACGCATGACCGCCCTGACCATCCCCGCCGATTCCCTCTTCGGACCCGAGAACTTGCCGTACGGGGTGTTCTCGACGGCGGATGCGGGCCCTCGTGTCGGTGTCCGCGTGGGCGACTCGGTCGTGGATCTCGCTGTCGCACTGGGTGACGACGTCTTCGCGCAACCCACACTCAACGCATTCATGGCGCAGGGTCATGACCGCTGGCTCAAGGTTCGCCGCCGGATCACCGAGCTGGTCTCGGGCGGGGTAGCGGACAATGCCGTCTTCTCCGTCGACGACGTCACGATGCATCTGCCGATCGCGGTCGCCGACTACGTCGACTTCTACGCGTCGGAGAACCACGCCACCAACCTCGGACGGTTGTTCCGACCGGATTCCGCTCCACTGATGCCCAACTGGAAACATCTGCCCGTCGGTTATCACGGGCGCTCGAGCACCGTCATCGTGTCGGGCACCGACGTGATCCGCCCGTGCGGGCAGCGCAAGACGCCGGACCAAGATGCTCCCGATTTCGGTCCGTCCCGTCGACTCGACATCGAAGCCGAGATGGGCTTCATCGTCGGCGTCCCCTCGAAGCTGGGTGACACCATCGCTCCCGACGACTTCGCGAAGCACGTGTTCGGCGCCGTCGTCGTCAACGACTGGTCGGCCCGCGACATCCAGGCCTGGGAATACGTGCCGCTGGGCCCCTTCCTGGGCAAGAGCTTCGCCACGTCCATCTCCCCGTGGGTGGTGCCGCTCCTGGCTCTCGAAGCTGCGCGCATCGACACGCCCGAGCAGGATCCCGAGCCGCTGCCGTACCTGCGCGGGGAGGAGAAGTGGGGGCTCGACATCGACCTGGCCGTCGAATGGAACGGTCACGTCGTCTCGCGCCCGCCGTACGCACAGATGTACTGGTCTCCCGCACAGATGCTCGCCCACACGACGATCAACGGTGCCGCCGCCAGCACCGGTGACCTGTTCGCGTCCGGCACCATCTCCGGCCCGGAGAAGAACCAGCGCGGCGCGTTCATCGAACTCACCTGGGGTGGCAAGGAACCAGTCCAGGTCGGCGACGAGAGCCGGACATTCCTCGAGGACGGCGACGAGATCTCCATCTCGGCCACCGCGCCGGGTGCGAACGGAACCCGCATCGGATTCGGTGACGTTCGGGCCCGCATCCTCCCGGCCACGCAGGCCGGTTCCCACGGTGGCGTGGTACTTGGACGTCCTATAACCTTCCCGGCATGAGTCTGGATCTGCGTACCGATACCGTCGACGGCGTGCTGCGTCGCTCGGCCGCCAAATTTCCCGATCGTCGTGCCGTCGCCTTCGAAGACCGCACGTGGACGTACCGGGAGCTGGACGACGCGGTCAGCCGAGCCGCCGCGTATCTGCGTTCGCTCGGCCTCACCTCCGGTGACCGGGTCGCGGCGTACGGAACCAACTCCGACGCGTATGTCATCGGCTTCCTGGCGTGCGCCCGCGCGGGCCTGGTGCACGTGCCGGTCAACTACGCGCTCAAGGGTGGCGAGCTGAGCTACCTGGTGTCGCAGTCCGGTGCTGCGGCGGTACTGGTCGATCCCGCTCTGACCGAGACACTCGATTCGGTCCGCGAGAGCGTGGACCTGAAGCGTGTCGTTCCCCTGCGTGACGCCGAGGGTTCACTGCTCGAACACGCCCGCAGCGGTGACGTCCCCGTGGTGGAAGAGGCGGTCGCAACCACCGATCTGGTGCAGTTGCTCTACACCTCGGGAACCACATCGAAGCCCAAGGGCGCCATGATGACTCACGGTGCACTGGTGCACGAGTACGTCTCCTCGGTGATCGCACTCGATCTGGACGACCGCGACAACCCGCTGATCTGCATGCCGCTCTACCATTCGGCGGGAATGCACGTCTTCATGCTGCCGTATCTCGCGGTGGGTGCATCGGTGAATCTGATGGCCGCCCCGGACATCCCGGAGATCCTGCGCCGCGTCGAGTCGGAAAGCATCGGTGCGCTGTTCCTGGCGCCCACGGTCTGGGTGCCGCTCGCCGGTCACCCCGACCTCGAGACCCGGGACCTGTCCTCGCTGAAGAAAGCCCAGTACGGCGCATCGATCATGCCGGTGACGGTGCTGAACCGACTCCGCGAGCGCTACCCCGACCTCGGGTTCTACAACTGCTTCGGACAGTCGGAGATCGGCCCGCTCGCAGCTGTCCTGCGGCCGGAGGAGCATGAGGACCGTCCGGCGTCCTGTGGCAAGGCAGTGTTCTTCGTCGAGACACGTGTGGTCGATCCGGAGGGCAACGACGTTCCGGACGGTACACCGGGCGAGGTGCTCTACCGTTCACCGCAGCTGTGCGAGGGCTACTGGGACAACCCGGAGGCGACGTCCGAGGCGTTCCGCGACGGGTGGTTCCACTCGGGTGACCTCGTGACGCGCGACGCCGAGGGTTACCTCACCGTGGTCGACCGCATCAAGGACGTCATCAACACCGGCGGCATCCTGGTGGCCTCCCGTGAGGTCGAGGATGCCGTGTACACGCACCCGGACGTGGCCGAGGTCGCCGTGATCGGTACGCCGGACGAGAAGTGGATCGAGGCCGTCACGGCTGTCGTCGTGCTGCGTGAGGGCGCAGCCGAGCTCACGGCGGAAAGCCTGATCGCACACGTCAAGGAGCGGATCGCCCCGTTCAAGGTGCCCAAGCAGGTGGTGTTCGTGGACGAGCTGCCGCGCAATCAGAGCGGCAAACTGCTCAAACGTGAGCTGCGGGTGTCTCTGTAGCCGACCGGCCGCCGGTTAGGCTCGGTCTCATGACGAACGGATCCGACGCATCGCTTCCCTTCGAGGGCGTCACGGTTGTGAGCCTCGAACAAGCGGTGGCAGCGCCCCTCGCCACGCGACATCTGGCCGACATGGGCGCTCGGGTCGTCAAGGTCGAGCGCATCGGCGAGGGCGACTTCGCTCGCCACTACGACTCCGCGGTCCACGGCCTGGCGTCGCACTTCGTGTGGCTCAACCGTGGCAAGGAGTCGATCTGCGTCGATCTGAAGTCCGACGTGGGTCGCGGCGCTGTTCTGCGGTTGATCGCCGACGCCGACGTCTTCGTGCAGAACTTCGCACCGGGCGCCGCCGAGCGGCTCGGCTTCGGTGCGGCCGCTCTGCGCGCCGATCATCCGGAACTGATCGTGGTGAACATGTCGGGTTACGGCACGGACGGCCCGCTGAAGGATCGCAAGGCCTACGACATGCTGGTGCAGGCCGAGACCGGTCTGTGCTCCATCACCGGCACCCCCGAGACCGCCACGAAGACCGGCATCCCGTCGTCGGACATCGCGGCGGGCATGTACACCCTCACCTCGATCACGAGCGCACTGTTCAGGCGTGAGCGGACCGGTGTCGGGGCGACCATCGAGGTGTCGATGTTCGACGCCACCGTGGAGTGGCTGGGGCACCCGATGTACATGCAGATGTACCAGGACACGCAGATCAAGCGCATGGGACTGAGTCACCCGTCGATCGCACCCTACGATGCCTATCCGACGGTCGACGGCGAGGTTCTCATCGGCGTGCAGAACGACCGCGGGTGGCGTTCGCTGGTCACCGAGGTGTTCGAGCGTCCCGATCTCGCCGAGCATCCACGTTTCGTGACGAACATTCTCCGCGTACAGAACCGCACGGACACCGACGCGATCGTCGCGGAGGAGACCCGCAAGTTCACCACCGCGGAGTTGGATAAGAGACTCGCGGCGGCGGGCGTGCCGGCCGCACAACTGCGCGACATGAGCGGGCTGCTGTCGCACCCCCAACTGGAGGTGCGCGACCGCTGGCGGGAGGTGGAGACCGAAGCCGGTCCGATCCGGGCGTTGTTCCCGCCGATGACGTTCTCGGACGTGGAGATGAGCATGGGTTCGGTGCCGGCGCTGGGCGCGCATACAGACGCTTTGCTCGCCGGAATCGGCATGTCCGCGAACGAGATCGACGATCTGCGTAGTGCGGGCGTCGTTCACTGAGCTGACGCGATTCCCCGCACCGTCGAGGGCACGGTCCTTCGAGACCGCCTAGTTCCTAAACATCATGATAATATCCGATGTGATGCCGATCACGACGGTGTTCTAGTGTGAGGCGCGCACCGCTGGTCGTCGGTGCGAGGGGTTTTCCGTACTCGAAGAGGATGGCGTGATGGTCGTACGCAGCGAAGGGGCGCGTAAGCGCGAGACGAATGGTGACCGCCCGATCCCGATCGCTGTGGGTGGTTCTTCGCTGCTTCGACCACTCAAGGCTGCAGAAGTCATTGCGCGGAACATCGTCGGTGACATCCGCGCACAGAACCTCCGGCCGGGGGATGGGCTCCCATCGGAAGCAGCGATGCTCACGCAGTACGGGGTGAGTCGAGAGTCGCTCCGGGAGGGACTACGCCTACTCGAAGTACAGGGAATGATCGCTATTCGGCGAGGTCCCGGAGGTGGTCCGGTTGTGGGCTCGGTGGGTGCGGCACATCTCGGACGGGTCTCCGCGCTGTTTTTTCACATGGCTGGCGCCACCTACCAGGAGCTTTTCGAGGCCTGGGTCTGGGGGCAGGGAGAACTGGCGGAGCGCGCGGCACGCCATCCCGACGCCGACGAACGAGCTGTAACCATGGCGCCCTTCATCGACGGGCACCAGCATGAATCCGGAGATGCCCTCGAGGGCTACCTCGAAGAACATGCGGGTTTCCACCGGGCTGTTGCATCTTTGGTTCGCAACCGGGTCCTCGAGTTGAGTCTGGAATCCTACGGCCAGATCGTGGCGCACCACGTCGCGATGGTCGATGACCCACGCACCCTCCGAGACGTTCTCGTCGACGATCACCACGGCATTGCCAGGGCAGTCGCGGCGGGGCACCCCAAGCGCTCGCGCGATCTGATGGAAGAGCACCTGCGGGGCGTGGTCGACTACTGCAGAGATCGGCTGGGCGGATCGCTCGATTCCGCCATCGAGTGGCTCTGAGAGAGTCGTCGAATTCTCTGCCAACCTCAACTAGCGGACCGCGTAATCGTGGTTGCGCTGACTTTGTCGTGTTCGAACCGCACTGAGCGTCGATCACAAACCATCTCTCCGGTTTTCTTGCTGTGGGATCGGGATCTCCCCGAGGTGCAGTCCCCGGTACCTCTCCTTCGCGTGGCTTGACGTCGGGTTGCCTGCCCTGCATCGAAGGACAGGGATCGCCAGGTCAGCGCAGAAAAGAGGGGCCGCCAAGTGCGGCAATCCGGAAATGAGGTTTAACCCTTGACTTTCGAGTTCCTCATGAGCAATAGTGATCACACGTTGTCCGGGATGTGACTGGACTAACACGACCCTACGAACCGGAGCTCGACAGCTTGCTGCGATGCGCTCCCGACATTTCTTCTTCTGCTCGGCGTCGCCATTTTTTTCAGTACCTGGCGAAACCGCCGAGACAGCTGCCATAGGAGGCAATCAAGTGACACGGCTGGATGGCAAGATCGCGTTCATCACTGGTGCTGCTCGCGGACAGGGGCGCACCCACGCCGTCCGGCTTGCACAGGAAGGCGCTGACATCGTTGCGGTCGATCTGTGCAAGCAGCAGGCCAACCTCGACTACACGTCCGGAACTCCCGAGGACCTCGAGGAGACGGTGCGCCTGGTCGAAAAGGAAGGCCGCCGGATTATCGCGCGTGCTGCCGACGTGCGCGACCAGGCATCGTTGGATGTGGTTGTCGAAGAGGCGCTTCGCGAGTTCGGCGGGATCGACATCCTCGTCTCCAACGCCGGCATCTCGAATCAGGGATCGGTAGTCGGACTCACCGACCAGCAGTGGGAAGACATCCTCGGCACCAACCTCGTCGGAGCATGGCACTCGTGCCGCGCAGTCCTGCCCTCGATGATCGAGCGCGGCGTAGGTGGATCCATCATTTTCGTCAGTTCCACCGTCGGACTGCGCGGGGCTCCCGGGCAGGCGCACTACAGCGCCTCCAAGCACGGCATGCAGGGTCTGATGCTGTCGCTGGCGAACGAGGTGGGTCAGCACAACATCCGGGTCAACTCGGTCAATCCCGGCGCCGTCAACACTGAAATGGCGATCAACGAGAGCCTGCTGAAGATGTTCCTTCCCGATATCGAGAACCCGACTCCCGCTGATGCGGCAGACCTTTTCAGCAACCTCACGCTTCTTCCGATTCCGTGGGTGGAACCCGAAGATGTGAGTAACGCCGTGCTGTGGCTCGCCTCGGACGACGCCCGATTCGTCACTGGTGCAGCGATTCCAGTCGACGGCGGACAACTCGCACGCGCCTGAGTGCACCGACAGACATCGATTGGAGTCGAAATGACGAACAAGATATCGGTAGATCAGGAGTTCTGCCAGGCGCACGGTAGGTGCTACGCAGTGTTCCCAGATCTATTCGAACCCGACGACGAGGGCCGCGCACAGGTGAAGAACAACGGCGCGGTACCGGAGTCGAACTCGGT
>NZ_JBAQEO010000570.1:0-5515 GCF_049286785.1 Rhodococcus sp. (in: high G+C Gram-positive bacteria) | reverse complement strand
ACCGCCGAGCGGTAGCAGGCCCCGTTGTCGGTGACCACACGGGTGAACCGGGCGATGCCGTGGGCGGCGAAGAACGCCTTCGCGCGGTTGATGAAACCGACTGCCGTAACACCCTTCTCGTCCGGTAGGGCTTCGGTATAGGCCAGGCGGGAGAACCCGTCGACGATCGAATGCAGGTAGACGTAGCCGGTGCGGGTACCGCGTTTCTTGCCACGATCGACGGTCTTGGCGTGTTCGCTGCCCCGGCCGTGGATGCGCCAGCCGCCGCCGTCGGGTATCCGGCCGACTTTCTTGATGTCGACGTGTCCGTTGACCGGACTACGGGTAGACACTCCGATCAGGTTGGCGGTTGTTGATCGCGCGGGTTGGTAGACCTTCACCGTTGCCGTGAAGTCCTGTGGTGAGGAGGTGGGTGCCCGTGTTTGACGAGGTGGAGCGGGATGTCTGGACGATTCAGTTGCCTCGGTGGGGTCGTGTCGTCGAAGTCGACGATGCGGTGCCGTGGGTGGTGGTCGACGGGGACGGCAAGGTCGTCGAGCCGATTCGACGGTTCCTGCTGGATTTCGTTGCGCGAGCCAACCGCGCAGGATCCGTGCGCAGTTACGCGTTTGTGCTATTGCGCTGGTGGCGGTGGCTGATCGCGGTTGAGGTTCCCTGGGACAAGGCGACCCCGGCGGAGGCCCGCGACCTCGTGCTGTGGCTGGGACACACCACCAAGCAGCGCCGATTGAAGCGCACTGCATCGGCCACCACGGCGGGAACGGTCAATCCCGTGACCCGCAAGCGGCATCTCGACGACCACTATCAGCCGCGGACCATCCGCCACAACAACGCGGTGGTGCGTAGCTTCTACGAGTTCTGGATGGACCAGGGCGAAGGCCCGCTGATCAACCCGGTGCGACTTGACCGGATGCGTGGTCGGCGCGCGAACGCGCACCGCAATCCATTGGAACCGTTTCGACCTGAAGGACGTGTCCGCTACAACCCGAAACCACCCAAACCTGCTCCGCGGGCCATGCCGGACCAGCGCTGGCAGGAGTTGTTCGCCAACCTTCGGTCTAACCGCGATCGTGCCTTGTTGAGCATCGCGATCAGCAACGGCGCCCGGGCCGCCGAGTTGCTGGGATTACGCAACGTCGACCTGGACTGGGGCGAACAACTCGTCCGCGTCCACCGGAAAGGCAGCGGATCCCCGCAGTGGCTGCCGGCGAGCACCGAGGCCTTCGTGTGGCTGCGGCTCTACCTGCATGATCTCGGGGATCCAGCGGAACCCGAGGACCCATTGTGGTGGACGTTGCGCTGCCGCGATCGTGGCGACGGTCTGCGGCGCCGTCCGATGACCTACGAGGCCCTGCGCGCCGTGTTTCGTCGCGTCAACCACGTTCTGGACGCGAACTGGAGCATGCACGACTTACGTCATACCGCTGCGATCCGGATGTCGCGATCGGACACCCTTTCGCTGAGAGATGTGCAGACGATCCTCGGCCACGCCCACATGTCGACGACCGGTGACATCTACCTGAACCCTCGGGAATTGCATCAGACGGGCGATAATCTGCTGGTGGCCTGATGGGAAGCAGGGTGAGAATACCGTAGCGGTGACGGGAGAATGCCTGTTGGCCAGCCGGTTTGCCCTAACTAGCCCGTCTGATGCATGATTCTCGCACTGTTCGGTGGCGTGAGGAGTGTGGGTTGCGGCAGGTCGATCTCGCTGGGGCGGCTCGTCTGGAGCTGGTGTCCGGGGTGGCGCAGTTGCGCCCGCAGGATGCGATGGCAGAGGGAATGTTTCGTGGGTGGCGGGCCCAGCAGGCTGCCCGCGGGCTGCGCGAGGAAACGATCACGGCCCGGGAGAAGTTGGTTCGGCGGTTCATGGAGTTCGTCAATGACTATCCGTGGCAGTGGACCCCGACGCACATCGATGAGTGGTCGCGGTGGCTGACCAGCGAAAAGCACCTGGCGTCGTCGACGATTCGGGGCTACCAGTGCGGGTTGCGGTTGTTCAGCGAGTATCTGGTCGACGGCCGATACGGGTGGGCTGTCGCGTGCGAGGAAGCGTTCGGCACCCATCCGGTGGCGATCTGCCACGAGTGGAACACGATCGCTCATCTCAACGACTACGAGGGCCGGCCGGAGGCGCGCCCGTTCACCCGGGAGGAGATGCAGCGGTTCCTGGACTATGCCGACGATCAGGTCGAGCGCGCGGTGCGCGCGAAACGCAAAGGGGCCCTTGCTGCTTACCGTGATGCGACGATTTTTAAGGTTATATACGGGGGGGGGCCTCCGCCGCTCCGAGACGGCGAAGTTGGATCTGGTGGACTTCGGTCGCAACCCGGCGGCGCCGCAGTTCGGCCGTTACGGCACACTCAACGTTCGCTACGGGAAGGCGAAACGGGGCCAGCCGCGGCGGCGGCGGAACGTGCTGTCGGTGATGGATTGGGCGGTGGAAGCCGTGGTCGACTACGTCGAGAACGTCCGGCCCCGGTTCGGCTGCCCGGATCATCCGGCGCTCTGGGTGACCGAGCGGGGCGGGCGGATCAAGCCCGCGGAGATCAACGCCCGGTTCGTCGCCTACCGGGATGCGCTCAAGCTCCCGAAGGCGCTGGTCGTGCACAGCGCCCGGCACTCCTACGTCACCCACCTCACCGAGGATGGCGCCGACCGTCGATTCATCCAATCGCAGGTCGGGCATGAAAGCGACAGTTCGACGGCCATTTATACCCACGTCAGCACCGACTACATGAACACCATGCTGCAGAAGGCGCTGGCGCCCGTACTGGCCCCGTCAGAGAAGGACCGATGATGCCCGCCAAACTCGATTACCACTGGCACCTGCGCAAGGTCATGGCCGACCGCGGCATGTTCCAGACCACCGACCTGATCGAACCGCTGGACAAACGTGGCATCACCTTGTCCTCGAGCCAGGTCTATCGGCTCGTGGTCGAACGGCCCGAACGGATGAGCCTGAAAATCCTGATGGCGCTGCTGGACATCTTCGACTGCACCATGGACGACCTGATCGAACCGGCCGTTGCCGCCGAAGCCACCACGCGCGGCAAGAGGGCTGTCGGCGCCGAGGCCGGTATCGGGGACCTACGCCCCCGGCGGGCGCGGATCCGCGGCGTCGAGCTGCCGTGACGGCACCTGACCACGGTCGCGTGATCTCGGACCCCGTCGGGTTCGTCACGGACCTGGTGCTGGCGGTCGATGGTCGGCTGACAGCGGACCAGGTCCGGGCCGTTGTCGCCGGAGTCGCTGGCGGGCGGGCGAAGTCGCGGCGGCTGGCGGCCTTTCTCGCCGAGCGCTCGGTGACCTTGACCGACGGTCGTTCCCCGGCGCCCCGGGTGATCGGGGATCTGCTGATCGCTCTGCGGGAGGCGGGCGCGGAGGTTTCTCCGCCGGTCTGCGCTGGCTGCGGCAAACCGATGCGGACCCTGCAGCGGCGCGGTCAGGACTGGTACTGCGGGTCCTGCGGCATCCGGCCCCTGACCTGCGCGGCCTGCGGCCAACAGCGTCATGCCGCGACCCGGGACCGCACCGGGCAGCCCCGCTGCGCCCGATGCCCCGACCGCGACGACCGCGATCCGATCGGCGTCATACACAGTGTGATCGCACGGTTGGACCCGGACGTCGACCGGGACCTCATCGCCGTCGCGGTCGGCAAGCTCGCCTCCCGGCCGTCCCATCAGCGCGGGATCGGCTGGGCACTGGAAGCTCAACCCGAACTGCTCACCGGCGCTGGGCACCTCGCGCCCGTCCGGGTGATTCTTCCGTTGATCGAGGCCCTTCACGCCGCGGGCGTCGCCGGGATCGTCCGACCGGCATGCCCCCGCTGCCGCCGAGTCGTCCGGATCGACAAACCCCTCGACGGACAACGCGTCTGCCGCACCTGCATCGCCCACAGCCGTGTCGAGGAATGTGTCCGCTGCGGCGCCCACCGCGAGCCCGCGACCCGGGACGAACAGGGCCGGCCGCTCTGCCCGAACTGCCTGGTCACCGACCCCGACAATCTCGAAGACTGCCTCAACTGCGGGCGCCGCCGCTCGGTCAGTCTCCGCACGCCGGAGGGCCCGATCTGCGGAACCTGTCCGCCCCTGCCGACCGCTGTCTGTTCGATCTGCGGCGAAGAAAAGCCCTGCGGCACCTCCCGAATCACCGGACGACCGTGGTGTCCTGTTTGTCAGGGGCGCACGGCACGGTGTTGTTCCTGCGGCCGGACCACGGCCATCGTCTCAGGAACCCTGGACCAGCCACGCTGCGCGGACTGCACCACCCCTGCCGTCTGGCATGACTGCCCCACCTGCAGTGACCCCGCCCACCCGCATCCCGGGCAATGCCCCCGCTGCCTGATCAACCAGGGCCTCAACGAGATCCTGGGCGCGTCCTCGGCGTCTCTGCATCCCGGGCTGCAAGCGCTGCGGAACAACATCGCGACCGCCGAGCACCCGATCACCGCGATGCGATGGCTGAGGAAGAAGTCCGTCGCACCCGTCCTGGCCGACCTCGCCGCCGGTCGGCGGGCGCTGACCCACGAAGAACTCGACGAACTGCCCGACAGCCAGGCTCTCGCTCACCTGCGGCAGGTCCTCGTCGGTGTCGGCGCCCTGCCCGAACGTGACGAGCACATGATCCGCGCCGAGAAGGTGCTCGGCCGCGTCGTGGCCGCCCAGACGGATCCCGAGCAGCGGAACGTGCTGCACCGCTACACAACCTGGCAACTCGTCCGCCGATTGCGGCAACGCAACAACGGCGCCGTCACCACGATCCAACAGTTCAACTCCGTCCGGCAGCGCACCTACGGAGCCGTCGCCTTCCTCGACTGGCTGACCGATCACCAACTCACCCTCGACACCTGTCAACAAGCAGACCTCGACCAATGGCTCACCGACGACACCGCAGCCAACCGCGGCTCCGCCGGGCACTTCATACGCTGGGCCCACAAGAACAAGCTGATCAGCGCCCGCGTCCCCGCACGCCGCTGGATGGGGCCCACCCGGCCGCTCGATGACCAACACCGATGGGACATCGCCCGCCGGCTGCTACACGACGACACGATCAAGGCCGAAGACCGGCTCGCGGGCCTGCTCGTGCTTCTCTACGCCCAAACCCTGGCAGCAATCTCGCGGATGACCATCGTCGACCTCGAGACCAGCAACGGCGCCGTCAGGCTGCACCTGGGCTCCTCACCGATCAATCTTCCCCACCCCGTCGACGAACTGGCACGGACCGTCGCCGAAAAACGCAAGGGGCACGCCACAATCGGTGCACTGACACCATCGCTCTGGCTGTTCCCAGGCGGGCAGCCCGGGCGGCCCATCAGCACCGGCCAACTCGTCGAACGACTGAACAAGCTCGGCATCCGGCCAGGCGCCGACCGCAGCACCGCCCTGTTCCAGCTCGCCACCGAGATCCCCGCAGCGATCCTGGCCCGCACCCTCGGCATCCACACCGACGTCGCAGTCGCATGGCAGCGACTCTCCGCCGGAGACTGGACCAACTACGCCGCCGAGATCAGCCG
>NZ_JBAQEO010000569.1:0-3093 GCF_049286785.1 Rhodococcus sp. (in: high G+C Gram-positive bacteria) | reverse complement strand
CAACAACACCACGATGATCAGAGGCGGCAGCACGTAAAGGGTTGGGCTGGTCCGTTCTTTCCAATCGGGGTTTACCAGTCCGCGCATCAGCGTGACCATGGAGAAGCAGGACAGGATGAAACAGATGTGCCAAAGATCGAGGATCTGGGGTTGTCCACCTGGCAGGACGGTCGCCACTACCCGTGCGATCGAAGGCTCGCACAACGCAACGGCACACCCAGCGAGAATTGCTGCACGATTCACCTGTCGGTCGAATCGCGTGCTGCGTACGAATATCGTGCGCAGGCTGATCATGCTCACCATGAAGACGAACCCGGCCGTCCAAAGCCAGCTCACGCTGGATTCGCGCGGGTGCTGCAATGTGATCGCAGCGAGAGCGCTCGCGACAACCAAACCCACAACAACATTCGACGGCCATTTCGCCGCCTTCCGGGACCTCAAAACAGCCGAAAGGTCGCAGGCCGCGAGCCGTCGCTCTTTCGCAGGTGGCGAGCCGGATGGGTGACCAGCAAACTTCCAAAGAGTTCGGCTTCGTACTCCTCGGGAGAATCATAGTTTGTGAAACCGCGGGCGCCGAGAGTGGTGGCACCGCGAGGAATGTCCATCCCCAGGAGTTGATTTGCCAATTCGTGGAAGTCAACCTCGTCTGAATCCGGGTCATGGTCGAGGATCAGGTGGCCGAGCTCGTGACCAACGATCTGTGCCTGCCGGCGCGGATCAGACGAGATGCGATGCCAGACGATATCGAACTCCGGCGTCCTCGTGGCGAGCCCACACACCTTCCCTCCGCCTCCGGGGACGGCAGGAAGCGGTGCGAGCTTGATCGATCGGCCTGTGAGTCGGCTTGCGGCGGAAACTGCTTCGTCGATCGACCACCCGGCCGCAAGGTTCAAGCTCTCGACAACTGGTAGCAATCTCGATCGCACACTGTCGTCGTCCTTGCTCTGCCGACCGATGAAGCCCATGTCCACCCTCTCCCCTAGCCTTGCCCAAGGCACCAGGCGAGTCTAGGACCTCAACGAGCGGAGGGGGCAGACGGTCGATGTGCGGCGGAAAGGTGGCGTGTCGCTACCGCGTTGACGGCATTTCGTGGACCAGAATTGACCTCATGGCCGAGAACCTGTCGCCCCGGAAAGTGGGACGCCCAAGCAAGGGCGACCGCAAACTCGTCAAGGCATTCGTGCCGATCGAGCTGAAAAAGGCCACTGCCGCCACCGCCGCGCGCAAAGGGCTCACGGAGACTGACTACATTGTCGCGTTGCTGGCAGCGGACACCGGCCTGACGCACTTCGCTACCCCACACCAGGAGGAGTTGCCGCTGCCAGAGACCGCGTAACCACCTGGTCTGGCTGAGGGCAAGCAGCCGAACAGAGGCGGATAACCACATATCTCTGCAGTACCAACCTCATTGAGAAACCCCCCGGTGGGCAAGCACCGAGGGGCCTCAAGGCGAAGAGTTCTGAGCGACCAACTCACAACTCGGGTACTGCCTTTCCCCGAAGGGAACTGTCGTGGTAGACAGCTCTCAGGGTAGCGCACACCCTGACACCGCTTCAACGAACACCGCTGGCGTGTCCGATCACGGACTGGACACGGCCACCACCTACCTATCGAAGCCTCCGCGGTACTGCGGAAGCTCCCGCTCAAACCCCCGCCGAGGTATCGCCAGAACACCACGAGCGGTACCCGGCCACACGTACGGCCACCAGTGCGCCAAACTGCATCCCTTGCGTGTGCGTGCTCTCGGCGGCCAGGAGGCCGCATGCCGGCACTACTGCAAAGTTCGCCTAGACCTGGGCGAAAACCTCAGCTTCGGTGAGGACGCCTACAACGGCCACAACGCCGTCATCGCCGACCGCGTCTACGGCGGCATACCGCACTGGCGAGGACAGCAGCACTGGGTCGAAGTCGTTGTGCGGTGCGCCTATGCTGCCGACTACGAACGAATCCGCCCCGCGCTGGTCAAGGCTACCGGCGGCGGAATGAGCCTGCGAAAACTCCTCAGTATCGCGCGGGTCATGGGCGAAGCCGCGGACCACACCACCGGCCAGAACTCACGCCTGACGGTCGCCACGATCATGGAACGCGGCGACCTCAAAGAACGCACAGTCAAACGAGCGCGCACAGCCCTCAAACTGCTCCGTGTGGCCACCGAGGTGTTCCGAGGCCGCCAACGCACCTGGGCCGAACGCATGGCCTCATATCGCGTCGGCGACAAGGCCCGTGGCTGGGCATCAGTCTGGGCACTGCACCCCTCCAAGCCTGTGGATAAAACTCGCATCTCAGTTGGTGATTCCATACAAATGGCACCCCACCCCCGAAGGGGTCATTTTTTCTCTTTTAACTCTCGTAGAGAGTTAATAACTACAACGAAAACTGTGGATAAACGAGCCGCTTCGCGGCGCACGGAGACCAAGGTTCAACGCGAGCAGGCCGCCACCATCCAGAAGGGGGCCGTCCTAGCCTCCAGGTGGCTCTCAGGCAAACGAACGCCGGCATGGGCACGTGAGCACGCAGTCAAAACCTGGGCCAGCGTCCTGGCCCAACCAGCCGCACATGGATGGACCAGCGAGGATCTGAACGCCATCCTCGACGCCTGGTCTGCCCGGACCCACATCGCCCCCACACCGAAGGTGCCAGCCGCTTTCTTGCGCTGGCTCCTCAACCAGCAGGATCTGGACTTCCCGCCGCACGTCCTCGATCAAGCCGCGCGGGACCAGGAAGCAGCTGAAGCTGCGGAGCTAATGGCGGCCGCGGATAAACGCCTGCACCAGAGCCGGATCGACAAGGAGAACGGACGGGCCGCACTTGGCAGCCCCGGCCACCGAGCTGCGATCGAGATCGCGGCGGCCGCAACACGCACCGCCGAGCAACGCCGCCGCGGCAGTCGAGCGGACGGAACTGGCTAAACGTCGGAGGAACCGTCCGTGATGCACAGCTACGTGTCCGTGGGTCCCTCAATCGAAGCAATCAGCGCGTCAAGTATCACCGGCGCACTTGAGGGGCTGCCAATTTGCGAGAACAGTGGCGGCGAAGGCGTGCCTTCGGCCGAGACATACGAGATTTCGTAGGTAATCCGGGTCACGCCATAAC
>NZ_JBAQEO010000568.1:0-13909 GCF_049286785.1 Rhodococcus sp. (in: high G+C Gram-positive bacteria) | reverse complement strand
GCGCTGCTTCGCGCACGACGGCCGCTTCCCGCACCGGTTCCTCGGCTGGTTCCGCCTCACCCGGCTCGAGCAGGCTCGCCATCGCGGCTCCCACCGACACCGTGGTTCCCGGTTCGACCAGCAGTCGGTGGACGGTGCCGTCGCGCCAGATCTCCACGTCGACAGCAGCCTTCGCCGTGTCGACCGTTGCCACTGCCTGACCCCGCTTCACCTCGTCGCCGGGTTTCACCAACCACTCGGTCAGTGTCCCCTCCTCCATGTCGGAGCCGAGCGACGGTAGCGCGAAATCGAACATCGATACCTCATTCCTTACCCATCACGGCCAGGGCGGCGGCGGTGATCGTGTCGACCTGCGGTAGTGCGATCTGCTCGAGATGCTTCGCGTACGGCACGGGCACCTCGGCGCTGCACACCCGCTGAGGAGGAGCATCGAGATCGTAGAAGTTGTCCTCGACGATACGTGCAAGGATCTCCGCGGCAAGACTTCCGCTACGCCACCCCTCGTCGACCACCAGCGCACGGTGCGTCTTTCCGACCGAGTTCGCGATCAGCTCTCCATCGAGGGGCCGCAGCACCCGCAGGTCGACGACCTCGGCGTCGATACCCTGCGCTGCAAGGAGGTCCGCGGCCGCCAGCGTCTTCGGAAGCGAACCACCGTAGGTGATGAGGCTGATGTCGGTGCCTTCCCGTCTGATCCGTGCCGAATCGATGTCCACGGCCTGGGGCCAGTCCAGATCCGCCGAGGTGTTGTACAGCTGCACGTGTTCGAAGATGATCACCGGGTCGGGATCGGCGAGTGCCGCGCCGAGCATGCCGCGGGCATCGGCGACCGTCGCCGGCGCGAGGACCCGGATGCCGGGAATGTGCGCATACCAGTTCTCGAGGCTGTGCGAATGTTGTGCGGCGAGTTGCCGTCCCGCACCCGTCGCCATGCGGACCACCACCGGGACGGAGAATTGACCACCGGACATGTGCCGCAACGACGCCGCCGTGTTGACGATCTGATCGAGGGCGAGCAGGCTGAAGTTCACGGTCATGACCTCGACGATCGGCCGCATGCCCCCGATCGCCGCACCGATACCCACACCCACGAATCCGAGTTCGGAGAGCGGTGTGTCCCGCACCCGATCAGGCCCGAACTCGGCCAGCAGCCCCTTGGTCACCGCGTAGGTGCCCCCATAACGCCCGATGTCCTCCCCCATCAGGAAGACCCGCGGATCTTCGGACAGTGCTTCCCGGATCGCCTCCCGCATCGCCTCGCGGTACGTGGTCTTCATCGTGCCCCCTTTACCGAGTCGGCGGGCGTCACGACATCGCGCAGGAGATCCTCGGGTTCCTCCCAGGTGCCTGCCTCGGCGAACGCGACCGCGGCGTCGACTTCTGCCATGACGACCTCGTCGATCCGGAGGAACTCTTCTTCGGAGAACATGCCGAGCGCCTTCAGTCGCGCCGAGTAGGTGTG
This sequence comes from Rhodococcus sp. (in: high G+C Gram-positive bacteria), assembly GCF_049286785.1. Classification (GTDB taxonomy): domain Bacteria; phylum Actinomycetota; class Actinomycetes; order Mycobacteriales; family Mycobacteriaceae; genus Rhodococcus_F. The sequence goes on along the minus strand of NZ_JBAQEO010000568.1, from coordinate 12,447 downwards.
GATCGGCCCGCGGGTCTTCCATTCCTCTACCTCGGTTTTGTCGCGGTAGAGCTCGGGGTCGAACATCGAGTGGGCACGGAACCGGTAGGTCTGGAACTCGATGAACAGGGGGCCACCGGTGGTTCGGACGTGCGCGGCGCCCGATCGGGCCGTGCCGTGACTGGCGATCACGTCCATACCGTCGGTTCGCAGGGTCGGAACGTTGAAAGCCGCCGCCTTGACGCACAGGTCGGTCTGGGATTCGGAGCGTTCGAGCGCGGTGCCCATGGCATACAGGTTGTTCTCGCAGCAGAACAGCACCGGAAGTTGCCACAACGAGGCCAGATTCATGGACTCGTGGAACACGCCCTCGGCCATGGCGCCTTCGCCGAAGAAGCACGCGGTGATCCGGTTCCGGCCCTGCATCTTGTCCGCCATCGCCAACCCGACGGCGAGCGGCAGACCGCCCCCCACGATGGCGTTGCCGCCGTAGAATCGGGTGCTCGCATCGAACAGGTGCATCGATCCGCCGCGGCCCCGTGAACATCCTTCACGTTTGCCGTACATCTCGGCCATGATCGCGTTCATCGATACGCCGTGGATCAGCGCGTGACCGTGCTCCCGGTAGGTGGCCACCACGGCGTCCCCGGGGAGCAGCGCGTGCAGGGCGCCGACCGCGACGGCTTCCTCACCCACATACAGGTGCAGGAACCCGCGTATCTTCGCGGCGCCGTACAGTTCTGCCGCCTTCTCCTCGAATCGCCGGATGCGGAGCATGTCGGTCAGCAATTGGACGGCGAAAGCCTTGTCGTACGGGAAGTTGCTGTCGTGAGACGAATCGCTCCCGGTCATCCGCCTGCCTCCAGGGTCGAGGTGTCACCTTCGGGCAGGCCCAATTCGCGGGCTTTGAGGAGTCGACGCATGATCTTCCCGCTCCGGGTGTGGGGCAGCACGTCCACAAAATCGATTTCCTTCGGTGCGACGGCGGCGCCGAGTTTCTTGCGGGCGTACCCGAGTAGCTCGCGGCGTAGTGCGTCGTCGGCCGTCCAGCCGCTCTTCACCGACACGAAGGCCTTCACCACCTCGCCGACCATCTCGTCCGGTTTGCCGATCACGCCGGCCTCGGCGACGGCCGGGTGCTCCATGAGGATGTTCTCCACCTCGAACGGTCCGATGAGGTGGCCCGCGGACTTGATGACGTCATCCGCCCGGCCGATGAACCAGTAATATCCGTCGGCGTCGCGTTTCGCGAGGTCACCGGTCAGGTACCAGCCGCCGGCGAAGCACCGGCGGTATCGCTCGTCGTTGTGTAGGTAGCCGCGGAACATGGCGGGCCATCCCGGTCTCAGGGCGAGTTCGCCCTCGACGTCCGGCTCCGAGATCTCGGTCACGGTGCCGTCACGGGACCGGGTGACGATGCCGGCGTCGATGCCCGGAAGCGGACGACCCATCGACCCCGGTTTGATGTCGAAGCCCGGGGTGTTGGCGATCATGATCCCGCCGGTTTCGGTCTGCCACCAGTTGTCGTGGATGGGATGGCCGAGAACGTCCCGCCCCCACACCACGGCGTCCGGGTTGAGTGGTTCGCCGACGCTGGCGATGAACCTCAGGTGCGGGTACGAGTATTTCCGGGCCAGTTCCGGACCGGATTTCATCAGCATGCGAATCGCGGTGGGTGCGGTGTACCAGACCGTCACCGATTGCTCTTCGAGGATGCGGTACCACCGTTCGGCGTCGAATTCGGCGGTGTCGACGATCGAGGTGACCGCATGCAGCAGCGGGGTGATCACCCCGTACGACGTGCCGGTGACCCAGCCCGGATCCGCGGTGCACCAAAAGATGTCCGAAGCGTGGAGGTCCAGGGCGTATCGGCCGGTCGCATAGTGGGTGGCGACGGCGCCGTGCACGTGGACGGCTCCTTTCGGGGTGCCTGTCGTCCCGCTCGTGAAATGGAGCAGTGCGGGATCGTCCGCACAGGTCGGAGTGATGTCGGCGTCGTCGTCCACCTCGGCCATCGCACTCCGGAAATCGACGGTGCCGGGCAGATCGGTGGGTTGGGCGTCGCCGCCGACCACCAGGATGTGCTCCAGCGACGGAAGGTCGTCGCGTATCTTCTCCACCCGGCGGTGATACAGGAAGTCGGTGGTGACGAGCACCTGGGCCTCGCCGAGCCGAATTCTCGTGGCCAGCGGTTCGGGGCCGAACGCGGAGAAGAGCGGTGACACGATGCAGCCGTTCCGCAGTCCGCCGAGGATCGCGATGTACAGCTCGGGGACACGCCCGGTGTACACGTACACCCGGTCACCCTTGCCGATTCCCAGCTTCCGCAGCACGTTGGTGAATCGCCGTACCCGGACGGCGAGATCACCGAAGCTGAGATCCTCGGTGACGAGACCGCCCGTGGCGTCGACCCCGGTGACGAATCGAAATGCCGTCCTGTCCCGGTGCGGCCCGTCGGCATGACGGTCCACCGCGTAGTAGGCGAGGTTGCACCCGCCGGGTGCCGGACCCAGTTCGCGTTCGATGTCGGCCCACGAGAACCGGGCCCGTTCGCCGTCGTAGTCGGTGAAATTCGGCGGATGGCCGACATCGATGGGCGATCTGTGAATGATGTCCATGGGACTCCCGTCATCTCTGCCGGCCGTTGTCGCCGTGTGCCGTCACTCGGTGTGGGCAGTCAGCCCTCGAGGTGGATGGTCTCGCGGGTGACCGCTTCGAGGTCTGCGGCCGTCGTCTCGATGAGCTGGTGGGACAGGTCCGCGAGTGCGCGCGCGGCCGCCAGTTCGTCACCGATTTCGGGAACCTCGGTGTCTTTCGGATTGCGACGGGCCAGCCCGGTCCCCACGAAGGTCGTGGCGTCGTGGGTGCGCAGGCGAGCCTCCGCCCTGGTCCGCGACCCGTGCTCCTCCGACTCGTGCTCATCGATGACGATGTCCACCGTCCACTTCTTCTCTTTCACTTCGACTCTCCTTCGTTCGTCTTCGCCGCCGACGCATCTTCCGCGGCCTTGGTCTCGGCAACCTTGATCTCGATGTGCTTTTCCGCAGCAGCAGGCTCGCCGACGGCCACCGAGACCGTCAGAATTCCGCGGTCATAGGTGGCCTCGATGTCGTCCTCGTCCGCCCCTGGGGGAAGAGTCATCGAACGGACGAACGATCCATAGCTGAATTCGGACCGGCCTTCTTCGGTGTGCTTCTCCGTGCGTTCGGCCTTGATGGTGAGCTGACCGTCACGAACGGTGATCTCGATGTCCTTCTCCGGGTCGACATCGGGGACTTCGGCGCGAAGAGTGTAGCGACCGTTCTCGATCCGGTCTTCCACGCGGATCACGTGAGTGTCATGGAAGGGACGCAGACCGATCATCGATCCCCACAGATCCGACAGTTCGGGCAGCAGCGCGCGAGATCGTCGGGACGGGGTGGGCAGACTCATGATGCTCTCCTGGGTGTGTGTGATGTGTCTGTTTCTCGATTAGACGTTCCGGACCGGCCCGGAGTAAGGGCATGGGGTCCCCGAAAGTGAGTGACGTTCGTCGTCCGGCCCCGCGGCGAGAACCTGCTCGCACGCTGCCCGTCCCTGCCCTCATACGGAGCTCCGGTGGGCGCCGTCGCAGACGTCGGGCGGGGGTCCCTCGAATTGCTCTCGGGCCGTGAGGAGTCGCTGACGCGCCAACCGTTCGGCGAGTTCCGGGAGGTCCGGTGCCGGGACGCCGGTGAGGTCGCGGATGCTGTCGGCGACGACACGACTGATGGCGGTGGGTGAGAAGCACGTCTCGAATTCGGGTGTGAGCCGTTCGATCACCTCGGAGCGCACGGACGGGCACGGCCTGTGGGCGTCCGGGTTCTTGTCGGTCATCCGTCTCGGAATCCTTCCGTGTGCCGTTGCCGCGTAGAGACCGCGTAGAGACACTGTTCAGCATCGGCAGCGAACAGGAGAATGAATAGAGGCTTAGGACCGTTGTCGGTTGCTTATGCCAACGGCACCCCGCTCTGCGTGCCACCATTCAAGGGAGTACCCACTACCGACCGGATCGGGTGATATCGAGTGGTCATCACGACGAACGAGGCGCACCATGTCACGGTGCGTCGCCTGGGACCCGAGGACCGGAAGGCTGCGACGGACGTGTATGAACGGCTCACCGAGCGCGACGCCTATCTGAGGTTCTTCGGGTCACGCCCGAAGAAACTCGGGAAGCTGATCGGATCTCTGTGTCTACAGGACGAAGGACACTGTGCGGTCGGGGCTTTCGTGGACGGCAGGATGCTGGGGGTGGCCAACTATGTGCCGCCCGCGGGCACCGTCGGAGTACCGGTCGAGGTCGAATTCGCCATCGTCGTCGATCACGACGAACAGCTTCACGGAATCGGCACGCTGCTGCTCACCCGTCTCACCGACGAAGCGCGCAGGCACGGAATCCAGCAGCTGAGAGCGGAGATGCTGGCCGAGAACACGGTGGTGCTGCAGCTTCTGCGCGACCTCGGTTGGTCCGAAGCGCTCCGGCGGGAGGGTTCGCACATCTGTCTGGATCTTCGTCTGCAGGACGAATCAACGGCAGTCGACGAACTCACCGACCGAGGAACGACAGCGTGAACGGCGACACCATGCCCACCCCGGGGGACATGAACGTGGCCGGGAGAGAAACGCACACCGCACGTGTCGTGATGGTCGGTGACGTGGTCTACAAGGCCAAGAAACCGATCCGCACGGATTTTCTCGACTTCAGTACCGTCGAGAAGCGGCGGCAGGCCTGTGAGCGTGAAGTAGAACTCAACAGGCGTTTCAGTTCCGATGTCTACCTCGGCGTCGCCGAACTCACAGATCCCGGAGGCGGACCGCCCGAGCCGCTCGTGAAGATGAAACGCATGCCGGACGACCGCCGGCTCGCGACCCTGATCACCCGCGGTGAGGAACCTGCCGAGGTCCTCGACGAGATCGCGCGGCTCCTCGCCCGTTTCCACGCTCACGCGAGACGCGGACCGGATGTCGACGAGGACGGGACGCGCGATGCGGTGGCTGCGCGGTGGCGCGCCAACGTCGCGGAGGTATCCGACTTCGACTGCGAAACACCGTCGACCGAGGAGATCACCGAGATCGGCCGGCGCGGCCAGCAGTACCTGGCCGGACGTAAGCGGCTCTTCGCCACCAGAATTGCCGACGGCCGTGTGGTCGACGGACACGCGGATCTCCTCGCCGACGACATCTTCTGCCTGCCGGACGGACCCCGGATCCTGGACTGCCTGGATTTCGACGACCATCTCCGGCATGTCGACGGTGTGGACGACGCGGCGTGCCTGGCCATGGATCTCGAATATCTCGGCCGCGCGGATCTCGCCGCAGCGTTCCTCCGCCGTTACTGTGCCGAGGCCGGTGACGACCCACCTCGGTCACTGATCCACCATTACGTCGCCTACCGGGCATTCGTCCGGGCCAAGGTGTCCTGCCTGCGCTACACGCAGGGGTCGCCGAGCGCTCTGCCGGATGCGCGCAACCACTCTCGGCTCGCGCTCGATCACTTGCGGGCCGGAACGGTGCGGCTGGCGTTGATCGGCGGGCTTCCCGGTTCAGGCAAATCCACCTTGTCACGCGCGGTGGCCGAACGCTGCGACGCGGTCCTTCTTTCCAGCGACCATGTGCGCAAGGAATTGGCGGGGGTACCACCGGATCTCTCGCAGGCCGCCGAGTTCGAGCAGGGCTTGTACAGCGGACCCATGACCGGCCGGACGTATGCCGAACTTCTCCACCGGGCGCGGGATCTCCTCGCGACAGGTCGCTCGGTGATCGTGGATGCCTCATGGGGCTACCCGCGTCTGCGCGAGCGTGCCGCCCAGGTGGCGAGCTGTGCCCACAGCGACCTCGTCGAGATCGAATGCACAGTCCCCCGCGACGTGGCGATCAACCGGATCAGGACCCGCCCGCACGGGGAATCCGATGCCACCGCCGACGTGTACGATGCCATGGCCGCACGGGGCACGACCTGGCCGTCGGCCACCCAGGTGGACACCACGGCGGACATCGCCGAATCGTCGCGTGCGGTGGAATCGCGGTGGGAGGCAACCGACGGATGGCGGAACTACGAATGCGTGACCGTCCAGCAGGACGGCTGAGCGCCCCACCTCGGGAGGATCGGAGGATACATGCCCGACATCGTGACGTTGACGATGAACCCTGCACTCGACATCACCACGAGCACCGGCCGGGTGATGCCGACGAGCAAGATTCGGTGCGACGCGCCACGGCGGGATCCCGGTGGTGGCGGCGTCAACGTCGCGCGTGTGCTGCAGGTGCTCGGACGGCCCGCAACCGCGGTGTTCCCCTCCGGCGGCCACTGCGGCCGGGCGCTCGAGGATCTGGTCGCCACCGAGGGCGTGGCCCTGCGCACCGTCACGATCCGCGGTTCCACGCGTGAGAGTTTCACGATCAACGAGGAGAGCACGGGTCTGCAGTACCGGTTCGTCCTGCCCGGTCCCGTACTCACCGCGATCGAACAGCAGTCGTGCCTCGAGTTGCTGGCGAGAGTCGCGAGAGATGCCGTGTTCGTCGTGGCCGGCGGTAGCCTGCCGCCGGGTGTGCCGGTGGATTTCTACCAGCGCGTCGCCGACCTCGTGGCGCCGTTGGGGGCCCGCCTGATAGTCGACACCTCGGGTCCCGCACTTCGACAACTTCGCCGGGGCATCTATCTGGTGAAGCCCAGCATTCGGGAGCTCCGAGAATGGGTCGGACAGGAACTGCCGACCCGCGCCGACCAGGTCGCCGCGGCCAGGACACTGATCGGGGACGGCGTGTGCACGGTGCTGGCCCTGTCTTTGGGCGCAGACGGGGCACTGCTCGTCACCGCCGACGAGGAGGAACATTTTCCGTCCGTCGACGTGGATGTGGTCAGCGGTGTCGGTGCCGGTGACAGCATGGTCGCGGGCATCACGTTCGGCCTCAGCTGCGGCTGGGCGCTGCGCGACGCCATGCGATACGGCATCGCGGCGGGAGCAGCCATGCTGCGCACCCCGGGCACCGCTCCGTGCCTCCGCAGTGATGTCGAACTCTTCTACTCCCAGCTCGCGGGCGCCGGCAGCGCCGTCCCCGGGGCGGGCTGAGATTCCCTTCCCGGGGCGGGCCGAGTTTCACCGTCGGCCTCGATCGCACTGGGCGCGAGTGGCGCTGTCCTCCGAGTGGCGCTGTCCTCCGAGTGGCACTGTCCTCGTTGGGGCGGGAGTGCCGGTCGCCCTATCGCGTCTCGCTGACACTTGTGCGCTCGAGCTCGGCCTCGACGTCGAGCACGTACCGGGTCGTCTTGAGCACAGTGTCAGGGTTGAGGCTCATCGAATTGATACCGATCTCGACGAGGTAGGCCGCCATGTCGGGGTAGTCGGAGGGCGCCTGACCGCACAGCCCGGAATGGATGCCGTTGCGGCGACATCCTTCGACGGCAAGCCGGATCATCTCCTTCACTCCATCGTCGCGTTCGTCGTAGTCGAACGCGACGATCTCGCTGTCGCGGTCGACACCGAGGGTCAGCTGGGTCAGATCGTTGGATCCGATCGAGAAGCCGTCGAACCGTTGCGCGAACTGGTCGATGAGGATGACGTTGTTCGGGATCTCGCACATTGCGTACACCTCGAGCCCGTTCTCCCCGCGGGTGAGTCCGAGTTCGGACATCCGCGCGAGAACTTGGTCGGCTTCGGCGACACGCCGCACGAAGGGGAGCATCAGGATGACATTGGTGAGGCCCATTTCCTCGCGGACGCGTTTCATGGCACGGCATTCGAGCGCGAAGCCCTCGGCGTAGGCGGGATGGGCGTAGCGAGATGCTCCGCGGAAGCCGAGCATCGGATTGGCCTCTTCTTGCTCGAAGTCGGCCCCACCGAGGAGGCTCGCGTATTCGTTGGTCTTGAAATCAGACATTCGCACGACCACGGGTTTGGGCCAGAAGGCCGCGGCGATCGTGCCGATGCCTTCGGAGAGACGCTCGACGAAGTAAGACTCCCCGTCCGGGTAGGCCCTCGTCAGACGGGCCAGCGTCTCCCGCGTGTGCGCGTCGGTGACCTTCTCGGGGTGAAGCAGGGCCAGCGGGTGTGCCTTGATGTATTCGCCGATGATGAACTCCATCCGGGCCAGCCCGACACCGTCGTTGGGCAGGAAGGAGGTCTTGAAAGCGAGGTCGGGATTGCCGAGGTTGAGCATGATCTCGGTGGCCGGGCGGGGAAGGTCGCCGATCTCGGTCCGATCGACGCTGAAAGCGACGTCACCGGCGTACACCCGCCCGGTGTCGCCCTCGGCGCAGGACACGGTCACGACCTGACCGGCGGGCACGCGGGTGGTGCCGTCGCCGGTCCCGACGACGGCGGGGATGCCGAGCTCACGGGCGATGATCGCCGCGTGGCACGTGCGTCCGCCGCGGTTGGTGACGATGGCCGCCGCAGTCTTCATCACAGGCTCCCAGTCCGGGGCGGTCATATCGGCGACGAGAACCTCGCCCGGTCGGAAGTCCGACAGCTGGCTGACGTTCTCGATGAGGCGGGCGGTGCCCGAGGCGATCTTCTCACCCACCGAGCGTCCCTCGGTGACGACCTCGCCGTGGCCGTCCATCGAGTAGCTCTCGAGCACGGTCCCTCCACGTTGGGAGGTGACCGTCTCCGGGCGAGCCTGCACGATGTACAGCCGGCCGTCGATGCCGTCCTTGGCCCACTCGATGTCCATCGGGCGTCCGTAGTGGCGTTCGATCGTCAGCGCATGCTCGGCGAGTGTCACGACGTCGGCGTCGGTGAGGCAGTAACGTGCGCGGTCGGCTTTAGGGGTCGGCATGTTGCGGGTGGTGTTCTTGGTCTCGCCCTCGACGAGGACCATCTTCACCGCCTTGTCTCCGAGCAGGCGGCGCAGCACGGCTCGATGGCCGGCCTCGAAGGTGGGCTTGTGGACGTAGAACTCGTCCGGGTCGACAGCGCCCTGTACCACGTTCTCTCCGAGCCCGTAGGCGCCGGTGATGAACACGACGTCACGGAATCCGGACTCCGTGTCCAGGGTGAACATCACCCCGGCCGAGGCCACATCGGAGCGCACCATCTTCTGCACGCCGACCGAGAGCGCAACCTTGAATTGATCGAATCCCTGATCGACGCGGTAGTGGATGGCCCGGTCGGTGAACAGGCTGGCGAAGCAACGACGACAGGCGTCGAGCAGACTCTGCTCACCCTTGACGTTGAGGTAGGTGTCCTGCTGGCCCGCGAAGCTCGCGGTCGGCAGATCTTCGGCAGTGGCAGAGCTTCGCACGGCGAGGCTCACGTCCGGGCCGTATTGGTCTTGCAGGCGCCGGTATCCGTTGAGAATGTCCGCGGCGACGTCCGCGGGCAGGCCCGCACCGTAGACAATTTCGCGGGCACGCTTGGCGCGGCGGGCGAGGTCGGCCACATCGGTCGGGTCGAGGGCATCGAGCGCGTCGTGAAGCTGCTCCCATGCGCCGGTCTCCTCGAGCATGTGGCGGTATGCCTCGGCCGTGATCGCGAAGCCGTTGGGTACCTCGACCCCCTGAGCGGACAGTTCGCGATACATCTCGCCCAGCGAGGCGTTCTTCCCGCCGACCAGCGCGATGTCGTCGATCCCGAGTTCCTCGAAGAATCGGATATAACTCGTCATTATCGCTCCTTCTGTAATCGGACCGGCTCAGCGTCCCTCGGGTCGAACCCCCTCCGGAAACAGATCCGGCAAAATTCGTTACCCGACAACGACACTCAGCGGAGGTCCTCCTCGGCTCGATTCGGTGAACACCGTGGTGATGCGGACGGTACAGGGTCCGAAGTCACCCCGCGAGGAGAACGGATCCGCTTGCTGGATCTCGGTCAACCGTGGCCCCTTACCCCGTTGGAGGCAGACCCGTTCGAACTCGTCACCGGCGGCTCGGTGTAGAGCGCGGCGCCGGCGGTGACACCCGCACCTGCGGCCACGACCAGGGTGCGGGTGCCCGCGGGCATGCGGTGGTGTCGCCCGCGATCGAGACCCGCGACGAGCGCGGCAGTGTGCATCGATTCATCGTCCCCCACCGTGATCCGGGATTCGGCGATCCCCAGTCGTTCGGCGAGGGCGAGACGGAATCCGGAGCGGGCCGGTGCCGCCACGATCGAGTCGACGTCGGACAACCGGAGCGATTCTCGGCGCAGGCATTCGGTGAGCGCGGCCACCGCCGCATCCGCGTACCGTTCGTCCAGCATGTCGGACTCGGTGATCCGCAGGACGTTGCCGGTGTCGACCTGCCCGACCGTGGCCCGGAACGACTCACCGCCATCGGGAGTGTTGACCCACGACACGTGCCCGAGTCCGGGTTCGCCGTCGATCCACCTGCAGAGCACCGCTCCCCCTGCCGCGGTGAACGGAAATCCCTCGCTCAGGTTGTGGCCCGGATCGGCGTCGCTGGCGACCACCAACGCGTGCTCGATCGTGCCCGAGCGCAGGAACCCGTCGACGATCTGCAATGCGGTCAGGACTCCGCAGGTGCCGTTGGCGACGTCGAACGAGAACGTACCGTGGGCGTCCGGGTGTGGATTCTCGGGGTGGGCCCCGACATCTTCTTGGATCATTGCGGCGAGGGCGGGCTCACCGAGGTTACGGTCGCGGTACAGTCCGGCATTGATGAGGAGATCGAGGTCGTCGGCTTCCCGGCCGGCATGCTCGAGACAGTTCTTCGCCGCAGTCACCGCGACCTGAAGCGCGCTGTGCCGGTGGAGCCGACCAGCACGCGTGACCACCATCCGCTCAATGACCGTGCCCATAGCGACCCACCAATTCTTCGTCGACGGTCAGCAGAACCACACCGATCTCGAGGCCGGACGCCAGCGAGATCAACGCCACGGTCTCGCCGGGTTGTATGCGCCCGGCTTCGAGTTCCTCGATGAGGGCCACGGTGTGGGTCGTCGATGCCGTGTTCCCGTAGCGATCGACGGTGATGACCGGGTCGTGACGCGGGGATTCACCGAACGAGGTCTCGAGCTCGGCCATGCCTTTCCGGATCGCTCGCGTCGAAGTCTGGTGCGCGATCACGTGATCGATGTCGTGCAACGAGATCCCGACCGCGTCGAGGACCTCGTGCAGCAGCATGGGTGTGGCGGCGATGGCTGCCTTCTGCAGCGCGCGCGACTTGGTGAACATGCGGGCGCCGGGATCCCCACCTGTCGGATATCCCAGGCACAGACGGCTGTGGTCGGCCACCGTCGTGAAGCCGGCGATCCGTATCCCGCCGGAGCCGGCGGAAGCGCGTTCGAGGACCAGCGCAGCACCCGCGTCGCCCAACGTCAACGACGCGAGCTCACGGCTCATGATGTTGCGGATGTGCTGGGCGGCGTTCTGACCGAGCTGGGAGATGTACTCGCCACTCACGACGAGGGCGCGCTCGATGATCCCCTGGCGAATCCAGTTGTTCACCACCGTCACTGCGGTGAGCATGCCCGCGCAGGCATTCGAGAGGTCGAAGGTCATGGCCTTGTCGGCACCGAGTGCGTGTGCGACCGCACCGCTCATCGTCGGCTCGAGCCATTGCGTGAGGCCGTTTCGAAATTTCGTGATGCTGCAACTGATCACGGCGTCGAGCGAGTCGGCTGTCCGCCCCGACTTGGTCAGGGCGTCCCGTCCCGCGGTGACGGCCAACGAGTAGGAGTCTTCGTCTCCCACCGACACACGCCGCTCCCGCACGCCCGTCAGTCGTTCGAGATCGATGTTCGTCGTGTGGCGGGTCGACGCCATCAAGTCATCGGTGGTGAGATGCGTGGCGGGCAGATGCCGGCCCGCGCCGGCCACCCGGGTCCGGTACGGCGCCCGCGGATCCTCACCCTCGGTCTCCATGACGAGCCAGTGTTTGACCATGGTGTCGTCCACCTCCATTACTCACACATTCCCTTCCACCGTACGGCGAAACCAGAGCATTTGGGCCCTTCTCGGGCCCGCTGCCGATCGCCGATCGGCATGTCACCCGGCCGCATGCGCGGAGCACCAGGTGAGGTCCTACGGCTCTTGCCGCAGGCGCCCGCGAAGGTCAGGCTGATCGGAACGAAAGGAATGGTTATGCGCGCGCGACACATCATGAGCAGCCCGGTCACCACCGTCACCGGATCGACACCGATCGACGAGTGTCTCCGGATAATCGGTACCTCTGCGTTCACAGTCCTGCCTGTCGTCGACGATGCACATCACCTGGTGGGCATCGTGACCGAGGGCGACCTCCTGCGAGAGAAATTCCGGACGAGTGACAGCGGCCGCGAAGGTGGGGCGGGCACCGCCACGGCGGCGGACACGATGACCAGGCCGGTAGTGACGATGACCGCCGATGCCGAGGTGAGCGAACTGGCGTCCCGCATGCTGCGTTCCGGGCTGCGCGGGATCCCGATCGTGCACGAGCAGGACGTCATCGGAATCGTGACCCGGCGTGATCTGATCGGCGTACTGCTGATGGACGACGCGCGGATCGCGAAGGAAGTGCAGCACCGGCTCGAC
>NZ_JBAQEO010000567.1:0-20980 GCF_049286785.1 Rhodococcus sp. (in: high G+C Gram-positive bacteria) | reverse complement strand
CGACGGTGACGTTGATGCCCTTCGGCCCGAGCTCATCGGCGAGGTTCTTGGTGAGCGCCGAGACACCGACGTTGCGGACGGTCTGCGCGATGGAGTTGGCCTGGCGTGCCCCGAGGCCGCTGATGTTGATGATTCGGCCCCAACCCTGCCCGATCAGGTGGGGCGCCACCGCACGGGCAGTGCGCAGATAACCGAGCACTTTGATCTCGACCTCAGCGCGGACCACGTCATCCGTGGTGGACGCGAAGTCGGTGGGCTTACCCGCACTCCAAGGTGTGGCAGCAGCATTCACGAGAATGTCGACGCCGCCGAGTTCGTCCACGGCGCGCCGCACAAGGGCGCGCACCGCCGCGTCGTCGCCGGTATCGGTGGGAATGCCGATCACCCTGCGTCCGGTTTCCTGTGCCAGCGTCTTCGCCGCGAGTTCGAGCGACTCCGCGTTGCGAGCCGCGAGCGCGACGTCGACCCCCTCTGCGGCGAGACTCCGTGCGATTGCGAACCCGATGCCGCGGCTGCCGCCCGTCACGATCGCCCTCTTACCGTCCAGACCGAGATCCATGTGCCCTGCTCCTCATATCGATGACCGCCCCTTCCCGCCCGCACAACGAGGCTAGGTGCGGGCAAGGAGGGTGTCACCGATTTTTCTCAGCGTGAGGGCAAAGCCTGGCCGTCGCGGCTACCGCTGAATGGCTTTGATCTCGAGGAACTCCTCGAAGCCGAGGACGCCGCCCTCGCGACCGATACCCGACTGCTTGTATCCACCGAAGGGTGCCTTCAGGTTGAACGCAGCGCCGTTGATGTACACCTGACCGGTCCGCAGGCGACGTGCCACCTTGTCGGCGCGGACCGGATCTCCGGACGACACCCCACCCGACAGGCCGTACGGGGAGTTGTTGGCGATCCGGACGGCGTCGTCCTCGTCCTGGTAACCGATGATCGACAGGACGGGCCCGAAGATCTCCTCCTGCGCGATGGTCATGTTCTCGGTAACCCCGGCGAACACGGTCGGACCGACGAAATATCCTGTGTCGATTCCTGTTTCGCGGCCGTCCAGCACGAGTTCCGCACCCTCTTCGACGCCCTGGTCGATGAACGAACGTACCCTCTTGAACTGGTTGGCATTCACCAGCGGACCCAGCGCGGTGGTCGAGGCGGTGGGGTCACCGATCGTGTATTCGCGGGCCACCTTCTCGGCGATGGCCGCCGCCTCCCCCATCCGATCGGCGGGTACCAGCATTCGGGTCAGCGCCGAGCAGGTCTGACCGGAATTCAGGTAGCACTTCGCGACTCCGTCGGTGACGGCCGCGGTGAGGTCGGCGTCGTCGAGGATGATGTTCGCAGATTTGCCACCCAGCTCCAGGGCCACCTTCTTGACCGTCTCGGCCGCGACCACCGCAACGCGTTTCCCGGCGCGCGTCGACCCCGTGAACGACACCATGTCGACCTCGGGATGGGCGGCGATGGCCTCACCCACGACCGGCCCGTATCCGCTCACCAGATTGAACACACCGGAGGGCAGGCCGATCTCATGGAAGATGTCCGCGAGCGCGTAGGTGATCAGTGGCGCCACCTCGGTCGGCTTGAGCACCACCGTGCACCCGGCAGCCAGCGCACCGCCCACCTTCAGGATCACCTGGTGCAGCGGGTAGTTCCACGGAGTGATGGCGCCGACAACCCCGATCGGCTCACGTACCACGAGAGAATTGCCCACCTCGTACCCGCCGAAGTCGTAGGTGGCGGCCAGCTCCGCGAATGCCGAGAGGTGTGCCTGCGGCATCCCGATCTGGATGGGCTTGGCGAATGCGACGGGCATGCCCATGTCGCGGGACACCAGCGCAGCCAATTCGTCGCTGCGCTCCGCGACGATGGCCGCGGCCTTGTTCAGATAGGTGGCGCGTTCACCACCGCTCAGCGCCGACCACGCGGGAAACGCGGCACGCGCGGCTTCGGCGGCGCGGTCGACATCCGCCGCCGTACCCTCCGCCACCACCGCGATCACGTTCTCGGTAGCCGGTTCGACCACGTCGATCCGTCCTGCCCCCTGCGAGTCGACCCAGGATCCGTCGATGTAGATCTTGGTTCGGTCCAGCACTTCACTCATCCGTCGTCCTTCGTCTGAAGTTGGATTGATCCCCACGCGGCGAGAGCTTACGGCCCGACCCGGCGGTCCGTCAGAATTCGGCGAGGAGCTCCAGAACAAGCGGCGAGGTGAAACAACTCTCGGTGGAGCCCGTCACCGGATAGTCCGTCTTCCTGGCATTCCTATTGGACGTTGATCGTCCGATCCTGTTCTTCGCCCCGCTCCTGCTGGATCGGAGGGTCGTCGTCACCGAGCTGCTGCTCGCACCAGCCGTTCAGGCGGTCGTGGTGTTCGGTAGCCCAGTCCGGAACGGCTCCCCTCCACGAGTCGACCCATTCGTTGCAGCCGGGAGTCGGCTGCTGCACCGGAACGGGCTGCATCAGCGTCCACACCGCGGACTCGCGCGACTCGTCCGCTTCCGCGACACCGGCGCCGCCCAGTCCGCACGCGGACGCCAGGGCGCCGATCACCACGAGTTTCCTGTCGATTTTCATGATTACCTCCTGAGGTCTGTGCTCCGGCTGTACCCAACTCGAGGCGATTCATGCATCTGACCTGTGGCAATCGACGAACGTCCCCCCGCGACACGGCGGAGCCCGTCCCCCGGTGTGGTGGAGGACGGGCTCCCGTCGAGTGCTCAGCTCAGAGTTCGAACTCCGCGGGGGCGATACCGACGGCGAAACAGGCGTCGCGCACCACATTTCGCTCGTGCTGATCGAAGTTGCCGTCAGCGCCGCCGATGACGATGCCGATCTGGATGACCGCGCGGGCCTGATCCTGCTTCGGCTTCAGCTTCGCGATGGTGGCGGTGGCTTCGATCTTGCCGAACTGGAAATCCGACTGCAGCTTGCTGCAGTACCACTCGAACTTCTGACTCAGCTCGTCCGCCGGGAAGACCTTGAGTGCCTCGTTGCTGGTGATGAGGGCCGCCGTCTTCTGCCGCTCCGACGGGTCGATGGTGCCATCCGCCGCGGCGATGAGGGCGCACATGGCCATGCTGGCGTTCGCGAACTCCTTGTTCTGGAACTGCGACGTCTTCGTCTTGAGCTGGCCGTTCATCTCCTGCGCCTTCGCCTTGAGCTGATCCCAGAAAGCCATGGGTCTCCTTCATCGTGGTATCCCCGCACCGTGCGGGCACAACGTCCACTTTGTCAGGTTTCCGGCGAAGAGGTCGGGGCGGGCTCGAGCCGCTGGTCAGGGCCGCAGCGACTGCAGGGTTCCCTGAGGGAGGTGAATCCAGCCCTCCCGCCGGGCGATGTCCCGGTCGGCACCCTCGGGGAGGTCGGTGCGACCGATGGCTGCGGCCCGGGCGATGACGGCTGCGAGTACCGCGTCGAGGGCATCGTCCGATTCGCGGCAGATCATCTCGTGGTCACCGAAGTCCATCCAGTGGGCCGCGTCGCGAACGGCGTCGACCAATTCCTCCAGCCGCACCCGATTCTCGGAGCGCTTGTATCCCCGCGACAGCAGTCCCCATCGCCGCAGTGCCGCTGCTGGATACACCTCCGCCACACGCCCGGTGACACGATCGACATCGATGCCGAGGTCACCGAGCTCAGCCAGGATTCCGGCACAGCGCAATGCCACGTGCGCGATGAGATCCGCGGACACGCTGAGCGGCGAGAAACCCGACGCGGTCTGCACCACGAGATCGGTGCGCCGTTTGGTGAGCGGGCGGCGGCCCTCGCGGGTCTCCAGCCCGTTGCCCGCGGACAGCCGGCCGGCGTGATGTTCGGACACCATCCGCACGAAGGCGTCGGGCCACCCGAACGGTGCGTCGATTCCCGCCTTGTCGCTCCTCCCGATCGCCTCGACGACCGCAGCATTCTCGACACCCAACAAGACGGTCTCGACGTGGGCCACACCCTCGGACCAGTCGATGACGGCGACCGCGGTCCTCTTCGGCTCGGCCGCGAGGTCGACCCCGACTGTGCGCATCGCATCAGACTAGGCCTGGGCGGGACTTGGTGAGCTCGGGTCGGGATCGGCGACGCCACGCGGCGTCAATGTGGTGAACAAGCTGCCGATCTCGGTGCCGGGGGTTACTCTCGTCGTAGCCGCTTATGCCGGGTAGCTCGGCGCGCACGATTGTGCCGAACACGATCGTGTCTCCGGGATGCTACGGCGCCGTCCAGTGACCGCCGTCTTGCGGCGGGGAGGAGGCCCCATGAATCCGGTTGGCACCGTGGCGCGGGCAGTACGCCCGTATCCGCAACGGTATGCATCGAAGGGTTCGATGATCCACAAGATCATCACGACCACGGACCCGAAAATGCTCGGGATCATGTACATGGTCACCTCCTTCACGTACTTCATGATCGCCGGACTGATGGCAATGCTGATCCGCAGCGAGCTCGCGGTTCCCGGCATGCAGTTCCTGTCGAACGAGCAGTACAACCAGTTGTTCACGGTGCACGGCGGCGCCATGCTGCTGATGTACGCGACACCGATCGTGTTCGGATTCGCCAACTACATCCTGCCGCTGCAGATCGGCGCCCCCGACGTCGCGTTTCCCCGGCTGAACGCGTTCAGCTACTGGCTGTACCTCTTCGGAGCGCTGGTGGTCACGTCGAGCCTGATCACCCCAGGCGGCGCACCCGACTTCGGCTGGACCTCCTACGCGCCGCTCTCGAATGCAACACACACCCCGGGCATCGGTGGCGATCTGTGGTTCATGGGACTGGCAGTGATGGGTCTGGGCACCATCCTGGGCGGGGTCAACATGGTCACGACGGTGGTGTGCCTGCGCGCCCCCGGCATGACGATGTTCCGGATGCCGATCTTCACCTGGAACATCTTCATCACCATGATCCTGATCCTGCTGATCTTCCCGCCGTTGACGGCAGCGTTCATGGGCATGTGGGCCGACCGTAATCTCGGCAGTCACATCTTCGACCCGGCCAACGGCGGGGTCATGTTGTGGCAGCACCTGTTCTGGTTCTTCGGCCACCCCGAGGTGTACGTCATCGCCCTGCCGTTCTTCGGCATCGTCTCGGAAATCTTCCCGGTCTTCAGCCGAAAACCGATCTTCGGCTACAGCGGCCTGGTCTACGCCACCCTCGCCATCGGGGCACTGTCGATGGCGGTGTGGGCGCACCACATGTACGCCACCGGCGCCGTGCTGCTCCCCTACTTCTCGTTCATGACATTCCTCATCGCGGTGCCTACCGGTGTGAAATTCTTCAACTGGATCGGCACCATGTGGAAAGGTCAGTTGACCTTCGAATCGCCGATGTTGTTCTCCGTGGGGTTCATCATCACGTTCCTGTTCGGTGGGCTCACCGGAGTGATCCTGGCCAGCCCTCCGCTCGACTTCCACGTTCACGACACCTACTTCGTGGTCGCTCACTTCCACTATGTCCTCTTCGGCACCATCGTGTTCGCCACCTACGCCGGCATCTACTTCTGGTTCCCCAAGATGACCGGCCGAATGATGGACGAACGCCTCGCCAAGTGGCACTTCTGGACCACGTTCATCGGCTTCCACACCACCTTCCTGGTGCAGCACTGGCTAGGTAACGAGGGCATGCCGCGCCGCTACGCCGACTACCTGCCGTCCGACGGGTTCACCACCCTCAACACCATCTCCACGATCGGTGCGTTCGTGCTCGGCGCTTCGACGCTGCCGTTCCTGTGGAATGTGTTCAAGAGTTACCGGTACGGCGAGGTCGTGACCGTGGACGATCCGTGGGGCTACGGCAACTCCCTCGAGTGGGCAACGTCCTGCCCGCCGCCGCGGCACAACTTCTACGAACTGCCGCGCATTCGCTCCGAGCGCCCGGCATTCGAGCTTCACTACCCGCACATGGTGGACACGATGCGCGCCGAGGCCCACGTAGGCATGGGGCACACCGCCGGCAAGCTCGAGGAGCCCCACGCCCGCGACACCGCCGACCGCACACCCGAAAGCAGCTGACCCGGGGCCGTGACCCGCTGCACCGCAATCTCGTCGCAGCCAGGCGAATGTACCTTTCTACGCACCGAACGCGCCGAGGGGTACATTCGCCCGGAGCGTGCTTAACCCTCGACGAGCCGGCGCCCGGCAAGGAGGCTGAGGTCATGGCAGATCTGAACGCCCTGAAGCGAACGATCATCACCAAGTTCCAGCGACGGATCCTCAACCCGATCTCCACCCGGCTGCCCACCCAGACGCTGCTCGAAACGAGCGGCCGGGTGAGCGGTCAACCCCGGGTCACGCCCATCGGCGGTCGTATGGTGGGTTCGCAGTTCTGGTTGGTCTCCGAACACGGGGACCAGTCGAATTACATCCGCAATATTCGGGCGAACAATGCAGTCCGGTTACGAATTCGCGGCACATGGCACACCGGCACGGCGACCCTGCTGCCCGATGACGACGCCCGGGCCCGGCTGGGGCACCTGCCGTTCATGAACAGCGCCGCCGTGCGCGCGGTGGGCACCGATCTGCTCACCGTGCGAATCGACCTCGACGACTGAGCCGCAACCCCACGGAGTGGGCGCGCGCCTGGCTGCAGACCTCCGGGACGTCGACGCCGGCGACCTGGTCCGCCGCGAGCGGGTGGAGGTGGATCTCGTCGCCGAACGCACCCCGATTAGGCACAATGACACCCGTGCCCACCGATCACGCAGCCTCGTTCGACCCGGCACAGCGCCGCGCCCGACTTGCCCGGCGCCACCGGCTCGAACCCGAATCCCGCGCCGCGAACGTGACCGAGGCGGCGACAAGCATGGTGTGCCTGCACGGCACGGACCCTGCGACGATCTTCCTGTCCGCTCGGGCAAGAGTCGACGGCATGGCGGTGGCGGACCTGGAGCGCGCTCTGTACGACGAGCGCTCCTTGGTCAAGCACCTGGCAATGCGGCGGACCCTGTTCGTGTTCCCTGGCGAGTCGCTGCCGTTCGTGCAGGCCGGTGCCAGCAACCGGGTTGCCGACACGGAACGGCGGCGATTGATCCGAGAGGTGGAGAAGGCCGGCCTGTTCGACGACGGAGCGGGCTGGCTCGGGGCGGCCGAGGACGCGGTGCTCGATGTTCTGGAGGGCAGTGCACCGATGCCGTACGCGGCGCTGCGCGAGCAGATCCCGCTGCTGAAGGGCTCGATGACCTACGGCGAGGGCCGGAGCTGGGGTGGGCAGGTGTCGGTCGGACCTCGGGTGCTGACCGTACTGTCGGCCGAGGGCAGGATCGTGCGTGCGACCAATGACGGACCCTGGCGGGTGTCGCGGAACCGCTGGGCGACAACCGAATCCTGGCTGGGTGCGCCGATCGAACACCAGACACAGGCGGCCGGCGCGGCCTGGCTGATCGAGGCGTGGCTGCGCGCGTTCGGCCCCGGCACCGAGGCCGACCTCGAGTGGTGGCTCGGGTCGACGGTGTCCATCGTGCGGAAGGCGTTGTCCACCTTGGACGTTGTCACGGTCGACCTGGACGGCCAGACCGGATACCTGCTGGCCGACGACCAGGAACAGGACGACCCCGTCGAGCCGTGGGCGGCACTGCTGCCCGCCCTCGACCCCACCACGATGGGCTGGCGGGACAGGGACTGGTACCTCGGGCCGCACAAGGCCCTGCTGTTCGACACCAACGGCAATGCCGGCCCGACGGCGTGGTGGGACGGCCGGATCGTCGGCGGTTGGTGGCAGGACGAGGCCGGGCGAGTGGTGGTGCACCTGCTCGAGGACGTCGGCGCCGAGGCGCGACGGGCGTTCGACGACGAGGCGGCGAAACTATCGGCCTGGATGCAGGGCGACAAGGTGCTCCCCCGCTTTCCCTCGCCACTGGCGAAGCTGAGCGCCTGACCGCTAGTCATGATCACGGAGTTCCGCGACGTGTCGGCGCGCCCGCGACGCCGACCTGTCGCAGGGCGCGGCTACGGTTGACCGGTGACCGCCAAGGCCCGCCGCAAGACCAGCCGCCAGTCGACGAAGACCGACTCACCCGTTGCCGCTGCGGGGGAACGCATCTGGGTGCTCGAGGTGCCGTTCCGGGCGCCCGCGCCCGGTGCCAGGTACTACGGCCGCATCAAGGCACACGCCTATGTCGGGTCGAGCCTGCCCGTGGAGCTCCACCCCTACGCGGCGAAGCCGTACTCGTACCAACAGTGGGTCGAAGACGAACTGAACGGCACCTCGGGCCCCTCCGCCGAAGCCGCCTCCAAGGAGCTACGGCCGGAACAGGTCGAGGCCTCAGCCGCGATCGCCCAGGCGGCCAAGTCCGACTTCCGGGGATTCTGCCTCTCCGACGACCCGGGCCTGGGCAAGACGCTCAGCGCGATCGCCGGCGCTAAGGCGGTCGCCGAACAGAGAGGTGGCACAACGATTCTCGTCACCGTCGACCGCCCCACGTCGATCACCATCCCGCACTGGCGCGCGTCGATCGCCGCCGTCGGCGACGGTGGCTACCGGTGGCTGATCATCTCCCCCGACCAGCTCGCGAAGCTCATCGCACGCAACGGCAGGCCAAGGTATCGATTCGACGTCGTCGTTAACGACGAGGCGCACAACTTCCGGCACGACTCACAGCGCACCGACTACCAGCGACGGGTCACCCGGCACCTCGACCCGCCCGAGAAGGCACCGTTCGTGATCTCGCTGACCGCGACCCTCGGACACCATCCGGGGGAATGGCGATACCTCTCGTCGCTGTTGGCGCAGGTCCACGGCGAACCGCCGGAGCGCTGGGAGGATCTCGGCGCCCGCCTGCTCCAGCTCGGGGTACCCCTGGAGCGGTACATGGGGCGCTGGCAGTGGACCGCGGAGGCGAAGGCGTCGGGCCGGATCCAGGCCGACGCCGTCGCCCGGGTGCGGGACGCGATGACCGCCGCTGTCCCGCCGGTGATGCTGCACCGGGACGCGCCCTGGGGCCAGGCCCCGATAGACGGGCTCGGCGTCGACTTGACCGTCGCGGAACGGCAGCAGTATGAGATGGAGTGGGGTGACTACCGGCGCGAGATGCAGATCGCCCGGACCGGCTCCGACACCGCGCGCGGTCGAGCGGCGCTGATCCGGTTCCGGCAGAAGGCCGGCATGATCCGGGCGCCGCACACAGCGGACCTGGTCGCGACGACCGTGGAGCGCGGCTATCAGTGCCTGGTCGCGACGGAGATGGTGAGCACCGGCGCGGAGCCGGTCGCCGACCTCCTCGAGGCCCGCGGCATCGCGGTGTCCAGGATCTTCGGCGGCCGTCGCGACGCCGAGAACGAGCGGCTGCGGTTCCAGCGCGGCGAGACGCGGGTTGTCGTGTTCAACACGACCTCCGCGATCAGCCTGCACGCCGCCGAGCACCTCGCCGACGGCACCCGGGCCGCCGCGACCCCGCGGATCGGGTTCTTCCACCAGCCCCGGTACTCCGGCATCGCCGCCCGGCAGACGATCGGCCGTGGTCACCGCGACTACCAGGTGTGTCCGTGGTCGCTGCTGTACGCCACCGACACCGTCGAGGAGTCCGCGGCCACCACGATGGTCGACCGGCTCATGGTCACCTCCGCCAGCGTCGACGGCGACACTAGCGCGCTGGCGTCGATCGCCCGGATGTTCAACTCCGACTGGATCGACGAGCGGGCGTTCGACTGAGCCCTGATCCACCCGCCCGGGACTGACGGATCTCACGCACGGCGTAGCGCCAGCACAGGGATCGTCCGGATGCCCGCCGCTTTCTCCGCGTACCCGGCAAAGCCGGGATACCTACGCGCCTGCTCGGCAAAGATCCGATCCCGTTCGTCGCCGGTCACCTCGGTGACGGTCACCGGGTACTGCTCGGTACCACGTTCGACCTCCGCTTTGCCGGCGGTGACGAGGTTGTAGTACCAGTCGGGATTGGTCGGGGCGCCGGCCTTGGAGGCGAAGACGTAGATGGTGTCCGGATCTTGCTCGTCGGGTAGATACATCATCGGGCTCACCAGTTCGCGCCCGGTCTTGCGGCCCCGGTGGTGTACCAGCACCACCGGAGCGCCCTCGAATGGGCCACCGACTCGGCCTTGGTTGGCCCGGAACTCGGCGATGATGTTCGCGTTCCAGTCTTCAGGGCTACTCATCCTGTGAATTCTCCTCGCTCCAGCGAGGGAGCGGTCAGACTTTCGGGCCGGAATGGTTTTTCCTCGTCTCACCCGTTTGCTCAGTCCGGCTGCGTGTCGAAGATTCGGACGGCTCGGTCCTCGACGTCATCGAGGCCCCACGCTCGCGAGGGTGACGGCAAGATCACCCCACCAGCGAGGGCGGAGGAATTCGCAGCGCGACTACAGGGTGCACGACCGATGTTTCCGCGGCGGACACGAGCGGCGCCAGATTTCCGTTCGGGGTGGCGACAGATCCTTGTCATTCACATGAATGACAAGATCGAGAACTCGTAAAATCAGCGCTCCCAGAAACTTTCACATCCGACCTTTTGCCGCCACCCGAAGGCACCCGCGCTACTATCCACACACACATGGAGCAGATGCCCCACGTCGGACGTGCGGGTAGGTGCCTGTTGCGTGCTCCCTGTATTTGACGAATGAGGTACAGAATGAAGACTCGACGGTTTGTTCTCGGCGTGATCGGCGTCGCCACCATGACGATGGCGGTTGCACCCGCCGCGCAGGCATCCACCCTGTTCGATTTCCTTCCCCCGGAGGTCGTCGCACTGATCCCCAGCGGCTCGGCCGATGCCGTGAACCCACTTCTGCCGCCGACGGCGCAGCCCCCGGCCCCACAGGCCGCGCCGGTGCCCCTGGCCCCAGCCGCACCGCAGCAACCCGCCCCTGCTCCCACCCCACGTGCAGAATTCAAGAACTGCACCGAAGCCCGCGAGGCCGGTGCCGCGCCGGTGTACCGCGGCGACCCGGGGTACGCGCCGCACCTCGACCGTGACAACGACGGCATCGGCTGCGAGTAGACCCGCCATTCAGCGCCGTCGCCGGGTGTCCGGCCAACCCCGGATACCCGACGACGCGCTGGTGTCGCAATTTCCTGAACTTCGCCGTTCGGCCCGGCTATGTTCTGCGGTAACAGTTGACTTCGATCATGGGGGCGGTCCGATATGAGCGGGACACGCATCAGGACGCTGGTTCTGAGTTCGATCACACTGGCCGGCGGGCTTGCCCTGACCACGGGCACCGGAATTGCCGCTGCCGACCTTCCGACCGAGATCAACGGCTGCGTCGTCGTCGCCGATCCGACACCCGAGGAACACACGAACTGCCGCGGCGCGAACCTGGGTCTTGCCAACTTCGTCGGGGCCGACCTGCGGCACGCGGACCTGGTGGGCGCCAATCTGACAGGTACCAACTTCACCGACGCCGACCTCTCTCATGCCAATCTGAGCGACGCGAACCTGACGGACGCCATTTTCACGAATGCCCGGCGGGACACGGTCATCATGTTCGAGCGGGACATCGATTTCTTCGGCCTCATCGTCGGCGACCTGAACGTCACGACGGAACCGAACTTCTCGGGCGAGGCACGCACGACCGAAGAGATCATCGCCCCGTTCCAGGCCGCACCTCCGCCGCCTCGAGTCCCCTGATTTCACACGCCCGGAATTGACCGGACCGCACCCGCTGCGGTTCGGCAACACGGCTGTCCCACACACCCCTTGACATTGGGCACCTCTACTATCCATTATTAGATAGTACTGCTATCCAACTAGGGAGATGTGAAGATGCCCACGATCAACTCAACCCGCTCGACCCACCACTACGAAGGGGAATTGGTGGTCTTCCTGATCGGGATGACGATCAACCGCCCGTGGCGACCGGATCTGTGGCTGCCGCCCTTCGCGGCGATGCCGAGGATGCTGCGCGAACTGTCCCAGGACCCCGAGTCCGGCCTGATGGGATACCGCCTGACGATCGAACGCTACGGTCCGACGCTGATCCAGTATTGGAGTTCGCTGGACAAGCTGTATGCGTACGCGAGCGACGGCAACGCAGAACACCGGCCGGCCTGGGCCGCCTTCAACCAGCGAGCCCGCCGGGCGCCGGGCGCAGTCGGTGTCTGGCACGAAACCTATCTGGTGGATCGCGCCGAGTCGATCTATGCCGGTACACCGGTGATGGGTCTGGCCGGCGCCACCACGCACGTGCCGAACGAACATGCGGGCAGCCGAGCTCGAGATCGTCTGGACCGCAGCAAAACCCGGCAGCACTGATCGCAGAGGATGGAAGACAATGGAACCGTTGATCACTCTCGTCGTCGTCACCCTGGCTATATTCACTGCGGGAGTCGCGGGTGTCCGCCGACTGCGGCCATGGCCCGTGGCCCTGCGGGGCGGACTCGCAGCCATGTTCGTATTGACCGGCGGGGCCCACTTCGTCGGAATGCGTGCGGAACTCATCGAGATGGTCCCGCCGGCCCTGCCGAACCCTGGCCTCCTCGTGACGATCACCGGGTTGCTCGAATTGGCCGGCGCTGCAGGACTCCTGGTGAAACGCACCGCGCCGTGGGCGGCCGGCTGCCTCACCGCACTGCTGATCGCCATGTTCCCCGCAAACGTCTACGCTGCGACCGAGGGAATCTCGACCGGCACCTTCGAGGACCTCGGTCCCCGCACTGTCCTGCAGATCGTGTTCGTGAGCGCAACTCTCGCCGTAGTGATCTCGCATCTGCGAAGTCGCCGCCCGAACGACGCGGATGTGGACCTCACGAACTCGAAATAGTTCGCCGAAGCCCGCTGGCCCGGAGCACTTGACGCTTCACTCCCGCTCGCACCGCCTCCTCCGTACCGATGATGCGGACGTGCTTCCGGGCCCGGGTGATAGCCGTGTACAGCAGTTCGCGGGTCAAGAGCGACGACTGCTCCCCCGGGAGCACCACGGACACCGTGTCGTACTGACTTCCCTGGCTCCGGTGGATCGTCATCGCATACACCGTCTGCACCGCGGACAGATACGTCGGATGGAGCAGGAACGGCTGGTCACCCCTGGCAAACGCGGCGACGAGTTCTCCGTCGTCGCGGCGCACGACGACCCCGGTGTCGCCGTTGTAGAGCTTCGTCTCGTAGTCGTTGGCGGTGACGAGCAACGGCTGCCCCGGATACCAGCGCACCGGGTCCAATCGCTGACCCGTCGCCTCCCCGATCCATTCCATTGCCTGACGCGCCCACTGCTGAACGCCGAAAGGACCTTCCCGATGCGCACACAACAGTCGGTGACGTTCCGAATCGAGCAGCGCGGCAGCCGCATCCCCACGGGTAGCCGCCTCGGTCACCACCGCCGCCGTCTTCACCACATCCGTGCGGAGCGCATCGAGGTCGTTGATGTCGTGGAAGGACACCTCGGGTCCCCCGCTGCGTAGAATCTCCATCACCCTGTCGCCGTCAGCGGCCTGCACCGCGACCGCGAGCTGCGCGATGGCTCCCCCGAATCGGCGTCCACGACTGAGCCGGACCACTCCTCCGCGCAGGCGTTTCCGCTCGCCGTCGCTGAGCGCGGCCTCCTGGGGGTCACCCTTTGCCGCCAGATCCGCTCCGACCAGTCGGGTGAGGGCCGGGTTCTCGGCACCCGTCACCGGTCGCGCCACCAGGTCGGCGAGTACCGCACCCGCATCGACCGAGGTGAGCTGGAAGGGATCACCGACGAGAACCAACTGGGTATCCGGGCGGAGGGCCTCGAGTAGGCGGCACATCATCGTCAGCGACACCATGGACGTCTCGTCCACCACGATCACGTCGAACGGCAGGTGATGGGCAGCGTTGTACCGAAAGCGACTGCCCCCGCCACGTTGCCAGCCGAGCAGACGGTGCAGCGTAGTCGCCGGCAGTTCCGGCAACCCCAGTCCCTTTGCCTGGTCCTTCACTGCCTCCTGCAACCGAGCCGCGGCCTTGCCGGTGGGAGCCGCCAGCGCAATGCGCCGTGTCCGTCCCGGCTGCCTTGCCAGCAACGCCAAGATTCTTGCAACGGTGTGCGTCTTGCCGGTTCCGGGACCGCCGACCACCACGGTGGTCCAGTGGGTGGCCGCGACGGCGGCGGCGATCCGCTGACGGTCCGGTGGCGCGGAGGGTGTGGCGGGATCGCGCTGATC
Organism: Rhodococcus sp. (in: high G+C Gram-positive bacteria); assembly: GCF_049286785.1. Lineage (GTDB taxonomy): Bacteria > Actinomycetota > Actinomycetes > Mycobacteriales > Mycobacteriaceae > Rhodococcus_F. Next base: position 6,925 of record NZ_JBAQEO010000567.1, on the reverse strand, counting down.
CCGGAACAACTCGTCCAATCCGTCCCGGAGTGCCTGCTCGTCGACCTGTGGATGACCAGCAGCGCGCGCGTCGAGAATCTGCCGGATCGATTGCTCCTGTCGGAAATACCGGTCGAGATAGAGCAACCCGCCTTCGTCGGTATCGACGAGACGCAGTGGTCGTAGTGGACCCGCCGACCCGCCGGTCACGAGCGCACTGCGGCGCAATGCCGTGACGAGCGCGGAATCGTCCGGCCACGGCAGTGCGTCCAGGTCCACCTCGGCTCCGTCCTCGGCCGCGGACTCGTCGACGGTGACCTCACGGATCCGGGTGAGATCGAGGCAGACCGAACCCGACCGGACCGCGCGCACCGCGAGTGCGGTGGCCAGCTGCACGTCTTCGGAACTCTCCCCGCCCAGGGCCGACAACCGTAGTGCCACATGCACATCTGCTGCGGCAAGTACCCCAGCCTCGTTGAACAACCGCAACGCGCCCTTGCCGCGTTGGGCCACCTGCACGTCCGTCATGGTGTCACCTCGATCTGTTCGGAGCCCGTCCCGGCGAGCAGATCCGAGAGGTCGGTGACCAGCGCGGCGGGCGGCATCCAGTCGAAGACTCCACAGCCGGAGGGGGTCTCGGGACCCACCATCCCGCGTACGAACAGGTATCGAACACCGCCGAGGTGCAGAGCCGGATCGTAATCGGGTTGTCTCCACCGCAGATAGCGATGTAGCGCAACGGCATACAGCAATGCCTGAAGGGGATAGTGTGCGCGGATCATCTCGGCGGCCATCTGCTCACGAGTGTAGTGCGCAGTAGTGAGATCGCCCTGCGCAAGCCTGTTGGTCTTGTAGTCGACCACCACATAACGGGGCCCCGGCAGCCGCAACACGGCGTCGATGCTGCCGGTGAGGTAGCCACGCAGCGGCGTCGGCTCGAGTGTCTGTACCGCGTCGGCATAGGACCGCAGCGGATCGTCCGCGGACAGGTGGGTGCGCAGGAGATCGCCGATCGCGTCGAGCATCACCGTCGGCGACGGGGTGTCGCCGCCGGCGAGGGGTAGCTCGAACTCCAACTCCGCCTGCAAATCCGCGGGGGCGACGTCGGCGAGTGTGGGTCCTGCGCCCGACGTCAGCGGAGTCCGCAGCACGGGGAGCAGCGCCGTCGCGAGCTCGGCGGGGACCACCTCCGAGAGGGTGGACGCGATCACCTCGCGGCTACACCGGAGGAGTTCGGCTTCCAGGTCTGCCGCGGAGGTGTCCACCTCCTCGAACACGGCATGGACGAGTGTGCCGAACGTGGTCCCGCCCGGCAGCGCGTTCATCGTCGACGGAATGCCGGCGGCCTCGTCCACGGGCGCGTGCAGCGGCGGTTCGTCCGGCTCGTCCGTCTTCTCGGTGACCTCGGCTTCACTCCCCACCCCGGGGGAATCGTGAGCGGATGCAGTGAGCGCGGAATACGACGTGCGCCGCCACCGGGTGTCGAGAACCCTGCTGAACCGGGCCGCTTCGAGCGCATCACTGGACTCTCGCTGCGGCGCCCACTCCACGAGCGGCGTCTGCGCCGACCCCACGGCCTCGACGCACACGGACTCCGGCGCGCCCTCGGCCCAAGCACACAGCCGGTCCGCCACCACCGGATCCTCGGGCACGGCGGCCTTCTCCGGAACGTCGCGGTGTCCGGGCCGGCGACCCAGCATCATGCGATGCAGTGGGGCACCGGCCGTGGAGAACGCGGGCGCCCACCACAGCACCAGCCCGCACTTGGCCCGGGTGAGTGCCACATACAGCAGACGCAGTTCCTCGCCCGCCTCCTCTGCGTCGTGGCGGTTCTTGCGTTCGGCGTAACCCGGGCTGCCCGGACCGCCGATGTCGAGGATGCGTCGCCCGCCGGAGTCGTGCAGGAGCAGCTTCGCCGGTTTCGGGTTCTTCGCGGCGTCCCAGGAGTAGGGCAGGTAGACGAGGGGGAACTCCAGACCCTTGCTGGCGTGGACCGTGGCGATCTGCACCGCGGCAGAGTCGCTGTCGAGGCGTCGGCTGCGGTCGACTCCGCCGGACGCCGGATCCTTGATCCGTTCGGTGAGCCAGCGGGTGATCGCCGTCAACCCCAGCGACTGCTCGACGGCGGCGGCGTTGAGCAGCTGCGCAATGTGCCGGAGGTCGGTCAGTTCCCGTTCGCCCGCGGGTGCGGCGAGCAGGCGTGCCTCCAATGCACTGACCGACGCGAGCCTTTCGAAGAGCGCCGCGAACCCCGACAGCGCGAACACCGTGGCCAGCTCTCTCAACTGCCCACCGACCTCGGCGACGATGTCGTCACCGCGGGCATCGAGATCCTCGGCCGTGTGGCCGAGCAGTGGGGTGAGGGCGGCCAGCCGGACACGGTCGGACCGATGGGGCTGCTCGAGCGCCTGCAGGATCCACAGCCAGTGCTGAGCGGACAATGTTGTGAACACGCTGGCGCCGCCGGCGAGCACGGACGGAACGCCGACCCGATCGAGCGCCTTCTGTACCAGCGTGACCTGAGAGTTGGTACGCACGAGGACGGCGATGTCTCCGGGTTGCACCGGCCGGGGGCCGTCTCCGGCGTCGAGGGCGCTGCCACCACTGAGCAGGTGCACGATGTCGGCGGCGAGATCGGCTGCCACCCGTTGGCGTTGCGACCCGACCCCGGGGTAGCCAGACTTGTTGAGCGGCCCGGCGCCGGTGCGGGGGAGGTAGCGCAGCCGCAACGGAGGTGTGCCCACGAGCCGCGATTTCGGCCGGGCACCGTCGACCCGGTGCACCACGATGTCGGGATGCCCCAGTGCGGCGCCGCCGTGCAGGTATTCGAGGCCGTCGAGCAGTTCCTGGTCACTGCGCCAGTTGGTGGTGAGTTCCTGGTGACTGTCGGCGGAACGCACCGCGTCGAGGTAGCTGAGCACCTCGGCGCCCCGAAACGCGTAGATGGCCTGCTTGGGGTCGCCGACCAGAACCAGCGTTCCGTGGCCGTGGAACGCCCGGCGCACGATGTCCCATTGCAGCGGGTCCGTGTCCTGGAACTCGTCGACGAGCACGACACGAAAACGCTCGCGGACACGTCGGCATGCCGCCTCGCCGTGTTCGGGGTCTGCGAGCGCACGATCCAGCAGCACCGGGAGGTCGTCGAAATCGCGGATCCCGGCTGTGCGCTTGCGTCGCTCCAACTCGGTGCGCACCGCCTCCGCGAACGCGACCCGATCACCAGCCGGTGTGCCGCGGGCATCTTCCGGGGCGAGCGTGGCCTGCGGATCGAAGATGGCGGCTTTCGCGGCCTCGGTGGCCTCGGCCGGTGTGAACGGCGCCGACTCGGCCCGGCTGTACGCCTGCAGATACAGGTCGTCGATCACCTCCACCGCGAGGTCGTCCGCGGCCTCGACCAGCACCGTGTCCGGATCGCGCTCGCCTGCGATGCCGAGTCCGTCGAGCATCCGCTGGCAGAAGCTGTGGGTGGTGACGATGGTGGCGGCGTCGAAGTCCGACAGGGCCTGCAACAACCGTCGACGTCGAAGCCCCACCTCTTCCTCATCCGCATCAGCGAGGTAACAGATCACCTCGTCGGCGCTGTGCCGCGCGGTGGCCGGATCACTCAAAGCAGTTGCCGCCGAACCGAAACGCTCCCGGGTGCGTTCGCGCAACTCCTGGGTGGCGGCACGACTGAAGGTGACCAGCAGAAGTTGCGAGAGTTCCACCGCGCCCTCCGCGACGAACCGTACCGCGAGACCGACTATCGCATACGTCTTACCGGTCCCCGCACTGGCCTCGAGCACCGTGGTTCCGAGCGGCAGCGGACCCACGAGGTCGAATCTCTTCGTCTCACTCATGGCTGCGCCTGAGTCTCTGCGGCGAGAAGCGGTGCCCACAACCGCGCGGCGTACTCGTCGAAGGTGTTCGCGTCGCCGAGGACATTGATGCTCGGGGCCGGACCGTACAGGTACGCGATGTGCCTATCCTTCGAGTCACCGAATTCACTGCCCCACTCCTTGCGGGCCGCTTCGAACGCGTCCTCGACGCTACTGCCCCTCGACCGACGTTCGGCGTAGGTGGCAGTGGCGCCCGTCGCCACCGGCAACGGGCGGTCGAGTCCCTCGTCGCGCAACTCGACCAATCGGATCAGTTGTGCAAGTGGATCTTCCGGAACCGTCAGCGTCGAGCGCCAGGTGGGGCGGCTGTACGATCCTCGACCGGTGGTGACCGCAGTCCACTCGCCCTCGCATCCGGACGCGGCCACCGCCAGCAGTTGTGCCCACGCCTCGAGACGATGCTTTGCCGCCAATCGCGAGAAGGTGGTGCGGGCGATCACCGTTCCGTGCACTCCCCCGACCGTGCCGGTGAGGCGGCGTCCGGAACCGAGATCGACGTCCACATCGACGGTCTCTGCCCGCCCGACGTGAACCTGGCTGCCGGCCGCGACCAATGCCTCGACAGCATGCTCGATTCCGCCGAGAACGTTCTCCCCCAGCTTGTAAGGCGGTAACGTGCCCCGACGCCATTCCGCGGCACGGAAGTCGGCGAGATCGACACCCGACAACCGTGCGACGAGCATCCGCTGGCCGAGATCCCACCGAGTCAAGGGGCCGGGTGCGACCTCGAGTGCGTCGGCTATGTCCTCGTCCTCACCGGGAACCCGCAGGCCGAGGCGTTGACGCAGGAAGGCCTGGGTGGGATGCACAAGGAACGCGACGAGGTCGGCGAGATCGACCGCCTCGCGGTCCGCCGACGGCAGGGGACCCGACAGGAACGCACGCTCGGCAGCGGGCGGGCGCTGCGCGGCGCGCGCCCCGGCCAGCGCAGCCCGATCGAAACTGAAGGGCCGCGCGGTTGAGAAGTTGCGAGCATCGAACGGCTGCAACGGATGGCGAGTCACCACGTTCCCGACGGAATCACCGCCGACCGTGGCGGCAACGGCGTCGAGTAGCTCCGACAACGGGATCGCGGGTGGCCGGGTGCTACCGGTCACCGGGTCGGCGCCCGTATAGAAGAGGAGCAACTTCTCACTTGCCGACATGACCGCGTCGAGCAGCAGTTGCCGGTCCTCGCTGCGCGAATCGCGTTCACCGAGCAGCGGGTTACGGGCAAGAACATCGTCTCCGTCCACGCTGACGCCACGCGGGAACACCTCGTCGTCGAGCCCGAGCAGGACGACGACGCGGTGCGGCACCGACCGCATGGGCACCATGGTGCACACCGTCAGCTCACCGGTCCGGAAATTGGCACGGGTGGGCCTGCCCGCGAGCCTGTTTCCGAGCATCGCGCGGATGTCGGCCAACTGGAGCACCGACTCCCCGCCGTTCTCCAGCGCGGCACCGAGTTCACGCCGCGCCTGGATCGGCTGCCACGAGTCGCCGGGACTCACGTCGACGAGGAGGTCCAGGGCCCGACTCAACGCGTGCGACCAGGCCGCGACCGTCTGCGGTCCGTGCAATCCGCGCAACGACACGTCGAGTCTGTCGATGAACTCCGCCAGACGACCGGTGAGGTCGATGTCGTTGCTGTCGACGTCGTCGAGAGGCAACGCCAATGCGAGCCACTCCCCCTCGGATTCGTCGGCTGCCGCGCCGAGAAGGATGCGGTCCAGCGCGGTGGTGAAGGTGTTCTGCGGAAAGTCACCCAGGCCGAACGCGGCACGCTGGCGTGTTCCGATACCCCACCGCGCACCCGACTCCGTCGCCCATTCGCGAATCCGCTCGAGGTCGTCGTCGCCGAACCGGAACTTCCGGCGGACCGGGGCGGCCGCGGCCAGGTCGAGAACCTGACTGGCGGTGACCCGGGCGTCCGCGAGGTCGAGTAGCGCGGAGACCACCGCCAACACCGGATTTGTTTGGTGCAGAGCACGATCCGCGAGACGAACCCGCAGGCGGTGGCCCGGATGACCGAGCACGTCCTGCCCGAAGGCGGCACGGATCAGCGGCGCGTAGGACTCGACGTCGGGGCACATGACCAGCACGTCGCGAGGTTCGAGGGTGGGATCGTCTTCGAAGAGATGCAGCAGGCATTCGCGCAGAACCTCCACCTGACGGGCGGGTCCGTGACAGGCGTGCACCTGAACCGTCTTGTCGGGTCGGATACTGCTGTTCGGCTGCGCAGGCGCCCGGTCGTCCCTGATGTCGGACTGCAACCGTCCGAGCACGGTGTCGGGTGCCGGCGCACCGCCGTGGTAGACATCCTCGATGTCGAGTCCCCCGAGCCTGGCCTCGAGTTCACGCACATCACGAGCGAGGCTCGACAGCAGAGGATGCCGGACCGCGAGCGCGCTCTGATCGTCGGCCCGCGCGGCGACCGGGTCGCGCCAGGCGAGCGTCGACCACATGGCCGGGCTGGGGTGCGGAACCCACAGGTGGACATCCCGATTCGCGGAGAGCGCCGACAACACGGAGAGCTGGTCGGTGGCGAGCCGGGTGGGCCCGAACAGCGACAAGCGATTCGGGAGGTCGACGAGATCGGGGTCCTCGCGAAGCCGGGCGCAGGCGGTGTCGAGGCGCTCGGCGGGGCTGGGATCCCCGATGCATTCTCGCAGGCGACGCCATAGTTCGGCCTGCCACACGAGATCCTCGTCGAGCGTGCCGCCGGTTCCGTCGGTGTTCCGACCTGCGGTCCAATCGACGATCATCGTGGGCCGCTGGGCTCCGTAGCTGCGGAACAGATCGGTGAGGTGGGCGGCGGTCGAATACCGGCGACCGGAGCGGTATCCTTCCGGGTCCCGCTCGCTCCATCCGTGGCCGAGGTGCTTGGCCAGGACGGCACACCACGGCTCGCCGAGGCATCGGTCGATGACCTCGAGCAGCGCCCACAGCACCCTCGACTGGTGCCAGGGGTCGTCGTCGGCGGTCAGGCCGGTCGCCGCGGCGAGAGCGTAGTCCACCAGCCGCGCCGGTGACGGAAATTCGATGTTCGCCGCCACCCCGTCTGCCAACGCCGGCCGCGAGCCCAG
>NZ_JBAQEO010000566.1:0-17848 GCF_049286785.1 Rhodococcus sp. (in: high G+C Gram-positive bacteria) | reverse complement strand
CCTCTTCCCCCTCGATTTCATGCAGCGGCTCGTGAAGGACCGGCTGGGCATCGAGCCGGACGTCATCGACGCCGGACACCTCATGGCACTCGCGCGACCCGAGGAGTTGGCGGAGTACATCGGTTCGGTCATATCGCGGCGATAGGCTGACCAGCGACGGACGACTCGGAGCGGACTTCGGAGCGAGGGGCACATGACGGTCGACGAGAGCCCCACGAACCTTCGGCGGCTGTCGCTACGCCTCGCCGGGATTCGTGACGGCACGGACGACGACAAACTGTCGGCCGGATTTCTGCTTGCGGCCACCGTGGTGGCGTTGGTCTGGGCCAACGTGGGGGACTCGTACGAGGCGTTCTGGCACACCCCGCTGACCATTCAGATCGGTGACTACGGCATCAGTCTCGATCTGAAGCACTGGGTCAACGACGCCATGATGACGCTGTTCTTTTTCGTCGTCGGTCTCGAGGTGAAACGCGAACTCACCATCGGCGAGCTCACCGACCGCGGGCGGGCTGCCGTCCCTCTGGTGGCTGCGATCGCCGGTCTGGCGTTGCCTGCTGTGCTCTTCCTCCTGCTCAATCCAAGCGGGGACGCTGCCAGCGCGTGGGGAGTGGTGGTCTCTACCGACACGGCGTTCGTGCTGGGCGCGCTCGCACTGGTCGGCCCCCGGTGCCCGGCCCGACTGCGTGTCTTCATCTTGACCCTCGCAGTGGCCGACGACATCGGTGCCCTCGCCATCATCGCCTTCTTCTACACCGAGAACCTTCGGCTGGGCTTCCTGCTGCTCGGTGGTGTGGGGCTGCTGGTGATCGTGCAGTTGCGCCGGCTCGAGGTGTGGCGCGGCATCGCCTACTTCATCGTTGCCGCGGGCACCTGGGTGGCGTTCTACGAGTCGGGTGTCCACCCCACTCTCGCCGGTGTGCTGATCGCGTTGATCCTTCCCGTCTACCCGCCGAGGCGCAGCGAGGTGGAACGTGCCGGTGAGCTCACGCTCGCATTCCGGCAATCACCCAACTCCGACTACGCCCGAGCCGCGCAGCTCGGGGTGCTGCGCGCGGTGTCTGTCAACGAGCGGCTGCTGCGGTTCTATCAGCCGTACACGGCGTATCTCGTCGTGCCGATCTTCGCGCTCGCCAACGCCGGTGTGGTCATCACCGGCGAGACCGTGAGCGACGCGGTCCGTTCACCGGTCACGTGGGGCATCATTCTCGGTCTGGTGGTCGGCAAACTCGTAGGCATCACCGCGGCCACCGCAGTGTTCGCCCGTCTGCGCCCGGGGAGCCTGCCGCCTGGGCTTACTCTCTCGCAGATCAGCGGCGGCAGCGCGTTGGCCGGTATCGGGTTCACCATCTCCCTGTTCATCGTGGACCTCGCCCTCGAATCACCAGAAATGGCGAACGACGCCCGTGTCGGTGTATTCGCGGCCGCCGTCATCGCGGCAGGCCTGGGGTGGGCACTGTTCCGGCTTTCGGATCGGCGCAATCCGCCCTTGGAAGCCATCGGGCTCGTGCTGCTGCGCTCGGTCGAGCCGAAGAGAGATCACCTCCGCGGGCCTGTGGATGCACCGCTCACTCTCGTCGAATACGGCGATTTCGAGTGCCCGTTCTGCACCAAAGCCACCGGCAGCATTCGGGATGTGCGTGTGCACTTCGGTGACGAGCTCCGCTACGTCTTCCGGCATCTGCCGCTCGACGAGGTGCATCCGCACGCGCGGTTCGCAGCCGAGGCCAGCGAGGCCGCTGCCGCGCAGGGGCGGTTCTGGGAGATACACGACTACCTGTTCGCGAACAGTGATGCCCTCTCCGAGGACGAGATCTTCGAGTACGCGGCGGAGCTGGGACTCGACATGGACCGCTTCGCCGAGGACCTGAGGCTGGGTCGTTACCGGCACCGTGTCGGTGAAGTCCGTCAGACTCCCACGTTCTACCTCGGGGCCACGGGTTCGGACCTCACCCGGCACAGCGGTCCCTTCGATGCGGCGACTCTGATCCGGCGGCTCGAAGGGGCGCGTGGACTTCAGCACGAGTAGGTCCCGACTATTACGATGACGCAATGACAGCGCGGGACAAGCGGAGGCACCTCAATCTCGTTACGAACGAGCATGCCTGGTCCAGGGCGATGCCGTCCAGGAGAGCGCCCCGAACTGATGTCGTGACCTACCGGTTGCGGATCGAACTCGAAGATGTCTCACCGCCCATCTGGCGCGAATTCCTTGTGCCCTCGAACCTGCCGCTGGACCAGCTGCATCCAGTCTTGCAGGGGGTGATGGGTTGGCTCGACAGCCACATGCATTCGTGGGTAGGCGGCGAACCGCCTCTCACCGAGCGTTACGTGATGCGTGAGAGTCTCGACGACAGCTTCGACGTGGATGACGAGGTATGCGACGACGCTGTCCGCGTCGATCAGGTGCTGTCCGAGGTGGGCGATCAGCTCTCGTATGAGTATGACTTCGGGGACGGATGGGGCCACACGATCGTCCTCGAGGAGATCACCGACGGCCCAGCGGTAGTGCCGAGCTGCATTGCGGGTGCCCGCGCATGCCCTCCCGAGGACTCTGGAGGACCATTCGGCTACCTGGAGCTGCTGAATGTTCTGGCCGATCCTGCCCACCCCGAACACCACGGCATGCGGCTGTGGGTTGGGCCGAGCTTTTCGCCGGAGAGCTTCGACGTCGAGTCGGTGAACGCTGATCTGCGGGCGCAGAACACGCTGTTCATGCACGGGCCGGTGACGGATTCGAAGTTCGCTGAACTACTGAGTCGGATGTCAACCCGTGCTGCGCCACAAGTGTTTTCGCTACTCGGGCCCGCGGAACTCACGAACCCGAGGCCAGACCTTACCGAAGTGATCGAGAAGGCGACGGCGCACCTGGCCTGGCTACTGAATCGCATCGGCCCCGACGGCGTCGAGTTGACGAAAGCCGGTTACCTGCCGCCTGCCGACGTCGTGGCAGCGCGCGCCGAACTGCCCTGGGCGAATGGATGGATCGGCAACAGTCCCCGGGAAATGGACAACCCACCGATCCAGAACCTGCGCAAGTTCGCGAAAATGCTTGGCCTGGTACGCAAATACAAAGGCCGGCTCGTGCGCACCAACGCAGGGTCCGCCATGGCCCATTCGCCGTACCAGCTGTGGTGCCATCTGCTCGAACGGCTGCCGTTCGGCACGGAGCCCGTCGAGCACGAGGCGGGCCGCCTCGTGCTGCTGACGCTCGCGGCGGGCACGTCGTCGCGAAAGCGCGACAGGGTGGTTGCAGAAGGTCTGACGGCGCTCGGCTGGCGGAACAGAGACGGAACGCAGATCACTGCGCGCGAGGCGACGTGGGTTGCGTCGCCCACGGTGGAGTACATCGAAATGGTGGGTGCCATCGTCCGCAACTACAGAACACCGGATGTGCCCACGGACCCCGATTGGGGCCGGGTGTTCGCGAAGATGGTGCTGTCGATGTAGGTGCGTCGATGCCGGTGTCCGGGCACACTGGGTGCATGAGTGCCCCGCCGCGTCGCCGGTGGGTGTTGCATGTGGATCTCGACCAGTTCATTGCGGCGGTGGAGGTGCTGCGCAATCCGGAGTTGCGGGGACGTCCGGTGGTCGTCGGTGGCCGCGGTGATCCCACCGAGCGCGGGGTGGTGTCCACGGCGTCGTACGAGGCCCGCAAGTTCGGAGTCGGTTCCGGAATGCCGCTGCGCATCGCGGCGCGCAAACTCCCGGATGCGGTGTTCCTGCCCGTCGACGCCGACGCCTACACCGAGGTGTCGGACGTCGTGATGGAGACGTTGCGGAGCCTGGGTGTCGTCGTCGAGGTGATGGGCTGGGACGAGGCGTTTCTCGGTGTCGAGACCGAAGACCCGGAGAGCTTCGCCCGAACCGTGCACGATGCCGTTCTTGCCGCCACCTGCCTGCACTGCTCGGTTGGGATCGGTGACAACAAGTTACGCGCCAAGATCGCCACCGAGTTCGGGAAACCACAGGGCATTTTCCGGCTCACAGCGGCGAACTGGTTCGAGGTCATGGGTGAGCGGCCCACCGACGCGTTATGGGGAATCGGGAGGAAGACCGCCAACAAGCTCGCGGCGATGGGAATCCACACCGTGCGGGAACTGGCCGCAGCGCCGGATTCGGATCTGGCGGCGGTGCTCGGCCCGAACATGGGTCCGTGGTACGGCAGGATCGGCCGGGGCATCGACCATTCGCCGGTGAGCGCCGAGCCGTGGGTGCCCCGCTCACACAGTCGGGAAACCACGTTTCAGCGGGATCTCGACGACTGGGCGGCGGTGACCGCCGAGGTACGACGCCTCGCCGTCCGCGTCACCGAGGACATCGTCGCGGAGAAACGCCCGGCGGTGCGCGCCACGCTCAAGGTGCGGTACGCACCGTTCGACACCCACACCACCGGACGGGCACTTCCCGAACCCACGTTCGACGCCGAGGCGATCGCCGACGCTGCCGCGGCCCTGGTCGACAGACTCGATCACGACCGACAGGTGCGGTTGCTCGGCGTCCGGCTCGAGATGACCCCGCCGGCCCCCTAGATGCGGGCGAAAACTGCCGGTTCCGTGCCCGGCACGGGCGCGACGAGGTCGCGGGCAACCAGGTGCCGCAGGTGGGCTGCCGCCTCGGAGAGAGCCATGTGCTTGCCCATCGGCGAGATGTCGCTCCAGGGCTTGTACCACTTCATCCGCTCGGCCACCTGCCACACGGTGATGTGATCCTCATCGAACGCCCTGTACAGGTGATCGAGCCGCTCCTCATGGTGCTCGATGAGTTCGCCGGCCCGTCCCGCCACATCGTCGATCGGGATTCCGTGGGCGCCGAGCCCGCGGGTGATGTTCATCGTCTGCACGCGGCGCAGCGAGTCCAGGAACTCGGCGAGCGCGTCGCGTACGTCGAGGGGGTAGACGAAGTTGCCGACGTGGGGTGTCGTCTTCTGCAGCACGTGGTCGCCGGTGAACATGACATCGGCGTCTTCGAGGTGGAAGCAGACATGGCCAGGGGTGTGTCCCGGGGTATAGACGGCGCGCAGGTTGCGTCCGGTGAGGGCGATGTTCTCGCCGTCTGTGAGGACCCGGTCCGGGGTGGAGTCGGCGCCTACGGGCGGTCCGGTGGTGGAGGCCTCCGCGAACGCGGCGATTTCCTCTGCCGTTGCGCCGGCGCGGAGCATGTTGACCGTCTGATATTCGAGCCACTCCGCGGTGTGGGCGGTGGTCATGTGACTGAACATTTCGTAGTCGCCCTCGTGCATGGCGATCCATGCGCCCGACGCCTCGCGCACCCGCCCGCACAGACCGGTGTGATCCGGATGGAAATGGGTGAGGACGACGCCCTCGATCTCGTTCACCGAATGACCGATCTGCTCGAGACCGGACTCGAGTCCGGCCCACGCGTTGTCGTCGTTCCATCCGGCGTCGACGAGCACCAGACCACCTGGTGATTCCATCGCGTACACGAGTGTGTGACCGAGCGGATTGTCGGTGATCGGGACCGGTATCTGGAAGATGCCGTCGCCGATGGGAGCTGCGCTGTGCATGTGCGTACCTCATTGCCTAGTGGAACGAAATTGGTTCTACTCGACTTTCATACTGACCTCTCGATGCCTGCGCTGTCTTGTCGGGTCCCGTTGCCGGGCCGCGTGGACGGTATTCGTGACGGTTCCCGTCCGCTGTCCTCCGCGTCGCCGGACGGATGGACAAGAGACCTGTCACCGTCCGCATGATTCCTCGTTCGGTGAGCGCGGAATTGTGGCGATTGCATTATTCGGCGTCGGGTCGGCAGTAAATGGATCGATATAAAGGCGGGCGTCCCGACCGGACCAAGTGCGTCGTTTGTCGCCGAGCCCGCAAAATCGGCGTCCACATGGTGTCGCGGGTCACGAATTGTGATTGTTGCGCCGCTCCTTCGGCTGCGTAATCGCAGATCTCGGCGCCTCTACCACGATCTTTGCCATCTCGGTGGAGTGCCGAGGCCTGCGTAACACGTCATTTACGAAATCGGTGTTGCAGCGCATTCGAGCGTGGCGGAGGCTCTTCCTCATCAACCCCTGAGATACGTGGAGAGGAGGTTATTCCGTGGTAGCCACAGTCGAGAACGAAAGTGTTATTCGTGCTGATTTCGGAAAAGTGGCGGTACAGAAGAATGGCGTTCGATGGAGGGAGACCTGGTCTCGGCACCGTTGGTGGATTTCGAGAATCCTCATGCTTCCGGTGCAGATCGCGATCTTCGCGACGGCGGCGTTCTTTCTCGTGCAGCTGATTCCCGGCGACCCCGTCGTCATCGCCACCGGTGGCAGGCTCGCCGAGGAGGACTACCAGGCAGTGCGTGCATCGCTGGGGCTCGACCAGAACCTGCTGACGCAGCTCGGACAGTTCCTGACCGGAGTGATTCAGCTCGACTTCGGGGACTCGATTGCCACGGGCCGCCCACTGATGGACGAATTCTCGGCGCGCATCCCGCAGACGCTCGAACTCGTGGTGATCGGGATGGTGGGCGCCACCCTGGTGTCTCTGCTCCTCGCGCACCTTGCTGTGACACGGCCGGGGACATGGTTGTCCCGAGTGGTTCTGACGTATGCCCGGACGGCCGGAGCGCTCCCCGAATTCGTGATCGGCCTGGCCGCGATCTTCATCTTCTACGCGTCGTTGCACTGGGTGCCGGCGCCCACCGGCCGGTGGGATTTCGCGTTCACCGATCCGCCGCGGGTCACGGGATCGCCGTTGATCGACAGCCTCCTCGGCGGCAACACGGCACAGGCGGTCTCGGTGATTCAGCACCTGGCGCTGCCACTCGCGGTGATCGTGGTCGCGCATTCGGCGATCCTGACGAAGTCGCTGGTGAACAGCCTCGACAGCGCCATCGATGAGGCGCCGACGAAGTTCCGTGTCGCCACGGGGGCACCCGCTCGCACTGTCTGGTGGTCGGTGTACCGCAGGGCGCTGCCGACCATGGTCGCGATGCTCGGCACCCTCTTCACCTACATGATCGGCGGTGCGGTGGTGCTGGAGTCGCTGTTCGGTTTGGGCGGACTCGGTCAGTATGCGGTGGACGCGGTGAACTCGGCCGACGTCTTCGCGCTCCGTGGCTTCCTCGTGGTGGTCGCGGCCATGTCGCTGATCGTCTTCCTGCTCGCCGACATCCTCACGATGACACTCGATATCCGTCGGCGCTCGACAGTGCAGGGGGGTGCGTGATGACCGTAGTAGTGACCTCGAGGCCGGCCGTCGACCGGTCGCGGTGGCTGAAGGCGGTTCCTTTCGCATTCGTCCTGGCGCTCGCGGTGATCGCACCCCGGATTGCGCCTCAGAGCACGACGACAGTGGTGGGAGCCCCTTCCGAGGCGCCCTCCGCCGAGCACCTCTTCGGAACCGACAGTTTCGGAATGGACGTGTTCTCCCGGGTGCTTGCCGCGACCCGGCTCGACATCGGGGTGGGTCTGGCGGTCACTGTTCTGGCCACTGTGGCGGCGCTGGCGATCGGCATTCTCACCGGGATGAACGAACATCGGCCGGGACCGATCGGCCGGTGCGCACGAGTGGTCGGAAGGTCGATCGATCTGGTGCAGGCCGTGCCGGTCATGGTGGCGGGCCTCGTCCTTCTCTCCTTCTTCGGCAGGACCACCACGGTTCTCGTCATCTCGCTGGCGGTGATCCTGATGCCGATGCAGGTGCGACTGGTGCGGGTGGAAGTGCTCAGGGTGCGTAACGAGACCTACATCGATGCGGCCCGGATGTCCGGCCTGCGTGAACTCCAGATCCTCGTCCGGCACGTGCTGCCCAACTCCGCTGCTCCGGCGCTGGAGAACACGTCGGCGATCTTCGGGATGGCGATCATTTTCTGCGCCGGTCTGGGCTTTCTGGGTGTGGGTATCCCGGTGCCGACACCCGAATGGGGAAGCATGCTCGCCAGTGGTGCCACCGATGCCGCGGTCGGGCGCTGGTGGGCCGCGTTCTTCCCGGCGTGCGCCCTGGCGATCGCCGTGGCCACCGGTTCGGGTTTCTCCCGCGCCCTGTTCGCCAAGCATCACTGATTCACACAATCGTGCGACAACCTTCGTAATCCATCCGAGAGGACCAAGAATGGCAGTGTTTCACCGTGGGCGGCTCAGGTCGTCCGGACGGAAGCCTGTTTCCCGGGCAATGGTGGGAACGATCCTCGGCGCGCTGGTGCTGAGCGCCTGCGGCGGCGGAGGATCCACAGCGGCATCCGGAGAACAGCTCATCATCGTCACCGGCGCGCAGACCAACTCGTTCGCGCAGGACGTCAACGGAACCGGTTACGAGAATGCCGAGTTCCTCCTCAACAGCAATGCGACGCTCCTGCGAAACCCGTATGTCGACGGCGACGGGGAAATGTCCCGGCATCAGGACCTCTACGCGTTCGAGGGATTGCTTGCCGACAGCTATGAGGTCTCCGACGACGGACTGGTCTACACGTTCCGTCTGAGCGAGTCGGCACTCAGTCAGGCCGGAAACACGCTCACCGCGGACGACGTCCTGTACTCGTACGAACGTAAGTTCGCGGTCCCGACGTCCATCGTGCCGTTCGTGAGCGCGCCGGCGATCGTGGACCCCGCCCGGCAGATCCGGAAGATCGACGACCACACGGTCACCTTCACCGTCGACGCCGCCAGCCACGGCTTCACCCTGCTGTCGCTGCTGTCCAACACGACGGCGACGATCTACGACAGCAAGGTACTGAAGGAACACGCGTCGGATTCCGATCCGTATGCGGCGCAATGGTCTTCGACCAACGGTAACTGGGGCTTCGGTGCCTACAAGCTCGACACGTTCAAGCCCGGGCAGGAAATGATCTACACGGCCAACCCCGGTTACGTCGGGGGTGAGCCCGAGGTGAAGCGGATCGTCCAGCGCGTCGTGCAGGACCCCGGCACCCGTGCCAACCTGCTCCGTAACGGGGATGCGAACATCGCGGCTCAGCTGCGCCCGGCCGACCAGGCCGATCTCACGACGGATCCGAATGTCGAGTTGTACACGGCCCCGACGAACGCAATGAGTTACATCCCGCTGACCACGACCACGGCACCCTTCGACAACGTCGCGGTGCGCAGAGCATTCGCCTACGCGATCCCGTACGACAAGATCATCGAGGACACCTACCGTGGACGGGCCGGCGAGATCGCGGGAATTCTCAGTCCCGACGCGCCCGGCTACGACGGTGAGGGTCTCGCGCCCTTCACCTACGATCCGGCGAAGTCCAAGGAGATTCTCGCGGCCGCGGGGATCACGTCGCCGGTGGCGTTCACGCTCACCGTCAACAGCAGCACACCTGACCTACAGGAGGCCGCCACCCAGATCCAGACGGCGGCTGCGGCGGCAGGTTTCACCATCACGATCGACCCGGTGCCCTCGGCCACGTACAACGAGGGGCTGGCGGCCAAGACCTTCCAGGCCTCGATGGGACGCGACTACTCCGTAGTCAAGTCGCCGCCGTACGAGCTGCTGCTGTTCTACACGGCCGGATCACCGCTGAACTGGCCCAACTGGGAGAACGCCGCGTTCTATGCGGCAGTGAACGCCGGTATCGCGGCCGGTGATCCGCTGAGCCCGGAGGCCGGTGTGCACTGGAACGCGGCCCAGCGTCTGATCCAGGAGGAGGTGCCGACCGTGTGGATGAACTCGGTTCAGCCACTCAACGCCTTTCGCTCCGACGTCGACGGATACGTCTTCCGTACCGACAACGTGATCGATTATTCGGAACTCTCCTTCGAATGAGAGGTGCAGGGACATGAACCTGTCACTGAATGCGCGGCCGACCGCACGTGTCCACGAGAGCGCCGGGTCCGCTGAATCCGTCGTGCTGGCCCTCCGCAACATGGAGGTGCGGTACCCCGGAGCGGAGTCTTCGGCGATACGGGGAATCTCACTCACCGTCGGCAAGGGCGACCGCATTGCCCTGGTCGGCGAATCCGGTTCGGGTAAAACGACACTCGGGATGGCTGTGGCCGGGTTCTTGGATGCGCGCGCCGTGGTCACCGCAGACGAGTTCATCGTCAACGGAGTCTCCGGGCTGGGCCGGGAAACGGCGCGGATGCCGCGCCGCACACCGGGTCTGTCGATGATCTTCCAGGACGCGATGACCTCGCTGGATCCGGTGTTCACGATCGGTAGCCAGATCGTCACGGTGCTGCGGGCGGCCGAGAAACTGTCCAAGAAGGATGCCCGTGACAGGGCCGGGCAGTGGCTGACGAAGGTAGGACTGACCGACACCGGCCGGGTCATGCGGGCCCACCCGAACGAACTGTCCGGTGGTATGCGTCAGCGCGCCATGATCGCGATCGCGCTTGCCGGGAGACCGTCCCTGTTGATCGCGGACGAACCGACCAGTGCGCTCGACGCTTCGCTGGCGCGGTCGACCATGGCACTGCTGATGGATCTGGCCTCCGAAAGTGGCGCCGCGGTGCTCACGATCAGCCACGACATCGCCCTGTGCCGTCAGTTCTCGGACCGGACTGTGGTGATGTACCGAGGAGAGGCGGTGGAGGAGATCGACTCTCGCCACCTCACCACGCAGGCGCAGCACCTTTACACCAGGGGACTGGTGCAGTGCGTGCCGCGGCTGGGCACCGCCGACGTGGAGGAACTCCCCACCCTGGAGGACTTCTTCTCGCCGGACGCCGGCCTGGCGAAGGCGGTGTGACCGTGACCCCCACGGCGAATACCGCACCGCACATCCTGGTGGAGGGTGTCGGCAAGTATTACGGTTCCCGGCACGGTCACGCTGCGCTCCGGGACGTAAATCTGACCCTGGAGCCGTCGTCTCTGACGGGGATCGTCGGGGAGTCCGGCTCCGGTAAGTCGACGCTCGCGAAAATCGTTGCAGGACTGGAGCAGCCGTCCAATGGTGCGGTGTACTGGGACGGCAGTGATCTCCGCCGAGTTTTGTCGACGCAGGCGGGCCGGATCGCCTACCGGCAGGCGATCCAGCTCATCGCGCAGGACACCACGTCGTCCTTCGATCCACGGCGAACCTTCCGGGACACGCTCCGCATACCCGCGCAGGTGCTGGGCGGAATGGATCGCATCGCCGCGGACGCCGCGGTGGACGACATGGTGCACCGAATGGGGCTACCGACGGAGTTCGCGGACCGCTTCCCCGCCCAGCTGTCGGGTGGGCAGCGGCAGCGGATGTCCATCGCGAGGGCGTTGATCGTCTCACCTCGGATGCTCATCTGCGACGAGGCGGTCAGTGCGCTCGACGTCTCGGTCCAGGGGTCGATCCTCAACCTCCTCAAACGCTATTGCCGGCAGAGCGGGGCCGGACTGCTGTTCGTGTCGCACGGGCTGCCGGCCACTGCCTTCATCACGGACTCGCTCATCGTGATGAAGGACGGCGAGATCGTCGAACGTGGGAACACGAAAGACGTTCTCGACACTCCGAAGAACTCGTACACCTCGAGCCTTGTCGCCGCCTATGCCGAAGGCGAGGAGAATTTTCCGGCTTCCCAGATCCACGCTGATCTCAGCATCGTCGAAAGGTAGATACTCATGTTCCATCTCGGTTGGTTCCTCGGCAGCGGTTTCGGTATTCAGCCCTGGAACCCTTCAGCTGGTGACGGCCCGTACACGGGCGCGAACATGCGGGACTGGATGAAGCCGGACCTGTATGTCGACCTGGCTGCCTCGCTCGAGCGGGCCGGCTTCGACTATGTCCTGATCGAGGACACGGCGATGGTCGAGGACAGCTACAACGGCTCGGCGGAGGCGTCACTGCGGCGCGGATTCATGGCTCCCAAGAACGACCCGATGCCGCTGGTTCCCCTGATGACGCAGCGCACCAAGCACATCGGGATCGTACCGACGGTATCGACCATCCAGTACCACCCATATCTCGCCGCCCGCCTGTACACCACACTCGATCACCTCACCGAGGGCCGTGTCGGAATGAACGTGGTCACCTCGGTGACCGACCGCGTGGCCCAGAACTACGGTTACGACCAGCATTTCGACCACGACGAGCGTTACAAGATGGCCGAGGAATGGGTCGACGTGGTCAAGCAGTTGCAGCACTCGTGGGACGTCGATGCCGTTGTCGCCGACGAGGTGAACGGCGTCTACGCCGATCACACCAAGGTTCACCCGGTCAATTTCGAGGGCAGGTACTTCCGATCGAGAGGCCCGCTCAACACGATCCCTGGGCCGCAGCGCGACATCCCGGTGGCGTCCGCCGGCGGTTCCGAACCCGGTAGGGAACTAGCCGCCCGGCACGTGGACACGCAGATGGCTATGTGCAAGACGGTCGAGGACATGAAGGCGTACCGGGAGGACATGCACCGCAGGATGGTGATCCACGGCCGCAAGCCCAGCGACATCAAGCTGCTGTTCCTCGCCACCCCCATCGTCGCTCCCACCGACGAAGAGGCGCGGGAGCAAGCCGAAGCGTTGCGTCGGTTCCGCTTCAGCGACGCCGCCGTCGAGTACAACCTCTGGAACATGAGTTACACCAGTGGAGGCCGTATCGACTTCGGGGCGATCGATCTCGATACGCCGGTGGATCAGATCGACCTGTCCAAGGGCAACGGTGAGCGGTCGTCCATCGCCAATCTGTTCCAGGACACCGAGGGTAAGACCCTGCGTCAGGTGGCGGGCGAATCGTTCCAGATCACCGACCTCGGCCTGGTGGGCAGCCCCGACACGGTTGCGGCGAAGATGGAGGAAATCATGGACGAGGTGGGCGGTGACGGCTTCCTGCTGTACTCCCCGATGACTCGACACAGCATCGCCGAGATCACGGACGGACTGGCGCCGGCGCTGCGCCGTCGGGGTGCCATTCGTGACGGCTACAGCTACACCACCCTCCGCGAGAATCTCCAGGAGTTCTGACGACGCCGTAGTCCCCTTCAGCCCCGGGCCGATCATGTTGCGGCCCGGGGCTGCGCCGTATCCGTTTCGCCGCGCCCGTGCGGCCGGTTTCGTGTTAACAATTGAAACGTCGGTGTTTCGAAACGTCACGCGCCATACCCAGTTCGCTGAATCTTCCATACCCTTGATCCTTGTCAAGGTTGCATCGAGCTGGAGGAGATTTCATCAATGGTTCAGCGTTCTGCGCATCCGAGAGCAGCGGGAGGATCCGCGGGGGGCCGGAACACGCTGTCTCGCCGCGTTCACGACATGCTTCTTGCCTCCGTCCGGTTCGGGATCTATGCCGAAGACCAGGTTCTGGTCGAAGACCAATTGATTGCGTGCTGTGACGCGAGCCGCAGCGCCGTGCGTGAGGCACTGCGCAAGCTCGCCGAGGACGGTGTGGTGCAACGACATCCGCGCAGCGGGACCATCGTGGTCAACACCGGGGTGCAGATCGCACTCGAGGACATCGCCCTTCTCGGTGCCACGAATGAGGAGATCGAGATCCTCATCACGGAACAACGCATGGTGCCCAGCACTGCGCTGCTGCGGACGCGCCTGTCGGCCGCCGATCAGCAACTGCGCATGATCGAGAATCTCTTCCTTCTGAAAGGAGACGTGATCGGCCTCCGCACAGCCTATTTCAGGTCGTCGTTCAACACCGTCACCTACAGCGGGCGGGCCGACATGGCGGAGGTGGTCGCCAGCTTCTTCGGCAGGACCGTCTCGCGGATCGAAACGTCCGTCAGTGCGTCGATGTGCGATGCCCGCACCGCGCGGATCTTCCAGGTGCAGGAGGGGGCACCGGTGCTGGTACGCAATCAGACGTTCTTCGACCTGCAGGATCGTCCGATCCAGATCGTCTTCGACCACTACCGCGCAGACCGGGTGGCCTTCATCCAACGCAACAGTTCCGCTCAGGGGACCGCCACCTCACCGCACGTTCATGTCCCGGACCGGCGTGAGGAAGACGACGGAATCGGCAGCCCCGACACCGATATGGCGGCCACGGCCTGACACGCCGTCCCCGGCTGTTCCGCGAACGGGACGGCAGTCCGGTCCTCCGAACTGCCGTCCCGTTCATATGTGCGCGGTAAAACCTACTGGGACACCGCGTGTTCCGGTAGTAGATGCCCCATCCGGGCACGTTTGGTCTCGAGGTAGCGCACGTTCGCGGGAACCGCGCCGATCACGATGGGCAGTCGGGCGGTCACCTCGAGTCCGTGATGTTCGAGCCCGCGGACCTTGGCGGGGTTGTTGGTGAGCAGCCGTACCCGTTCGATACCGAGATCGGTCAGGATGGCGGCGGCGCCCCCGTATTCGCGTCCGTCAGCGGGCTCGTCGAGCTCCAGGTTTGCCTGGACGGTATCGAAACCGTTGTCCTGCAGATGGTATGCGGCCAGCTTCTTGAGCAGTCCGATGCCACGGCCCTCGTGCCCACGCAGATACACCAGCACGCCGCCGTCCTCGGCGATCCGGGCGAGAGCGGTGTCGAGTTGCGGCCCACACTCGCACCGCTGCGACTGGAACGATTCACCCGTCAGGCATTCCGAGTGCACGCGTACCGTCGTCTCGGTGCCCAGGTCGCCGCGGATCAACGCCACATGCTCGGCCCCGGTGTCGCGGTCGAGGTACCCGAAGGCCCGGAATTCGCCGTACGGGGTGGCAAGCACGGTCTCGGCCCGGCGTTCCACCCGGGACGGGACCGCCGCCGGCGCCGGATCGCGGAGCCGCCGGTAGTTCACGAGTTGCTCGATGGTCAGAACCGGCAGATCCATGCGCCGACCGAGGTCCTCGACCCCGGGGAACCGCATCATCGAGCCGTCGTCGGCGACGAGTTCGGCGATCACTCCGACCGCCGGGAGCCCGGCCAGCGAACACAGATCCACCGCCGCCTCGGTGTGCCCGGGACGCTCGAGCACACCGCCCGGTCTGGCTCGCAGCGGCAGCACGTGGCCCGGACGGATCAGGTCGGCGGGTTCGGCGGCTGCGTCGGCGAGGACCCGCAATGTGGTGGCCCGGTCGACGGCACTGATTCCGGTGCTCACGCCCTGCGCGGCGTCGACGGTGACCGTGTAGGCGGTCTTCTTCGGGTCCTGGTTGTCGGCCACCATCGCAGGCAGTTCCAATGCGTCCGCGCGCTCTCCGGTCATCGGGGCGCACAGCAGCCCCGAGGTGTGGCGGACCGTCCAGGCCACCCAGGCTGGGGAGACTCGGTCGGCCGCGAGGATCACGTCGCCTTCGTTCTCGCGGTCCGCGGCGTCGCTGACGAACACCGGCTTACCCTCGCGTAGCGCGGCGAGCGCCGCGTCGAGTGACATCACAGTGCCTCCACGGCGGCGAGCCGACGGAACTTGCTGCAATGGAACACGATCGGTGTGACATCCGATTCGATTTCCAGTTCGTTGATGCGCATCAGCACGATCTCGTGGTCGCCTGCCGGCACCTCCTCGGTGACGGTGGCGTCGAGCCACATGCCGGCTCCGTCGATGAACACCGCGCCGTCGTCGGTGGTCGTGGTGGTCAGACCTTCGAAACGGTTACCGGTTTTCGCGGCCAGGGTGCGTGCGGCGCGGTCGTGGGCCTCACCGAGCACGCTGATCCCGATCCGCGCGTTGCTGCGCAGCTTCGGCCATGTCGTGGAGGTGTTCTGCACGCAGAACGCCACCAGTGGCGGTTCCATCGAGACGGCCACGAAACTGCTCGCCGCCATGCCGACGGGTTCACCGTCGATCTCCGCACAGAGGGCGACGACGCCGCTGGGGAACTGTCCGAACGCGCGGCGCAGGGTGGACTGGTCCAGTTCGGTGACTGAGAGGGTCATGAGAGCTCCGTTCGGGCGGTCGCGGCGGCGGTGAGTGCCGAACCCCAGCGCGCGGCGTAGTCGGCGATGGCGGTGTCGGTGGTGTAGGTGGAATCGAGCAGATACAGGCCCGGTGCCGGGGCGGTGGCACCGAGTTCGACCAGAACGTGCTTGAGGAACAGGTCGGGAGCCATCGCGTGAGCGGGGCCGGCGCCGAGCATGAGCGGCACCACCACCACGTCCCGAAGTCCCTCTCCGGTGGCGAACTGGTCGAGAAACAGCTTCAGCACCCCGGTGTAGGTGGCCTTGAACGTAGGGCTGGCCACCACCACCAGATCGGAGGTCTGCACCGTGTGCACTGCCGCCGCAACCGCGTCGTCACCCCAGCCGAGCAGGCCCGCACCGAGAGTGATGACATCGACTGTGTGCTCGGCCGGTGACCCCGTTACCGCGGTCGCCACCCGATGCGCCGCGTCCAAGGTCCGCGAACCCGCCTTCGGGTTACCCGCAACCACTGTTACTTTCATTGCTGCTCCTTCACGACGTGTTCTGGGCCGCGGCAGTCACGGCCGCACTCCCGATTTCAGTCAACATCGTGTGCGTGTCCGATGTGCAACTTGCGTATAGCGGCGATATTGCGCCATAACCGATCTTCCGATCGGGGGCGTCTACCAGCGGCGACGCCGCAGATGGAAGTGAAAACGCGGCTTCGAGCTACGCCGGTGAGGAGTCGGAGAAGATGCGCAACGGGAATGTGAACGCGATGAAATACCGGCGACTTCCGCGATCTGTGGACTTCAGTCGCGCGATGGCACCGACGCTCCGCGAGAACCTCATACACGAAGGAGTGGAAAGACATGACTGCACAACCCTTTCGGCTGGGTTGGTTCGGCAAGCTCACGGCGGCGGAGTGAAAGCGTCCGGTCGTTCCGGCCGGGTGGGCGGACGCGAAGGCGTCGTCTCGGCGCCACGCGCGTTGCTGGCGGTGACGGTTGCCACGTCGTTCTTCGTGATCATCCTCGGATCCAACACGGCTACGCCGCTGCTCCCGTTCTACCGGAACACGCTCGCACTGTCCGCACTCGAGATCGCGATGGTGTTCTGCGCGTACTTCGTTGCCCTGGTGGTCGTGCTGGCCCTGATGGCGCGTACGCGGGCGTCCAGGCTCGCGTGGCTGATTCTCCCGGTAGCCCTCGTCGTGGCCGGAACGGCCGATGTCTTCCTGGCACTGGCCGCTGACGACAGTGGTCTGCTGTATGCGGGCCGGCTGTGTACCGGCGCGAGCGTGGCGCTGGCGACCGGACCGGCCGCGTCACTGATGGTGGTCGCGCGGCGCGAGAAGGGCCGAACGATGATCGCGACCGGCTCGATACTCGGCGCGTTCGCCGGGTTGGTGGGTGCTGTCTTCGTCGTCGCGATACTGCCCTCCCAGTCGACAACGGTCTACCAGCTGCATCTCACGATGACGGCCGTGGCGTTCATATCGTTGCTGTGTGCGCTCGCCCTCTACCGACGGGAAATCCTCGACGAACTCGGCGAGGACGGAGCCCCGACCCGTCCCGGTCGTGTCCCGCAGCGTCCAGGCCACCTCGTCGCGTACGGCGCCGGCGCGCTCGCCTGGGCCATCGGTGCGGTTTCGGTCGGAGTGATGCCCTCGGTACTCGTCGAGGTGGTGGGGATCGAGTCGCTGTTCATCGCGTCCCTGGCGGCTGCCTCGTGTGTTCTCTTCTCCTGCCTGGCGAATCTCGCCATCTCGTGGACTGGCTCGACTCCCTCTGTCGGGTTGGCGCTCGCCGCAATAACTCTGGGCGCGACGCTGTGTGTCGCCGGGACGGTGGGCCATCAACTGTGGGCGGTCGTACTGGGGTGCGCGTTGGGTGGACTGGGGCAGGCGCCTGCCTACTCCGCGGGACTTCGGGTGCTGTCGCTTGGGCTCGATCCCGTCGAACAGGGCAGGAAGGCTTCGTCGTACTCCTGCGTGTGTTACGCCGCAGCCGGAATGTTCGCACTCGGAGCCGGAGTGGCCTCGACGACGTGGGGGACCGTTGTCGGTGTCTCGGCAGTGGTGGGTCTGCTGGGTGTGCTCTGCATCGTGGTCGTGATTCTTGCGCGGCACACCACTCGTCAGACCGGCGGATTCGACTCCGCTGCGCAAGAAAGCCCCAGTTCGGAGCGGGTCATGTCGGTTTGT
>NZ_JBAQEO010000565.1:0-1888 GCF_049286785.1 Rhodococcus sp. (in: high G+C Gram-positive bacteria) | reverse complement strand
AAGGGTTGTCTTGCGAGGACAAGCCCTCGATACCGGGAGTTCCGCTGTCCCACACGCACCGACACGCCCTTTACTCACGTGTGTCCCATTTGACCCAACAGTCACACGCCTAACTGCGCGGCATTGCCGTTAGTCCCCATGTACGGATATTGTTTCGCCGGGATTGCTGCCAAAGAGCAACTCGATATCGAGGCGGCTGAGTCGTACTTTCGGCAGGCCCTCGAGCTTGCGCAACGATCGAGTGGACGCCGTTCGTACGCCACACGGCTCGCCGGCGCGGTCCTCGGCGATCTGTTGTATGAGCAGGGCCATATGGATGAGGCAGAACGACTGCTCGATGAGAGCTATCAACTCGGCTCCGAGGGGGGACTGGTCGAGTTCCTGCTCGTCACTTACGGCACCGGAGCTCGGATCAAGGCACTCCGCGGCGATCATGAAGCGGCATCCAAGAGGCTTGACGAAGGAGCCAGAATCGCCGACACCCTCGGACTCCCTCGGCTGGCCGCGCGGATCAAGAATGAGCGGATCCGGTTCGGACCGGCCCCCACCGCCGAGCGAGAGCGGAAGCCCCGACTATCTGATGCCGACACAGACTCATTCGGCGTGCAGCGAACCGGTGCGGACGGAATCGCGACCATCACCGCTGAGCTCGAAGAGGACTCCGCGATCCGCGTGTCGCTCGCGTGCGGCTCGTTCGCCGAAGCCTGCAGTCGGTCTGAGAAGCTACTGCGGAATCGACTTTCACAGGATCGCCCGAGAGCGCTGCTGCGGGCGCAGCTCGGCCACGTCGCCGCATTATCCGCGGCAGGTCGTGTTGACGAGGCCAAGGACGAGGTGATCCCTTTGGTGGTCAAGTGCGCCGAAGTCGGATTGATTCAGATCGTGTGCGACGAGAACCCGCAGATCGGCCGACTCATCGCCCTGCTCAACGAGGATCAGGTGCATCATCAGTTGCGGTCACCATGGCCCACAGTGCCTAAACTCTTCATCGATACAGTGTTGGCCGATCTCGATCGGACCACACACCGTTCCACCCGGTGAACGCGCCGACCTGGACCTGCTCCCGGATCTCGGCGGGGTACTGGCGACCGGCGGCCAACCTCAGCTCGCACTTGTTTCGACATTTGCCTGTACCTCGTTGTAGACCGCAGTCTCGACGCGGGCTCTGACAGGCCGCGGCAGTTCGTGACACCGAGGGTGTCGTCGATGAGCAGTGCGCAACTGCCGCAGTGCCTGCCTTCGATCCGGAAAATGTGGGTTGCCATGCGGAGTTGTCCCTTCCGAGAATGGTGATCATGCCCGAGTACATGCCCATGCCGCAGGCATAGCCCACTCGGCCTGGCTGCAAAGTGCCCAGGTCGATGCGGATTCCACCACTGGTCGCGCCGTCGTGGTGACCCCGAGGCTCGGGAAGACCATGTCGGACCGAAACCTTGGTCGGTCCCCTGGACCTGTGCCACTGGTCTCATGCACTGGGGACGGCCCAACACGTCTCTACCACATCCGGCAGCCCCTTCAACCCGTCGGAGACGGGACGGCTCAGGGTTATGGGTGCCGGAACTCGTTCGGAGAGCGGCCGGTCCATCGCTTGAAGGCGTGTGAGAAGTTGGTGAGGTCGCTGTATCCGAGCTCCGTGGCGATCTCACTCACCGACATTGATCGGTCGAGTAGCCGCAGCATCGCGCGCTCGCGCAGGAATGACTGGCGCAACTCGCGGAAGGTGGTCCCCTCTTCGGAGAGGCGCCGCTTGAGTGTGCTGGTGGATATCGACAGCTGGTCTGCGACCCACTTGCTACTTCGTTGTCTGGGATCCTTCTCCAACAGCTGTCTCACCTTC
Organism: Rhodococcus sp. (in: high G+C Gram-positive bacteria); assembly: GCF_049286785.1. GTDB lineage: Bacteria > Actinomycetota > Actinomycetes > Mycobacteriales > Mycobacteriaceae > Rhodococcus_F. The sequence continues at coordinate 51 of NZ_JBAQEO010000565.1, read as the reverse complement.
TCCGAGAACGACGTGGTTTCGCTGCGCTGGTCGAGAGTCCGCTGCAGATCG
>NZ_JBAQEO010000564.1:0-9445 GCF_049286785.1 Rhodococcus sp. (in: high G+C Gram-positive bacteria) | reverse complement strand
AGCTCGGCGGCAAGTCGGCCAACTTCATACTCGCTGACGCCGACCTGACCGCAGCGGTGAAGGTCGGCGTCAGCAACGCCTTCCTCAACGGCGGCCAGACCTGCATGGCATGGACCCGGATGCTGGTGCCAGCCGATCGGTACGGCGAGGCCTTGGACGTCGCGGCCGCGGCTGCCGCCAAATTCACTGTCGGCGACCCCACCGATCCGTCGACCCGCCTCGGACCGTCGGCCACCGCGAGCCAGTTCGAAACGGTGCGCGGCTTCATCGACCGAGCACTCGCCGCCGGTGCCCGGCCCGTCACCGGCGGCTCGGAGCGGGTTCTGTCACCCGGCTACTATCTGGCGCCGACCATCCTCGCCGACGTCGACCCGATGTCCGAGATAGCTCAAGAAGAGGTATTCGGACCCGTTCTGGTGGTTATACCGCACACCGGTGACGACGACGCGGTGCGCATAGCGAACTGCACTCCGTACGGGCTGTCGGGGGCAGTGTGGGCCGGTAGCGACGAGCGTGCCGTTTCCGTGGCGAAACGGATCCGCACGGGACAGCTCGACATCAACGGCGGCGCATACAACCCGCGCGCCCCGTTCGGGGGGTACAAAAAGTCCGGATTCGGTCGCGAACTCGGACCGTATGGCTACGAGGAGTTCCTGCAGATCAAGTCCCTGCAGATGCCGACCTGACCGGTTGCATCCGGCGATGTGGTCGACGTCTTCGAAGGATGTCGAACACCACCACCACGTGATCAAGCTGATCTGCTCACGCCGATCGGCCAACGAAGGATTTCACCATGACTTCCCCACTTACCATCACCAGTTCCGGTGCCGTCCAGACGTGGACGATCGACAATCAGGGCGTCGGTAATGCCATTACCGGACTGGATTTCATCGAGGCCTTCGAGCGTGCCGTCCACGAGGCCAACCGGAGTACCGAGGTGCGCGCGGTAATCCTCACCGGTGCCGGCAAGATCTTCTCATCAGGCGGCAACGTCAAGGAGATGGCTGACGCGGAGGGGATGTTCGGGCTCGACCCGCGGGCCCAGCGACGTGCCTACGTCGATTCGATCCAGCGAATTCCGCGAGCCCTCGACCGCCTGGAGGTCGCTATCATCGCTGCGGTCAACGGCCCCGCCATCGGCGCCGGCTGCGACCTGGCGATGATGTGCGACCTGCGAGTGGCGTCCGAGAAGGCATCCTTCGCCGAGAGCTTCGTACAGATCGGTCTCATTCCCGGCGACGGAGGCACCTGGTTCCTTCCACAGGCGATCGGTTATGAACGAGCGGCGCTGATGACCCTCACCGGCGAACGTATCGACGCGGCCACCGCCAAGGAGTGGAACATGATATCCACGCTGGTCCCGCACGACGACCTGCTCTCCGCGGCGATGGACATCGCCGAACGCATCGCTGAGAACCCCTCGGAATCGCTGCGGATGGCCAAGCGGCTGTTGCAGGAGTCGAGAACAAGTTCGCTCGAGACCGTGCTCGGCATGGCTGCCGCCATGCAGCCACTGGCCCACCTCGACCCCGAGCACACGGTCCGGCTGGAGAGGTGGCGGACCAAATGAGCATTCCGCCCAACGTGGGGCGCCTGGTTCCGCCCACCTCCGGTGATCCGGCCACGACCGCTGCGCTCCGCACGAAAGTCCGCGAATTCCTCGCCGACCAGCGCGCGGCCGGCCACTACACACCACGTGTTGACAGCTGGCTGTCGGCATGGGACGAAGACTTCACCCGAGCCCTGGCCGACCGCGGCTGGCTCGGCATGACCGTGCCGAGCGAATACGGGGGCCACGATCGATCCTTCGTGGAACGATTCGTCGTGACCGAAGAACTACTCGCCGCCGGCGCGCCGGTTGCGGCCCACTGGATTGCCGACCGGCAGATCGTCCCCTCACTGCTCAAATACGGCACTGACGAGCAGAAGGAGAAGTATCTGCCGGGCATCTCGCGCGGCGAGGTCTTCTTCGGCATCGGCATGAGCGAGCCGGACTCCGGCTCGGACCTGGTCAGCGTCCGCACCACGGGTACCCGAGTCGATGGCGGCTGGCGGATCAACGGATCGAAAGTATGGACGTCCGGAGCGCATCAGGCCCACGCGTTCATCGTCCTGGCGCGCACCGCGCCTGTGGATGCGACGAACCGCCATGCCGGTCTCAGCCAGTTCCTGGTCGATCTGGACTCGCCCGGAGTGCAGGTCCGCCCGATCATCTCGATGAGCGGCGAGCACCACTTCAACGAGGTTTTCCTCACCGATGTCCTGGTTCCCGACTCCCAGGTTTTCGGCACCATCGGTCAGGGTTGGGAACAGGTCACCTCGGAGCTGAGCTTCGAGCGCAGCGGCCCCGAACGCGTGCTGTCGACCTTCCCGCTGTTGGCGGGGCTGACCGCGATGGACAACGGCCCCGAGCTGGGTCGGCTCGTGGGTCGCATCGCAGGACTGCACCAGATGTCGGCGGCCGTGGCCGGTGCACTGGAACGCCGCGAACGGGCGGACGTGGCCGCCGCGGTGGTCAAGGTGCTCGGCACCAGCACCGAAGGCGATATCGCCGAGGCCGCCGCGCTGCTGACCGGCGACGAGAGCGACGACGACTGGAAGAAGCTGGTCCACACCGGCCTGGACCAACGCCCCGGTTTCACCCTCCGGGGCGGCACCAACGAGATACTGCGCGGCGTGATCGCGCGGGGATTGGGATTGCGATGACCATGATTCCCGATGTCGAGCCCGACCTGTCGGACCTAATGCATGCGGTCTTCGCCAAGCACGCCGGCAAGCATGCCGCCGGTGGGCCGACCGCTGACAAGATCCGCGAGCTCGATACCGCACTATGGGCGGAGCTCAGCGAGCTCGGTCTGACCCGGCTCACCGGTTCCCCGGAAACCGGTGGGAGCGGGGCCAGCTGGCTGGAGGCCGCCGAGCTGCTGTCGGCCGCCGCAGCCGCCGGCGTCCGAACCCCTGTCGCCGAACATGACCTGCTCGCCGGCGCTCTGCTGGAGGAGGCGGGCCTGCCGGCCGATGAGAAGCTCCGCACCGTCGCCATCCTCGATCCCTCGGGCATGGCGTCGTCCGTGCCGTGGGCCTCGGCCGCCGAGTCGATCCTCGCTGTGTGGCACGCCGGTGACCAACGGTTTATCGCCGACGTACCCGCGTCGTCGTTCAACATCATGGCCGGTACCAACCTGGTCGGGGAGCCGCGCGATCGGGTGCAGATCGACCTCGACAATATGTCGGGCACACCGATCACCGACGACGCGGTGGAGCGATATCTACTCAAGGGAGCGCTCACCCGCGCCATCATGGTGTCGTCGGCACTGGACCACGCGCTGGCGCTGTCTTGCGAGCATGTCACGGCCCGCACGCAGTTCGGTCGCCCATTGGCCCGGTTCCAGGCGGTGCAGCACCTGATCGCCGACGCGGCAGCCGAGTGCGCGCTGGCTCGCGCCGCCACCGAGGCGGCGCTGGCTGCCGCGATCCGCAGCGACGACTGGTCCGGCGGCGACCTGCTCTTCCGCATCGCCGTCGCGCGCTCCTGTGTCGGCCACGCCGCGACCACGGTCGTACGCAACGCCCACCAGGTCCACGGCGCCATCGGCACCACGAACGAGCACTCCCTACACCGGTATACCCGAGCCGCACTGGCGTGGCGGGCCGAGTTCGGTTCGGTCACCTACTGGGACCGCCGCCTCGCCGCTATCGCCGGCGCCGCCGGCCCGGAAAACCTCTGGCCCCTGATCGCGGACTGACCATGCCGCCTGGGCACGTTCGCGGATGTCGCCCGAAACAATTGGGCTGTCTAGACCGTTAGGTCGGTGCCGTTGGAAATGCCGAGTGAACGCAGCTTGCGATAGAGCGTGGCACGGCCGATACCGAGCACCCGCGCGGCCTCCGCCCGGTTGTTGTCGACACTGAGCAGGGCGTCGATGATCAGGTCACGTTCGGACTGCTCCATCGGCGTCAGCTTGCGCCGGTGAGCCCTCTTCATCAGCCACCCCGGGAGATCCGAGACCTGCAGCTGGCTGCCCTTCGCCTCCGCCAGCGACACGGCGAGCACGTCACGTAGCTCGGCGACGTTGCCCGGCCAGGAATAGCGCATCAGCACCTGCCGTGCCGGCATCGCGCAGGTGACCACCCGATCAGGCGCGATCTCGGCGAGCAGCTCCGGCACGATATCGACGATGTCGTCCGGCCGCTGGGCCAGCGGTGGCAGCCACAGTTGATGGGCGAAGCCGGCGATCGTACGCACCACGGTGTCGCGCGGATCATCGGTGCACGTCACCATCAGCCGCAGCGGGCCCTCTGCGTTCCGCACCAGCTCCCCGAGTTCGGCACGTACCGGGACGGTCAGCTTGTCTATCCGCCGGACGATCACGGATTCACCCGCGGCGAGCGCACTGCGGCAGCGATCCGGCAGCGAGCTGTGCGAGGTACCCCGCTCCTGTTCCGCATCGAAGATCCGCAGCCCGCCGCCGCGCATCGACGCCAGCCGCTTCGCGGCCCATAGCTTTCCGGTGCCGTCCTCGCCGGTGAACGCGACGGGTTCGTCGTTGTCCGCCAGCTTGGTCATCCGCTCGATCAGTTTGTTCCACTGAACGCTGCGTCCCGCCTTCGCGGGCTCGGAGCTCCGAGTCCGGGGGGTGGTGAGCGGCGACGGCCTCGACCGCGGCGTCAGGTCTCGTGCCGCCCTCTGGGTGAACTCGGGATTCAGGCGCAGGACCACTCCGGCATCGATGCCGGAGTGCTCCACGATGAGCGTCATCCGAAACGAGTAGCGGCCAGCCGAGAGTTCGGCTACTCCCGTGTCGCGGCGATGCCGTGCCGCGATACCCGCCAATTCCCACAGCATCGCCTGATCGGACGCGTTGACCTGTTCCGCCGCCGAAGTGTTGGTCAGGAACATGTTGGGTCGCATCCCCACCACGGGGCCGCGGTGCACCCGGGATGTCTTGACGAAGCACTCCAGCAGCGCCGACTCCGACGCGGACGCCTGCTGCGCGAAGCGGGTCTCGATGTGCTCAGCGACCTCGACGAGCAGGGAGGTCATGAGGGGATTGAAGTCTGTGGCAAGGCAGCTGAAGTCGAGGACTCCCTCGATCGTGCCCCGGACCGGATTGCGAATCGGCACCCCGACGCACGCGAACGGGAACAGCCGCTCCGCGAAGTGCTGCTCCCCGCTGATTGTCACCACGCGCGCTTCCTCCAGGGCGGTTCCGACGCCGTTCGTGCCCGCGAATTCCTCGGTGAAACCGAAGCCCAGCGCGATGCGCGCGTTATCGAGCGGGCCGTGCAGGGACTTCGCCCCGACCCAGCGGTGGATGATCCGGGCGTCGGGGTCGGCGAGCAGCAGTGCGTGGCGCATGTTGGACATCGTGCCGACCAGTCGCTCCAGCACCGGCTCGGCCGCCCGGAAGAGCCTGCTGTCGTCATCGATGTGGTCGTCATAGGGGAGGCTGAGCTCAGCCTCCCGCGCCACGCCGCAGGCAGAGGAGCGTAGCCAGGACCTCTCGATGACCGGGTCCATCCCGGTTTCCGGATCCTCGGCGAGGAACGTACTCATCGACAACACACCCTCTCCAGCCTGCGGCATGCATCTCCAACTCATCAATTGTCCAGATCGGTGGCCCGGTCGCCAGCTCGTCGTGAAACAGCCACTACTTGGCAACACCCCCGGGCACTTCCGGTCTCAGGAATCGGCCCACTTCGCACCACAGAGCGCGTAGACCATGGTGCAGACCTCGTTGCTGCGGTTGCGCCACGCATGCCGGGTGCCGCGCTGCACGACAATCGTTCCCGGGGTGATCAGCTGCTCCTGGCCGTCATCGAGCTCGAGGTAGATCTCGCCCGACAGGCAGATGCCGTAATCGATGGTCTCGGTCGTGTGCATTCCGGGATTGGCCTCCTCGAACGCCCCGATGAGACCCGGCTGCGCCGCCTCCGAATCAGGCGCGTCTCCGTCGCTGTCCGCATCGTCAGCGGCGCCGGCCGGCGGCCAGTGCACGACGCACAGCCGGGTGCCGGTGCCCTCGGGGAAGAAGGGGGCGAACACCGGCTCGTCGCTGCCGCCCTTACCAACGGTCACCGAACCGTCGTCAGGGGTTCCCCAGACGTTGCCGATGTCCATGCCGCCCGCCGCGGCGAAACGCGGCGTTCCAACCGAGGTGAAGACCGCTTTGCGTTCGTTGTTCACTCCGGTGACAACGCGGGTGATGCTCATCTCTGCCATCTGCTGATCGCTCCTCTTGCCAGTCTCTGACGCCACCCCGGCGCCCGATGTGACCAAAATTACAAATGATCGGAACTACCACGGTGTATCACTCTGAGACACTGCCGCGAACAGAGTGCCTTGGCAGTGGTGTGCAAACGCAACAGACACCCTGCCGAAGTCCGCCGCCTAGGGTTTGCCGCCGCACAGAAGATCACCAAGGCCGCACCCCCGGCCACGAAACTGCAACGTCGGACGTACCTGGTTGTCGCCGGACACGGCTACTACCAACTGCTCGCCGCCTTACAGCTCATCCTCGCGCTCGTGGGCGGGTTCGCTCGTCGATATGAACCGCGCGCACTTCGCGCAGCAGCCACCGGAGTCACCGCAGTCGCCGAGACGGCCAGCCACGATGTGACGCCCCCGTCGAGCTAGCGCAGCCGAGGACGATCACCGATGCCGACGACTGTGCGACGAATCAGCACATTCGTACTTCGCACGAACACCGAGCACTTTAGTCTCGTACTCCGGTGGTTAAGGCGCACTTTGGAACCGGCAACACTGGCCCTGGTGGACGTCGTGACTCTGCGGTGCTGACATGCGTTCCTACCTTTCGTTGCCGTCGTTGCCGCGTGCGCGGTCGCGACCTGCATGAGTGCGTGGGGACGGGTCGAGCGGCGCGGGAATCGGTGACCCTGGACGCCTCACGGCCTCGGACGGTGGTGCGGCGTTGTCGAGTGCGACAAGCCGCCGCGACTCTTCCTGCTCCGGTGTGAGTGTCGATGTCGTCGTGCGACCCGGCTCCGTCGACCCTTCGACGCGCGCGGAAGCCGGCACCGACAGCCGCGGCTGTTGGGGGGCGTGGATGGTCGCGAGCTCGGTCCGCACGGCGTACTCGATGTCGAGTGCCCGTTGCAACTCACCTGCCGCGCGATGCGCTTCAGCGATCGCCTCCATGGCTTTCATCAACTGCCGCAGCAACAGCATCGCGGACACGCTCTTCGGGAGATGCCCACTGGTCTGCATCACAATCAGTGCGGCACCACCGGCAGACATAGCTCCCTTCGGTGCCCGGTACGCCCGGTGCGCCGGAAGCTGCGCGGACCGAGCGAGCTGACGCGCCGCCGCGGCCAACGGTCCGGGTGTCGGTTCGATCTGCGCGGACCACGCCGCGAATACCCCGGCGGTACGGCCGGCGGCGCGTGCCCACTGTGCCCGGTCCTCGAGCGGGATGGACCGCAGGTAAGCGTTCCACTTTCCAATGTCCGCGGTGGCCCGGTCGAGCAGCTTCGGGTCGAGTTCCTGACTCTCACGTCCGGCTCGCACCGTCGGCCGGTCGCGGCGAGCCGCGTTCCACTCGTCGACAGCCGCCGACGACGCTTGTGGGCTGTCCTCCCACTCGCTGCGCAACCGCGGCAAGGTCAGATCCTTGGCGAGATGTCCTCCGCCGTAGAACACCGGCGTGTGCCCAGCAGCCGGCCGAACAGCGACCTTGTAGCCGACCACGACGTCGCTTCGCCCCGACGCGAAACGCGGCCGCACGACCAATCCCTGCCCACGCAGACGGCGCACGAACTCCGCCTCCGACTTCGACGCAGTCGCACACGCCCGGACGCGGCGCGCGAGAAGTTCGCGATCCAACTCGGGGGCACCCTCACGTTCGGCACGATGCTTCTCGGCCCGGTGGTAACCGCGTTCGCCTGAACCGGTTTCACGGGAGGCAATGACCGCGAGTCCGTGCTTGCGCTCGAGTTCGCCCGCGAGCTCACTCGCGCGCTTCTTCGACCGCCACAAGTCGACCTTCGTACCGTCCTCGCGCACCACGGACGCCGCGATGTGGATGTGGTCGTTACCCTTGGTGGACACACCGTGCCGCACCGCCGCCCAGCGGGCGGGGGAGCGGCCGGAGGTCTCGGTGAACCCCATGCCGTCCATGAATTCCTGCGCGATTGCGCCCCACTTCTCGTCGGTGAGCTGCCCCTCGTCGGCGTGCAGCGACAGCGAGCAGTGCCACACGTTCGCATCCCGCCACGGGTCGATCGGGTCCCGGACCTTCTTGCCGTGCGAGTCCCGCACATCCTCGCCACTATCGTTTCGGAGGTAGTTCGGTTCGCGGACCTCGGTACCGAAAACCCGGCGCGGCTCATCGATCTGGCGGGCAATCGCGATCGCGTCCTGGTGCGACAACTCGTTGTCGTCGTGCCACGCCATGATCGCCGGATCTCCCGCCACCAGGTGCGGGTCGGTGTGCTCGTTCGACCGCCCCGGGCCCTGTAAATACGACAGCAGACCGGTCATCTTCTCACCGCTGGAGATCTTCACGATCATCGCGCGTCGAACTCCTGCAAAATGCCGTCAATTCGCATCGCGACCCGGCGCACCTCGCCGAGTGTGACCCCGAGATTCTCGGGCAGATCCCCGGTGGCGTTGGTGGCCTTCGCCATCTGGTTGACGTTGATCGAAATCGCCGACAACAACCGGAACGCGCCGAACAACTGCTCCGCGAATTCACGCCGCTCCGACGCGGTCTCGGAGTGCTCCGCGAGGGCGGACTCAACGAGCAACCGCGGCACACTCACTCGCGCATGCTGCGCCTTCGCCAGCAGCGCCGACTCCTCCTCGGGAGTCACCTTCACCACGTGCCGAGCCTGCCGGCCACCGTCGACGTTCGCACGGCGCTCACGCCGGAAGCGGCGCGGACGATCAACGGTCTCATCGCTCATCGTCGTCACCTCTCAGTTCGGCCCAGCGCAGCGCCCCCACCACGTGGAGCTACACGACAGTGTCTCAGGTCCAGAGCGCAGCGTCCAGACCTGACCCCAACTTAGGGCACCTAAGTTTCCATCTTGCTCCGCCGGTGCTCGATCAGTTGGCACGCAGCGCCTGCGTCGTGTGCCCGATCATGAAAAGGCACAGGACGAGCGAAGCGAGTTCCTTCGCGCGGTTTCCCGGCCGCCCCCACCTGTGGTGCGGACCCGATTGTGGGTGCCTGAGATCAAGCGGAGCGGGACAGAGAATCTCGGGCATCCACATGAGGACCAGGGCGCTCCGCACTTGTGGTCGGCCGGCGCCCGAACGGGCTGACAAAGGGCCGCGCTCCGCGCGTCCGACGCGACTTCACAGCGGGGGAGTTGTCCCCAAGTGGGCACCGGGCTTAACGGCATTGGGCACACACGACATTTCTCCGCTCCGCTGTGTCGTGTGCACACAACGCCTACCCGGACACCCACCCGGGGACAACAG
>NZ_JBAQEO010000563.1:0-14540 GCF_049286785.1 Rhodococcus sp. (in: high G+C Gram-positive bacteria) | reverse complement strand
GGATACGCCCGTGAACAAATCGCGCCCCCACTCCATCTGCCCGATGCTCAGTTCGTGGGCGGGGTGCACCGGGTCGCTGATCTCCGCGTGCACATCGACCGGGCAGCAGTCGCGGGAGCTGTTCCCCCAACCCCCGGGGTCCCGTGGCTGCGAAAGTCGACCGTAGGTGCTTCTCAGGGCCGGCAGGGGCGTGTCGAATGCAGACACCGAGGAGGTCGAGCCTGCGTTCATCGTGTTCGCTGTTATAGCGCTCGACTTTCCCGTTGTGCCGCCGGGTGTATGGGGTGATCCGTTGGTGTCGCGATCCTGGGAGTGCCCGGGTGAAGTTGCCGGCGCGGTAGCAGGCGCCGTTGTCGGTGACAATCCTCTCGATGTGCTGACGGCGGGATAGAACGTGGTCAGTTCGAACCAGACCTCGAGGTTCTGCCCGGTGATGGTGGCAGGGAGCGCGACCGAAGGCTGTCCGGCACCGGCTGCCAGGACCGCCGCCGCAGCGGGTGTTACGAGTGTGCGCGTTGAGAGTCGGTAGCGGTCCGTTGCAGTCGGTGTGACGACGTCGGGGGCCACGTCGATGCTCACACTCGCGCGAGCGATCTGGTCGGCGCTGAGTAGCGATAACCCGAGACCGGGTCAAGCTCGGTCGGTTGCAGCAACCCCGAGTCGGCGTAGAACCGTGGCGCGCTCGAGGTCAGACCACTGCGTTGGGCAAAGACCCCCATCGGCATAACTCAGAACCTGGCACCCAGCCACCATCGGGCGTCAAGCAACTCGAAAATCAACACCGTTCAGCGTGTCGACGACCTCATGGCCCGCAACATCTGGGACGCGAAACAGTCGTACAGGGTTGACGCCCGCCTCTGCGGCGATAGCCGTCGCGCGGAACCCGGCCCCGCATGAGGGCCGTTCCCACCGGGTCCATCCCGGGGGCGCGTCGTGGTGAGCCTGCCTCGTGCCGCTCGCCGGCATGCTGTCGCTGATCGCAGGAACGCTCTCGAAGGCCGCCCCGAACCGCGAACAGGGCCCCGAACCAGAAGAGGTTCGGGGCCCTGTCGGACGGAGTCGGTGAGGTCAGTGAACCTCGCCGTTGCCGGAGGTACCGTCTCCGTGGATACGGTTCTGGTACTCCGTCAGCATGGCCAGCTGCTCGTGCTCGCCTGCATGCATGGCGGCCTCCAACGCCGCGCTCTCCTCGACCGGGTCGGCCGTGACGAGGCTGCCGGAACCGGGCTTGCCGGCGGAACCGAGCTTGTTCATCTTCTTCGGTACTGCCGCACCCTGGTATTCGAGAGGGATGGGGTGTCCGTGCTCGTCGACCGGGCCGAGCGGCTGATGGATCTCGATGTACTGGCCGTTCGGCATACGTCGGACGATGCCGGTCTCGATGCCGTGCTCGAGCACCTCCCGGTCGCTGCGCTGCAGACCCAGGCAGAAACGGTAGGTGACGTAGTAGGCGATCGGCGGCAGCAGCACCATCCCTGCCCGGCCGATCCACGTCATAGCGTTCAGCGAGATGTGCAGGTGGTACGCGATGATGTCGTTGATGCACGAGATCGTCAGTACGGCGTAGAACGCGATCGCCATCGCACCGATGGCCGTGCGGACCGGGACGTCACGCGGACGCTGCAGCAGGTTGTGATGCGCATCGTCCTTGGTGAGACGCTTCTCGATCCACGGGTAGGCGATGAGAACCGTGAAGACCAGACCCATGATCAGCGCAACAGCGAACACCGAGGGAATGGTGTAGCGGTCGAACAGGTAGATGTCCCACGCCGGCCACAGTCGTGCCAGACCGTCGGTCCACATCATGTAGATGTCGGGCTGGGAACCAGCAGACACCTGCGCCGGGTTGTACGGGCCGATGTTCCAGACCGGGTTGATCTGCAACAGACCACCCATCAGGGCGAGCACGCCGAAGGTCACCGCGAAGAACGCACCGGACTTCACGGCGAAGACCGGAAGGATTCGTACGCCGACGACGTTCTGTTCGGTGCGGCCGGGGCCGGGGAACTGGGTGTGCTTCTGGTACCAGACCAGCGCCAGGTGGCCCGCGACGAGCGCGAGAATGATTGCCGGGAGCAGCAACACGTGAGCGACGTACAGACGCGGGATGATCAGGTCGCCGGGGAAGTCGCCGCCGAAGATCAGCCAGTGCAACCATGTTCCCGCGATCGGAATGCTGAGCGTGATACCGGAGAAGGCTGCGCGGAGACCGGTGCCGGACAGCAGGTCGTCCGGGATGGTGTATCCGAAGAATCCTTCGAACATAGCCAGGATCAGCAGCAGCGAACCGATGACCCAGTTGGCCTCACGCGGACGACGGAACGCGCCCGTGAAGAAGATGCGCAGCAAGTGCACGACGATGGACGCCGCGAACATCAGCGCCGCCCAGTGATGGATCTGGCGGACGAACAGTCCACCGCGTACCTCGAACGAGATGTTCAGGGTGGTCTCGTACGCACGGGACATTCCCACGCCGCGAAGCGGCTCGTAGGCACCGTTATAGGTGACGTGGGCCATCGACGGGTCGAAGAACAGCGTCAGATAGACACCCGAGATGAGCAGGATGATGAAGCTGTACAGCGCGATCTCGCCGAGTAGGAACGACCAGTGGGTGGGGAAGACCTTGTTGATCTGCCGCCGCATCCCTGCCGCGAGGTGGTAGCGCGAGTCCATCGCTTCGCCCTGGCCTGCGGCCATGGCGCTCAGTTTGGACGGATTGTTGTTGGTCACGGTCGACGCTCCCAAAATGCCGGGCCGAGAGCTTCGATGAAGTCACCGGTGGTGACCAGGAAACCCTCTTCGTTCACTGTAATAGGCAACTGCGGAAGTGCGCGAGCAGCGGGACCGAAGATCGGCTTTCCGTAGGTCAGCGCATCGAACTGCGACTGGTGGCACGGGCAGAGGATTCGGTTGGTCTGCTGTTCGTACAGCGACGTGGGGCAGCCGAGGTGGGTGCAGATCTTCGAGTACGCGAAGTAGTCGCCGTAGTTGAAGCTCTCCTGGCCCTTACGCTTGGTGACCCTCTGGGTGTCTTCCGTGCGGAGGCGAATGAGCATCACGGCGTTGCGGATACCACGCAGACCTTCGAGCAGCGCGTGCTCGTCTCCGCGATCGGAGTCCCGGAACGGGAACACGGTCTCCATCGAGCCGGCGTCCAGATCTTCCGGACGGACCAGGACGACATCCTGGGGCCGGCCGGTGTCCCGGCGCAGGTAGATGGTTTCGCCCTGGTAGCGGGGAGTCCATCCGGACACCCACAGCGGGGACTCGTCGCGCTTCGCCCACGGATTCTTCACCAGGCCGCCGAGCGGCATGACGGCCATGACGCCGAGTGCGCCACCACCGAAGAGAAGACTGCGCTTGATCAGCTTGCGGCGTCCGATCGTGGACGTGTCGAGGGAGTCCGAGAGCTCGGCGACGATCGTCTTGCGGTCGGCCTCCGAAGACCCGCCGTCGTGGCGGTCCTGGATGGAGACCTCTTCGGGGATGAACTTCTTGGTGAACTGCACGGCCCCGACACCGAGACCAAGGATCGCGAGACCCATGGTCAGACCGATGAGCGGGGTGTAGAGACTGTACGCGTCGTACGACTCTTCACCCTGCCCGGCGTACTCCCACGGCCAGAACAGGTAGATCGCGATGAATGCGAGTGCGGAGATGCCGGAGAGGGTGAACCAGATCGCTACCGAGCGTTCTGCGCGCTTCTCGGCCTTGGTTCCTTCGACGGCCCAGCGATGCTTGCGGTAGGCGACGTCGACACCGTCGAGATTGGTGCCTAGCTCGACGAGTTCGTCACGGCTGAGATTCTCGAGTTCTGCATCCGTGTATTTCTTTGGCGTGGCGCCGCCCGGCTGGCCAGCGTCGCTCATGACCTTGCTCCGATCCACAGTGCTGCACCGACGACAGCGATGATTCCGACGACCCACATGGCCAAGCCCTCTGAAGCCGGACCGAGGCCACCGAGCCCGTATCCACCAGGCTGCTTGGACTCACCCGAGGACTTGATGTAGGCGATGACGTCCTTCTTTTCCTCCATCGTCAGCTGACGATCGGAGAACTTCGGCATGTTCTGCGGGCCTGTGACCATCGCGGCATAGATCTGCTGCTCGTTGGCCGGATCGAGGACAGGGGCGTACTTGCCGGAGGAGAGTGCGCCGCCACGACCGGTGAAGTTGTGGCAGGAAGCGCAGTTCAGGCGGAAGAGCTCACTGCCGCGGCCGACGTCGCCACCGCGCAGTGAGGATTGGGCGATCTCGCCGTTCTCGTCCCTGATGACGGTGGGGCCGCCGCCGTTCGCCTGAACGTAGGCGCCGATGGCATCGGTCTGCTCGGCATCGAACTTGGCGGGTTTGCGCGCCGCCTGTGCTTCGTTGCGGGCCGCCGGCATGCGTCCCGTCGACACCTGGAAGTACACGGCCGCTTCGCCGACGCCGATCAGGCTCGGCCCACGGTCCTGCACGCCCTGCAGATTCGCGCCGTGGCAGGTGATGCACGAGGTGTCGTACAACTGCTTGCCTTCGCGTATCAACGCGGCCTGATCGTCGGACGCGGTCGCGACCTGGGGAGCGGGCGTCAACGCGGACGCGAGGAAACCGGCGCTGACCAGTCCCATCATCAGAACCAGGGTGCCAGTGACGCGCCTGCGGAGCTTCCGCTGGCGGTGTGCCTTCGCGGCGGACGCCGAGGTGTCGGATGCGGGAGGGGGGGATGAACTCATCTGTATCCCTTTGGTATGTCGGGACGGACTGGACGTCAGGGGGCTGCCTGTGGCGTTCAGCTGATCAACGGATGAAATAGATCGTGGCGAAGAGGCCGATCCACACGATGTCGACGAAATGCCAGTAGTACGACACGACGATGGCGGCGGTGGCCTGGGCGGGTGTGAACTTGCTGACCTTCGTGCGGAGGATCAGGAAGACGAAGGCTACGAGGCCGCCGATCACGTGCAGACCGTGGAAGCCGGTGGTCATGTAGAACACGGAGCCGTACACGCTGCTCGAGATCGACGTGCCCTCCTCGACGAGGTGGATGTATTCGTAGCCCTGGCCGAGGACGAAGAACGTGCCCATCGCCAGGGTGAGGAGATACCAGCGGCGAAGGCCGAACACGTCGCCCCGTTCCGCTGCGAACACACCCATCTGGCACGTGAAGGATGATGCGATCAGCACCAGCGTCACCGGCACGGCCAGGAACAGATTCAGTTCTGTCGGCTCCGGCGGCCAGTTCCCGTTCGCCTGCGCTCGTGCCACGAAGTACATGGCGAAGAGCCCCGCGAAGAACATGAGCTCACTTGACAACCACACGATGGTGCCAACGCTGACCATGTTTGGTCGGTTCAGCGAGTGCACGCGTTGGGTGATTGCTGATCCTGAAGTCCCTACTGCGCTCGTCACAGACAGAAGTATGACGCTTCGTCGTAAGAGTCGGCTACCCGGGTCCGTCCTCGGCGCGTCGAGCCGTCCCGCTTGTCCGGTTCTCCCTGCAGACAACGCTGGTCGCGAACCGTGACAGGGTGGAACTATGCGATCTGGTGACAACAGTACGGGGTGGTTTCGCCGAGTGTTCCGTGGCAGGAAGTCGGCGCCTCTGGACGGGGACCGGGGCGACCTCGTGGTCGTTGCCGCGAGTTACGACGACGCCGAGGGATGCGGGGCGGCACTCGAGCGGGCCGCATCCGTGGAGCCGGTGTGGATCGCGGACGCCGAAGCGGTTCTGCGGCATCATCTCCGACTGCCGGCATCCGCGGTGAATCAGGCGGTCTCGATCGCCGCTCAGGAGGGCTACGGACCGGAGAACGCCGATCCGGTGGCCGCGGACGACCGGGACCCCGGCGCACCGATCGAACTGGTGCTCCGGCGTGTCCAGATCCTCGACGCCCTGCATTGTTCACAGGAGCGGTCGAGAATGGCCGGGCTGGCGCAGCGGCTCGGAGGCCACCTCGCCGGATGGGATGCGCTGCAACCGGCGCGCAATGCCGATCCGGCCGGTGACTAGGCTGCGAGCATCGGATTCGCCGACTGATGACACAAGGGGACACGACGATGCAGAGCCCGACCGCAGAGGGTGCCGACGCCCGGAACTCGCACGACGACACCGCGGCGGCACGCACCTGGCCGGCGGTCCTGGGCGCTCTGACCGATGGTCACGACCTCTCGGCCGACGAGGCGAAGTGGGCGATGGACGAGATCATGTCGGACAACGCGACGTCGGCGCAGATCGCGGCCTTCGGTGTCGCGCTGAAGATGAAGGGTGAGACGCCGGCGGAGCTGCGCGGGCTGGCCGATTCGATGCTCGGGTTCGCACGGGTGGTTCCCGTCGATTCCGATGTCGTCGACATCGTCGGCACAGGCGGAGACCGGGCCGACACCGTCAACATCTCGACGATGTCCTCGGTGGTGGTGGCGGCCGCGGGTATTCGCGTCGTCAAGCACGGAAACCGGGCCGCATCCTCGAAGAGCGGTGGCGCCGACGTGCTGGAGGCGCTGGGCGTGAGAATCAACCTCGGACCGGATGAGGTGGCGCGGTGCGTGCGGGAGGTCGGCATCGGATTCTGCTTCGCCCCCACTTACCATCCGGCACTGCGTTTCGCGGCGGCGCCGCGGAAGGAGATCGGCATACCCACCGTCTTCAACGTGCTCGGCCCGCTCACCAATCCTGCGCGGCCGAGGGCGGGCCTCATCGGCTGCGCGTTCCCGGGGCTGATCTCGGTCGTGGCCGGTGTACTGGCGCAGCGGGGAAACTCGGCGCTCGTGGTCCGTGGCGACGACGGACTCGACGAACTGACGACATCGACGACCTCGACGGTGCACATCGTGTCGGAAGGCTCGGTCGCCACCCGTCAGCTCGACCCGCGTGACCTCGGCATCGCCCGGGTGCCCCTCGATGCTCTGCGTGGCGGAGACGCCGACGTGAACGCCGCGATCGCCCGGCGTCTCTTCGCGGGCGAGACCGGCCCCGTGCGGGATGCTGTACTGCTCAACTCCGCCGGCGCGATCGCGGCATTCCGCGGGCTCGGCGGCCGGACGCTCGAGGATGCGCTGGCGGAGGGCTTGGAGATCGCCGCGCGGTCGATCGACAGCGGTGCGGCCGCGACGTTGCTGGACAAGTGGGCCCAGCTGACAGTGAGCCTGCCCGCCGCGAAGTAGCAATCTCCCGCCCCGGCGTCACTCGCCGATCGAGAACCCCGCTTCCACATCGGCGCTCGAATAGGACTGGAACGCAATGTGTGTCGCAGTCCGGGTTACACCGTCGATCTTGTTGATGCCTCCGGTGACGACCTCGGCGATCGACGCGTGGTCGCGAACCCGGACGATTGCGATCAGGTCGATGTCACCTGCGCACGAATACACCTTGTCGACTCCCTCGATGTCGGCGACGGCCTGCGCGGTCTCCGGGATGCGGTGAGGGTCGGCGTGGATCAGGACGATGGCGTTGATCATGCGTCCCAGAGTATGTGGTGACCGCCCGGCGGCGGGGCGGGTGGTCCGGTTTCGCCGCACGGTGGCGGACCGCTGCCCGCACGGGCACGATCGCACCAGCTCTCCCACGACCCGGCGCCCCGAGCGGGCTCGCAGTATCCGTCGGACGCGTTCACGATGCGCGCGTCGTCGGTGTCGAGCCAGCGCGCGAGAAGGCCTGCTTCTTCGGGGGATGCGCCGCGCAGCGGGGTGGTGTCGGGCACGACGGTCTCGGCGCCGAGTACCAGGGCGTCGACCACCGGCATGGGAGGAACGCCGCGCCGCGAGATACCGGCGGCCGCCAGACGCCCCGAACGGATCACGGCGAACTCCCAGCCCCCGGTGCTCGCGGGCCGGGCGACCACGATCTGCTCGATCGCGGTGAGGGATGCCAGCCGTTGCATCCGCCGGAGCGCGACTGCGACCTCGACCGTCCGGTCGCGGAGGCGCGCGGCGTTTTCGAACAACTCGGTGGCAGCGAGTTCCTCGACCCGTCGGCGCATGCCGTGCAGGGGAGAGTCCTCGTGGCCTCGGATCAGTTTCCGGAACAGTTCCGGTCCCGCCGCGTAGTCGGGTTCGGAGGAGCGGCCGTGGGTGGTTGCCGGGCAGCAGCCGAGTTCCCGGGGCGGACACAGCGGGCCGTGCTCCTGCCCGCGAGGTATTCGACTCGTGCAGGTACGGAGAACACAGTATTCGGCCAGCGTGTCCGCGACTTCGACAGCGGTGGACCGGGACCGGAACGGCCCCAGGGAGTGCGGTGCGGGGGTCCGCACGACCGACAACCGCGGAAAGGATTCGGTGGTGAGGGTGATCCACCATCCGCGTTTCGGGTATTTGGACCGTCGGTTGTACGGGGGAGTGTGCGCGGCGAGCAGCCGAAGCTCGCGAACCCCCGCTTCCAGGGAGTGTGCGCACTCGACGTGGTCGATCCGCGTGGTGAGCGCCACCATCTCCTTCATGCGCCCGCGCGTCTCGGAGCCGGTGAAGTAGTTGCGGACCCGACGGCGGAGATCGGAGGCGGTGCCGACGTACAGGACCTCGTCGGAGGGGCCGCGGAACAGATAGACACCGGGTGCGTGCGGCAGGTGGCTTGCGAGACTCCGTTTCGCCCGCTGATGCGAGGAGATGCCGGGCAGATAGTCGACGAGCTCGGTAAGGCTGTGCACGCCCTGGTTGCCGACGCGGTCGATCAGGGCGTGCAGGACGTCGACGGTGGCGCGGGCGTCGTCGAGTGCCCTGTGGGTGGGGGTGGTGCCGACATCGAAGAGACGGGCCAGGGAGGACAGCTTCACGGACGGCGCCTCATCCCGGGTGAGTACCCGGCGGGCGAGTTTGACCGTGCACAGGACGGTGAACCTCGGCCACGGCGTGTCGGTAGCGGCCGCAGCGGCCGCGAGGAAGCCGGTATCGAAGGGCGCGTTGTGCGCGACCAGCACGGCACCTTTCGCGAACTCGAGGAACGCCGGGAGTACTCGCTCGATGCTCGGGGCGTCGATCAGCATGGCGCTGGTGATGCCGGTGATTTCCACGATGTGAGGCGGAACCGATCGCCCGGGGTCCACGAGAGTGGCCATCTCTGCGATCACCTCGCCACCACGGATCTTCACCGCCCCGATCTCGGTGATGGCGTCCTCGCCGGGACGGCCACCGGTGGTCTCGAGGTCGACTACCACGAAGGTGGTGTCCCGGAGCGGGGTGTCGAGCTCGTCGAAGCTCAGTTGCTCCCACGCCCCGGAGGAGGATCTACGGTCGGGTATGTCGGCGAGACTCACGCTTCGGAGGGTATGGACGGGCACCGACAGATCCGTTCGGCGCCACCGTTCGCGACGGTGATCGTGGCGGGAGAGACAAGGATCACACTGCGTTTCGCCGAGTCCGACGGCACATTGTGCAGGCGCGGTGGCCGCATGGCATTCGGCAGCCTCCCGGGTGGCGTCGGGCACGGCAGGTCCGCGGGCGGCGGGCATGCGCGGTCCGGGACCGCGCGACTGCCGGGACCGGCGTTGATCAGGTGTGATGTGGGTGTGCCCCCGAAAGTCGGCTCGCGGAGGCCGCTGGGAAGACCCCGTGGCGCAATCGAATAGATATCGAAAACCAACCACTTGTTATCAAGTTGTAATCGAATCCGGGTATGACCGCCCCGCGTGTTGGGAATCGGGCAAATTCCGCGATTCGGCGTGTCCCGGGTCGACACCGGGGTATTCCGTTTCGTAACCTTCCTGAGACCTAGCGGAGTCTTGCGGCCCCACACCGGGGCAGCATCGCTAGTCACCGCCTAATCGGCCTCTCGTGAGAGCGGCCGTACCGGGAACCCAAGTTTTCACTGGGGTGAATCCCGCCGGGACGCCACAACGGTCCGGTGGGTAGGGCTGATCTTCCCAGCCCGAACCCGTCAGCTAACTCGGTCGGCGGATGAATGGAAGAAACGGAGTACCCCTTTCGTGGCGTCACAAGTTTCCAAGCGGAATATGCGACGGGCAGTCGTCGCCGGCGCGCTCGCAGTCGGAGCGCTCACCGCTACCGCCGCTCCCGCGGCGGCAGACCCCATCACCATCCCCGGAATCGGAACATTCGAGATCCCGGGTGTCTCCATCCCTCAGGTTCCCGGACTGCCGGCCGCCCCCGGACTCCCCGCACCGGCGAGCTCTGCCGGCGAGAAGGCAGTCCAGGCAGCACAGTCCAAGCTCGGCGCTCCGTACGTCTACGGCGCAGCAGGTCCGAACTCGTTCGATTGCTCCGGCCTCGTGCAGTGGGCATACAAGCAGGCCGGCCTGAACCTGCCGCGCACCAGCTACGATCAGGCTTCCGCGGGCATGCCGGTTGCGCAGCCCGACCTCCGTCCGGGTGACGTCGTCTCCTTCTACGGTGGCTCGCACTCGGGCATCTACGCGGGTAACGGCAACGTCATCCACGCGTCGACCTCCGGACAGCCCGTCAAGCTGGCGCCCATTGCGTCCATGCCTTTCGACGGCGCACGCCGCTACTGATTCGCGCACGAGGCACGACGCATCCTCCGCGACGCGGGGGATGTACGGGGTAGCTTCGAAGAATCTCGCACGACCACCGTCGAGGGTGGGTTCGAATCACACGATTCGAGCCCACCCTCGGTGTCGTTGTGCGCGAGGTCGTGTCCGCATCGAGACATGAGTGGACACAAACGTATGCCGTTCCGTAACCTATCCGAGACCTTGCGAAGTCATGTCGCACGAACCGAGGCGGCAACGCGGGTCGCCGCCTCTTCGGCACTCCAGGTCCGGGAACGCCCGGGGAGAGCGCTGAGCCCGAAAAGCTGTCGTCCAGTGCACGCTTCGGATGTCGGCGCCGGTGGGCGGAGATCGACGATCGGAGAACCGCATTCCGTGCCCTCACACTCGATGAAGCGCTCGCTGCGCAGCATGCTGACGGCGGGTGTGCTGTCGTTGGCGCTCGTGACGCTCCCTTCCGTGCAGGCGGGTGCGGACCCGGCCGCCATCAGCCCCACCGAGGCGTTGACGAAGCTGGGTGAATTGTCCCGGCAGTCCGAGCAGACCACGGAAGCGCTACACAACGCGCAGATCGACCTCGAGGCCAAGCAATCCGCCCAGCGCGCCGCCGAAGCCGCGCTTGCTGTCGAACAGGGTGCTCTCGACGCCGCCAATGCCAGGGTCGCGGTGTTCCGGCCCGTCGTGGACAAGCTGGCGACCGCCAACTACCAGGGGGCCCGTACGAACCGGCTCTTCGCCCTGATGGTGAGCGAGTCGCCTCAGCAGCTTCTGGATCAGATGTCCGCGCTCGACGCCATCTCCCACGACACGAGGAAACAGGTCGCCCAGTTCCAGTCCGCCACATCCGATGTTGCGAAGGCGGCCGAGGCGGCCGAACAGTACGCGGAGACCGCAGGCGCCGCCGCGGAACAGGCGAAGGTCGTCAGCGACGACCTGCAACGCAGGCAAAGCGATCTGCAGGCGCAGATCGCCGAGGTGATGAAGGCGTTCGAGGGCCTGACGGGCGCCGAACGTGATCAACTCGCCGGAACGCCCTTCCCGCCTGGATTCGATCGAGACAAAATCCTCGCGGACCTCACGCCGGGTTCGGGAACAGGGGCTCTGCAGGCAGGCATGACGCGCATCGGGGCTCCGTACGTCTGGGGTGCCACCGGACCCGATCAGTTCGACTGCTCCGGGCTCGTCGTGTGGGCCTACAAGCAGATCGGCAAGACGCTCCCGAGGTCGAGTCAGGCGCAGGCCGATGGCGGTACTCCCGTCTCTCGTGACGAACTGCGACCGGGTGATGTCGTCCTCTTCTACAACGATGCTTCGCACGTCGGTCTCTACGCGGGCAACGGCAACGTCCTCCACGCGTCGACCTTCGGCGTCCCGGTGAAGGTCGAATCGATGGCCAGGTGGCCGTTCTATGGTGCCCGTCGCTACTGACTCCGCCGACCCGGTACTTCCGTACCGCAAGCAGCGCCGTATCCGGGAACTCATACACTCTCCCGCGTGCCCGAATCAGACACGGCGACCGCAGCGCACCCGACTGGGCGCAGAAGGCCGCGCCCATGGGAGTTGGCAGCACTTGCCGGACTTGTCCTCGCCGTAGTCGTCGGACTCGCGGTCAGTCTCTTCACTCCCACCGGTGAGGGTGCCGACGGACGGGTGGGAGCAGCGAACATCGAAGAACAGTTGCGCCGCAGCAGCGCGGTTCAGAGCCTCCTCGACAGCTGGGCCACGGCCGTCCGATCCGACGACGCTGCCGCGCTCGCCGCACTGATGGACGAATCGGCGTCCGCCGAGTTCCTTGCCGCGGAGATCCGGCGAGCCGGCAATCTGGCCGGTGTCGAGCTCTCGGACTGGAGCTACGAGATCGCCGACGGCCCAGGAGCCTCCGTGCCCGCGGGTCTCGCCGAGGAGATCGGCGCCGATGAGGTGTGGTCACCGCCCGTGCAGCTCCGCTATGCCCTCGCCGGTGCGGACGTGGCTCCGACCCGGAAGCCCGTGGCACCCGTCGTCGCCCGGCGCGGCGAAACCTGGACGCTGATCGACGATGAGGTCGCCGTCGCGGGCGCGGTCAACACTTGGCGCGGGCCCTGGGATTTCGGACCCGTCATCTCCCGGAGGGTGAGTACCGGTCCGGACGGCACGTCGGTGGTGCTGGGACATCCGGAGAACGCTGACCTCGTGAACCGACTCGCCGATGAACTACCCGCCGCCGTCATCAACGTTACTCAACTGTGGGGCCCGAACTGGCCGGGCCGGGCGGTGGTCTGGGTTGCCGGTTCCCAAGACGAGTTCACGGCGCTGGTGGGTCCTGATCACGACGGCGGCGACATCGCGGCGGTCGCGATCTCCGACGCCGTCGGCAACGATACTTCCGCGGTCACGGGGCAGCGGATCGTGTTCAGCCCGGCTTCGAGCGAGCGGCTCACCGACATGACCCGCCGGGCGGTGCTCCGGCACGAGTTGACCCATGTGGCGGTTCGCGGCGCGACGGTGGACCGCTCGCCGATGTGGATGCTCGAAGGTTACGCCGAGTACGCGGCCTACCGCGGCACGGGCGAGGAGGAGTCACGGATCGCGTCGGCACTGGCGGCGCAGATTTCCGGTGGGAATGCGCCTGAGGAGTTCCCGGCCGACACCGACTTCGTCCGGTCGGGTGATCGTGGATCCGTTGCCTACGAGACGGCTTGGTCGATAAACGCATACGTCGCCGAGAAGTTCGGTGAAGCCCGGCTGACGGAGCTGTACCGGGCGCTCTCGGTAGGAGAGATGGACGCGGAGACCGTCGACGAGCGACTGTCCGACGTCCTGGGCATCGATTCCGACGAGTTCCGCGCCCGTTGGTCGGGCTGGGTGGTCGCTCACCTCGGGTGACCCTGCGTCGGTGACCGCGGGCTGAACCGCCTACGGTGATCACATGCGCCGAACACTGTTGGTGACGAACGATTTTCCGCCGCGGCCCGGCGGTATCCAGTCGTACCTGCATACCTTCGCCAGGCACTTGCCTGCCGAGGACCTGGTGGTGTATGCGCCACGTTGGCGAGGCAATTCACATATCAAGTTCGATGCGCGCCAGCCATTCCAGGTGGTTCGGCATCCGACGACGTTGATGCTGCCGACCCCGTTCGTCGCGCGTCGTGCTGCTCGGTTGCTGGCCGAACACGACTGCACGGGGGTGTGGTTCGGTGCTGCAGCACCTCTCGCCCTGCTGGGCTCGGCACTGCGACGGGCCGGCGCCGAACGGGTGATCGCCAGCACACACGGACACGAGGTGGGATGGTCCATGATTCCCGGTGCCCGGCAGGCGCTGGGCCGGATCGGCGCGAAGACCGACGTGGTCACCTATGTGAGCCGGTATACCCGTGACCGATTCGCGTCGGCGTTCGGGGCGGACGCGGCACTCGAGCATCTCCCGCCGGGAGTCGACACCGACCTATTCCGGCCCGACAGCGGCGCGCGCGCTGAACTGCGTGCCCGCTACGGGTTGGGAGACCGTCCGACGGTGCTGTGCCTGTCTCGCCTGGTGCCGCGCAAGGGTCAGGACGTTCTCATCAAGGCGCTACCCGGAATTCGCGAACAGATCGACGGTGCGGTGCTGGTGATCGTCGGCGGGGGACCGTACGAGGACCGGTTGCGGGCACTGACCCGGTCCGTCGGCGTCGAGGATCACGTGGTGTTCACGGGGACGGTGCCGTCTGCGGAACTCGCCGCTCATCACACCATCGCCGACGTGTTCGCGATGCCGTGCCGAACCAGGGGGGCGGGATTGGACGTGGAGGGCCTCGGGATCGTGTTCCTCGAGGCTTCCGCCACCGGCGTGCCGGTGATCGCGGGCCGATCCGGAGGCGCACCGGAAACGGTGCGGCAGAACGAAACCGGACTGGTGGTGAACGGCACGTCGGTGGCCGAGGTGACGCGGTCGGTGATCTCGGTACTGGCCGATCGCGATCGGGCGGCGGCGATGGGGAAGGCCGGCCGCGAGTGGGTCACGACCGAATGGCGCTGGGACGTGCTCGCCGCCAAAGTGCAAGGGCTGCCTGCCTGAACCACCCGTGAGTACTTGTCAACCGCCCGCGGTTGACAAGTACTCACAGGCGGGGACTTATCC
>NZ_JBAQEO010000562.1:0-1716 GCF_049286785.1 Rhodococcus sp. (in: high G+C Gram-positive bacteria) | reverse complement strand
GTTCGATGGTGTTCGGTTCGGGTACCTCCCGGACCATCCCGTCCTCGATTCGGTGCGCTCTACCGCGAACTCGCCGACCACCAACTGATCGGCGCCCCGAACCAAACCTGCGCGAGCAATCACCGGTACCGGCGACAGAACCGAGGTGGCGACAGTAGGTGTGTGCCCGAAGCGGATCCGCTATCGGGAGGCCCATCGGGTCCAACAAGACTTGTGGCTGCCGGTATTGGTTGGTTCTCGGAGCGAATGGAGTATCGGCACGTCACCACAAGGCACGGATGCTCTTGCATCCGTGCCTTGTGTTTCCGGAGTCCTCAGCTTGCGTCAACTCAACCTATGTGGTGGCGGAGTCTCGGCGTCGCGGTCGGGGCCGACGCTGTTCCGGGTGCTGCCGACTGTGCTCGACAGCCGCCTGCACCTCTGGGTTCGCCAGATAGTTTCGCTCTGCCTTAGTGAGCACAACGGCCGGTTCCAGAATGACGGTTCCGTCCGCTTCTTCTCTGACGATGTAGCGGTCGTGCTTGTGGGCGAGCCTGCTCAGACTCACGCGGTTTCGGCTGTCCACTTCGACAATCAGATCGCTCATGGCGTCACTTCATTCTCCGGGGCTCTTTGGTCGGGACGAGCGCTTCCGCTCGGGAGTGTCCGTGCCCGGTGTCGGTCACTTCCTCCACAACCATTACACACTTGTGCCGAAGTTGCAAACGGTGCGCATGCAACTCTGTTACGATGGTGCACTACGAAAGGTAGTTGCGATATGACTGAAATTGAAATGAGTGATGCGGCGGCGACCGCACTGGGAAAGTTGTACGACGCCAACGACCCGCTGGCAGATGCGGTCGATCAGTGGCTCGACGCAATTGAAAACGACCCCGGCGCAGCAGCGGTGAAACGGCACCGAATCAGGCCCGGAAAGGTGTGGGCCATCGTCGTCCGTGATCCACGAGGACAGGAGGACTGGATCATCCTGTGGGAACTCGAGGCCTCCGGACCAATGGTCCACTACCTCGGCATCAACACTCTCGTGAAGTAGCAGAACCCGGCTGAACCGCTTGGCCGCAACCGTGGCGGTGTCGGTCGGCTACCGGCATCGCGCTTGTCCGACGCTGTCGAGCGTGTGGCTGAAGACGACCTTCGGGATCGCGCACCAGACTTCGGCGAACGCGGCCCCGAGTTGTTGTCGCGCATCGACGGATCCGTCTCCCATGGCAGCATCGTCTCGTAGAGCCTGCGGCCACACAGGTGGCCGCCAAGCTCGCGTGTCTGCGTGGTGCGGAAACGAGAGTCGTCCACCCGAACGCGCCCTCGCGGTCGGCGATGAAGCCGTCCACGGTCGCCGGACCGCATTCCCGACGACGGCGGACGATTCTTCATGTCCTTGGTCAACATCGGCGGACCCTGGTACGAGTTCGAGTACGGCACCTGATCCCGCGCCGGGTTTTCAGACAGCAGTGGTACGGCGGTTCGAGGTTCGGTCATCCGCTGCGGCGTCGATTCGAGAATCGGTGGCCGGTGTCGCGCTGCGCACACGCTCGAGACCCATTCGCGATGCGATGGCCACCCGGGGGGTCGCCACCGTCCGGCCCGCACCGCGTCCGTGAGGATCGGTCTGGGGTGGCCCGATGACGAGTGTCGGCAGGTGGTGCCGGGTGCTTCGCTCAGGCGAGGGCGCGCTCGTCGTCCCTACCGTCGAGTTGCTCGGCGTAGCGGACGAGG
>NZ_JBAQEO010000561.1:0-2897 GCF_049286785.1 Rhodococcus sp. (in: high G+C Gram-positive bacteria) | reverse complement strand
CTAGAGAAGTGTCCGGCTACACCACGCTTTCCCCGGGGTCGGCACCGTGTTTGCGACCCAGTTCCGCGATCAAATCGGTGAACTCCGGGTCGAACAGCAAGAAGCTGAGCAGGTCCCCGCGGTCTTCGTCATCGCCGCCGATCAGCCGCGCGATGACGGACGGTGCCGGGTTCCGCAGAAACCTGCGCAGCGCGGACCGTCCACGGGTCACCTCCTCTGCGATCTCGGCGATGCGTCCCGCCTCGTTGAGCGGCGGTCCCGCGAAGTCGATGCCGATGGGACGGTCGGCGGGAGAGACCGACAGGCCTTGCGCGACAAGCTCGTTGCGGAACTCGACCTCGTGCAGATCCTCGATCATGCGGTAACCGAGCATCGCCCGCAGCGCGAGCGCCGCGACGCCGGCCACGTCGGGGGGCGCGGGCCGGCGTCCGCGCCTGCGTTCCACGATCGCCGGTGGCCACACCCGCGGTTGCGTCGCGACGACACCCACGTGGCTCGCACCGAGCTCCAGCGCCGGTTTGATCGGGGTGTTGAGCAGCAACCCACCGTCGACATACCAGCCGGAGCGCTCAGGCACGCACTTGTCGCTGATGTGGATGGGCCGAAACAGGATCGGGACCGCCGCGGAGGCAAGGAGGTGTTCGACGGTCAGCGTCGTCGCGACGTAGCTGATGTTCCGCCGTGCGTCGTACTCGGGCAGGGTGACCGATGCGTTCTTCTCCATGAACACGACGGTTCCGCCGGTCTTCACGGATGTGGTGGCGACGGCGACGGCGTCCACCAGTCCGGTGCGGACATTCTCGTGCAGCCGGTCCCATGGGACGAGCCGCTGCAGGGTCTCGCGGATCGGGGACGTGTCGAGCAGGCTCACGAGTCGCGCCCGGGGCAACCCGATCGCCTGCCCGAGGAATGCCGCGCTCGTCCCGAGCACCGTGGACAGCGACGAGTACACGTCGGACGACTCGACGCCGGTCCACAACTCGACGATCCGTTCCGCGGCATCAGTGAGTCCGTCGTCGGCGAACGCAGCAAGCCCGACCACGTTGAGTGCACCGGCGCTGGTGCCGATGAAGATCGTCGGAGCCCCGCCGTGTGCCGTCATCCGGGGCAGCAGAGTCGTGATCGCGCCGGCCTGGTAGGCGCCGCGCGCGCCCGCGCCCGCGACGACCAGAGCCGTCCGACGTGGTCCGTGGGTGCCGCCCGTCCCGCGTCTGGCCATGTGCCGACGCTACCTTGCCCGCTCCGGCGGCCGGAACCGATTCGGCTCATCGGCACCGTTGAGCTTCTCGCGGACGGGGTTCTCGCGGGACCGCTTCGGGGCCGTCGAAGCCCGGCCCCCATGCACCCAGTCCTGAGCCGCCTCGGCTCCGTCGACGATTCGGTCCAGGAGCACCCAGGACAGTTCCACGACGAGGTTCCGATGGCGCGCGAGCAGTTCACCCACGAGATCGAAAACCCACGGAACTCGAGGTGTTCGACCGCGAGCCGATCCGTCGGATCGAACCCACACACGAGTGGGGCGACCTCGAGGTCACCCGGCCTTCGAGGTCGGGACGCACCCGCAGCGAGGAGGCTGTCACGCAACACGCCGGCGGCATCCGGACGCTGCAGAAAGTCCACCACATGAACGTGTGCGTCGATCCATTCGGGAGCAGCAATACATCCGACCCTTCCCGCAATCGTGTGCTGATTCAATCCCGCGTCACAGGGGTATCCACCGAATCATGGAATCCCCGCACAGCCAGGACGAGAACAGACCGGTCGCCGGCGTTGCCGAGATCACGCTCGACGTCGACGGCGAAAACCGGTTGCTGCGGCTGGATCCCCGCACCACGCTGCTGGACGCCCTGCGCAACCACCTCGGAGTCACGGCACCGAAGAAGGGTTGTGATCACGGGCAGTGCGGATCGTGCACCGTGCTCCTCGACGGCCGCCGTGTGAACAGCTGCCTGACATTCGCGGTGGCACACGACGGCGCCCGGGTCGTCACGGCTCACGGACTCGCCGAGGAAGGTGAACTGCACGCCGTGCAGCAGGCGTTCGTCGAACACGACGGCCTGCAGTGCGGCTATTGCACACCTGGTCAGATCTGCTCGGCCGTCGGCATGTTCTACGAATTCGGTGCGCTGCATCCCAGTGCGGTCAGCGAGAGCATGGATGCACCCCTCGAACTCACGGACGACGAGATACGGGAACGGATGAGCGGCAACCTGTGTCGGTGCGGGGCCTATCCGAACATCCTGGCAGCGATCCGGCAGGCGGAAGAGGCATGATTCCCTTCGACTACATCCGTGCGAGGGACGTCGACACTGCGGTCTCGATGGTCTCGGCCGACCCCCGCGCCAGCTTCCTCGCCGGTGGAACGAATCTCGTCGATCACATGAAGCTCGGTGTGGCGCAACCCAGCCTGCTGGTGGACGTCAGCACGCTGCCCCTCGGGGAGGTAGAAGAGTTGTCCGGCGGGGGTATCCGAATCGGCGCCGCGGTACGTAACAGCGATCTTGCCGCACACTCTCTCGTCCGCACGCGGTATCCCCTGCTTTCGCGGGCCCTCCTTTCCGGGGCCTCGGCGCAACTACGCAACGTGGCCACCACTGCAGGCAACCTGTTGCAGCGCACCCGGTGCGTGTACTTCCAGGACATCACGACGCCGTGCAACAAACGTGAGCCGGGAACCGGGTGTTCGGCGCTGGGCGGGTACGTCCGATATCACGCGATCTTCGGCGCCACGAACCAGTGTGTGGCCGTGCACCCATCGGATATGGCGGTGGCTCTGGCAGCGTTGGACGCCGTCGTGATCGTCCGCAATTCCCATGGTGAACGTCGGATTCCTCTGCTCGACTTCTATCGCCTTCCCGGTGACATGCCCGAACGCGACACCGTCCTGGTCCATGGTG
>NZ_JBAQEO010000560.1:0-3325 GCF_049286785.1 Rhodococcus sp. (in: high G+C Gram-positive bacteria) | reverse complement strand
TCTTCCGCGAGAGGAGTTCGTAGTCTGGTTCGCCGGGCGCGGCTCGCGTGAATCCGACGGGGCCGTTCCGAGCCGGCGATGTCGGGGTGGTCAGCGATGTTCGGCGGAGATCGCGTGGAGAAACAGTCGGAAGGTTTGCGGCAGGCGATGCTCACCGCCGCTCGAGGGCAGGAAGAGGATGTGGCCGGCGGTGTCGGTGAGGATCTGTCGGACGGTGCCGGTGAGCAGACCGTCCCGGGTGAGGGTGAGCACGGTGGTGCGTTCGGTCCGGCTCAGCCGGGCCCACAGGTGGGTGTAGGCGACGGTCTCGGGGGTGCGGCCACCGGCGCCCTTCACCCAGTAGGTGAAGACGAAACACCGGATCACACCGGAGGCGGTCGGTGCGGTGGTGTGCAGCGCCAGCCGGGCCCGAGCTCGGATGCGGCGTTCGCGAAGTTCGATCGACGCCCAGCCGAGCGCGTCGGTGTTCGTGCAGGATGCGGGCAGGTCGAGCATCAACCGGGCCAGTCCCACACCCCTCACCCTAGGGGTTGCCCGCGTGTGTGTAGCGCTCACCGCGAGCGCCCGCCGCGGCGACGGTCGGCCGATGCGGCGCGGCTGCAGGCTCACCTCGGGTCCGGCGCTGCACCACCACCACGCCGACAATTTGCCTGTTGTTCAACAACTTTTCTGTGTAGTTGCGCTCCCGCCGGCGGAGGATTGAGGTATTGAAGCGCCGGATCGACGCATCAAGGAGCGAAAGGAGTTTCCCCGTGGCCGAGAAGAACAGCACCGGGCGACCGCTCGCACCTTTTCCGGGGCCGACTCGACTGTCGGGACGGCACCCACCCGACGGTCGTGAACTGCTCTCGAGCGCGGAAAGGATCTTTATGGGGGCTCGAGGCTGCAGCGACGTCCAGGCTTTCGACGAGTTGCTCGATGTGGCACAACGTCACCATATGACCGTCCAGAAGGCAGCCGAAGACCTGGTCGGGCTCGCCGCCGGGCGAGCGCGGACCCGGCGGAGCCCGGATGGGGACTGCTTCGGCGAGTGGGAGAAGCTCCTTACCCAGCTCTCCCCGCGACGTCCGGGCGAGCTGATTTGCCATCCCGCTGCCAGGCAACGTGAATCGTTGTGACACCACGGTGGTCGCCTCGACAGGAACGGCACGGAGGCCTCCTGCACCGACCGGATCCTGCAGCTGTCGCGTCCCATAACCACACGACCGACACCGACCAGCACATCGGCGTACACCAGTCGACTCCGCAGATACAGGAGGCCGAATCGACGGGCGGGCGCGAAGAGACCCGGCAAGGTCAGCGCGGTAACGGCCGATACCTGCGGCCCCTGCATGCGTTGTCGGTGGCACGGCACCTGCCGATCGTCGACAGGCTGTTGTTCACCCTCGACCGCTCCGTCGACGGTGCCCTCTGGTGCACGCACGGCGAGGTGTTCGCCGCGGTCACCGCCGAAGGCCGCGACGCCGGCTTCGCCCGACGACCGAGACCGCCGAGGCGGGGGTGTGGATTGTGGACCCCGGCCGCGACCCGCGGTACCTGGCACCGATTCCTCGCCGCTGACCGGGGCGGTGCCCCATCCTCGACCGCTGCTGCGGCGGCGTTGCGGCCGGGGCGCCGGTAGTGCACGATCGGGCCATGTTCCGACGACGGTGGCCGGCGATACCGCCACCGGTCTGTGGTGGTGTCGACGTCCACGGGCGGCGCCGGCTGTCGGCGCAGACCGACCTGACCCTCGAAGTACTGCGGATTGTGGCGTTCGAGTCCGGTGTGTCGGTGCACCTGGCCCTGACCGCCACCGGTGCGCCGGCCGAAAAGGCACGCCATCAGACCCGGCCCCTGACCGACCCCGCTGATCACTGCGCGCGCTGGTCCTACCTCGCGGTGCGCGCCGGGGTGGAGAACACCGATGCCGAGGCCCAGGCCGACGCGTATCTACCGAGACCGGACATCGCGACCAGCTGCGCGGGACTGACCGCCTACCGCACCGAGCCCCGGTACTGGCTCGGCATCCCGCCGCCGGTGCGGGCGGTGACCCTCACCGCCGGGTGGCCTCAGATCGGTCTGGCCCCCACCACCGAGACGATGGTCCTCGATGTGATCGAGCAGCGGTCGAACGGAAACCCGCGCCGCTGAGGAGGATCCGGAGCCCGCCACCCGCGGACGGCAGGAGGCGGCACGGCCCCGCTGGTACCGCACCCGCGAAAGTGCACCCGAACCACCATGTCGGGTGGTCTGTCGAGTGCTGGCGAAACGAGATCGAGGGATGCATCGACCGTCGAGCAGTCGGCACGATCAGCCCCACTGCCAGTGTGTTGCAGTTCATGAGGTTGGTGACCCGATCGGTGCGGAACGAGCGTGGTCGGAACGAACGTGCGGGTGTGATTGCGCTCCACCGGTCACGCGACCGCAGCGGTCGGCGGCGGGCCGGGGGACAGAAGTCATGTCGACCTCACCTTCTCGACACACGGGGGGTGCTCCCCGACGCATACGATGGGGCGCGCCCGGTACCGCTCAACATCAACCGGATGGGTCACAGTTCATGACGAATCAGACATCCCGCCACAACCCACCGCCCGATCGCATCCCGAACCCTCGGCCGGACACGCACCCGTCCACGACCGACCTGTCCACGACCGACATCGCCGGGGTCGTCGAGGCGCTCACCGGCCAACGGATCCTTTCCCGTCCCGGCGCGGAGAACGATCCCCGCATCCGGTGACCGGCCCGGCGCCGCACCGAACACTCCGCCGCCCACCACGGGAGAGGCCGGCACGGTCTCGCTCACCGGTCGGCGCCGGTATGCCGACCGGTGCCGGTGGGCACACCGGCGCGAGGAGTTCACGCGGTTGGGCCGAGAGGGTGACCAGTGCCGGATTCCTCGCGGCGGGTGTGGTGCTGGTTGCTCGCCCCTTCTCGTCGACCGGAATGATCCGCCGCAGAGGAAAATCCGGTGACTGCTGTCACCTTTCCGATGTCCCACCGATCAGAAGAAGGAGGCATCCATGACCGACGTCCCGGTCGAATGCTCGTCCCGACCTTCCGCCGCGACGGTGAACACCACCGAATGGATCAAGGCGCACCTCGCGCGGATGGACCACGCCGATCCGGCAGACACCCCGGCAGCCGGCGACGCCCGCCCCCGATCCCGTCGTCATCGCGACCGATCGTGATCGTGACTGCCGGTGATCGGCCACACCGCCGAAAATCAGGGTCGACCGCGTTCGATCTGCTGCCGGAGAGTTGATGGGCGAGAAGACCTCGTGCCGACGAATCTGCAGGAATGACCATCACCGAAGCCAATCTTCGACGACGATTCAACCTGTAC
>NZ_JBAQEO010000559.1:0-3442 GCF_049286785.1 Rhodococcus sp. (in: high G+C Gram-positive bacteria) | reverse complement strand
TCCTTGGACAGCTCGATGAGGGTCTGGCTCACCTTGCCCTCATGCCTCTCGGTGGTGATGTCGATGGACTCGTCGGTCTGTCGCGCGAGCACCTTTGCACTGCCCAGCCGAGCCTTCGCGGTTTCCTCGAGTTCTTCCTTGAAGCTCTCCGCCAGGTAGGGCTCGGAATAGTAGAACGCGGGGACGTGCACCACCGTCACGATCTTCAGTGGTGCCGACAGTGCCGCGGCCGTTCTGGCCGCCCACGCCACAGCAGCTGACGCCGACTCGGATCCGTCCACACCCACGACGATCGGCTTGTTTCCGGTCATGCTCATCTTCCCTTCGTCGGGTGGTGCACTGTCTCGCGAGTGAGTTACCCGCAGATCTTGCGGAACTTCTCGATCAACGCGACCCGTCCGGCCCGATCTGCCGCCAGCGGCGAGACCGTCAGCGTGGTGACGCCTGCCTCGGCGAACGCCGCAACCCGCTCCCTGACGTAGCTTTCCGGACCGATGAGCGACACGTCGCGGACCAGGCCGTCGGGTACAGCCGCCGCAGCCTCCTCCTTCTTGCCGGCCAGGTAGAGGTCCTGGATGGTCTCGGCTTCCTTCTCGTAGCCGTACCGGATCGCGAGATCGTTGTAGAAGTTCTTGCCCTTGGCGCCCATTCCGCCGATGTACAGGGCCAGGATGGGACGAACCCAGTCGAGCATGTGTTCGACGTCGTCACCGATTGCGAGTGCCGGTGAAGCGAAGACCTGTAGGTCACCGAGACTCGGGTCGCGTTTCGCCTTGCCCTTGGCCAGCGGCTCGCCCCACACGCTCGCGGCCTTCTCCGGATGGAAGAACAGAGGCTCCCATCCCTCCGCGATCTCGGCCGTCATCTCCACGTTCTTGGGACCGAGGGACGCGATCACGATCGGAATCCGCTCACGCACAGGACGGTTGATGATCTTCAGCGGCTTGCCCAGACCCGTGCCCTTCTCGGCCGGCAACGGAACCTGGTAGTACTTGCCCTGGTGCTGAACCTTCTCGCGGCGCCACACCTGCCGGCAGATGTCGACCACCTCGCGGGTACGTGCGAGTGGGGCGTCGTACTTGACCCCGTGGAAGCCCTCGATCACCTGCGGACCGGACGCGCCGAGACCCATGACGAAGCGGCCGCCGGACACATAGTCCAGGCCGGCCGCCGTCATGGCCGTGAGGCTGGGGGTACGGGTGTAGATCTGGAAGATACCCGAGGCCAGTTCCAGCGTGGTGGTCTTGGCCGCGAGGTAGCCGAGCTGGCTGACCGCGTCGAACGAGTAGGCCTCGGGCACGAAAATGATGTCGAGCCCGGCCTTCTCGAGGTCGGCGACCTCCTCGGCCGCTTCAGCGAATCCACCGCTGTAGTTCAAGCTCATACCGATGCGCACGTCGTTCCCCAATCCTGGCCTTCAGCTCTGTCACCCAGACACTACTGCGGGCAACGCGTCACGCCTGCTCAGGCCTCACCACGACAACAGGGCACTGCGCGGAGCTCACGAGACTGTTGCTGGTGGATCCGAGCAGCATTCCCGTGAAGCCGCCCCGGCCGCGGCTGCCGACCACCACCAGATGGGCCTTCTTCGACCACTCGATCAGGCGCGCCCGCGGATCGTCGATGTACACCTCACGCGAGACCTGCACGTCCGGATACTTCTCCTGGAAGCCGGCGAGGCTTTCGGCGAGCACCGCCTTCTCGTCCTCCTCGACTCCTGTCGGGACGAGGGCGGCTGCGCGGGGATCCTCCAGTGCGGTGGGCCCCAGATCGCTCCAGACGTGGACGGCCACCAACGGCAGATTCCGCATGGACGCCTCCTCGAAGGCGACGGAGATCGCACGCTGACTGGTGGCGCTGCCGTCGACACCCACCACCACCGGCCCGTCGGGGTGCGCCTCGCCGCGAACCACCACGACGGGGCAGTGTGCGTGACTGGTCACGTTGATCGCGTTGTTGCCGAGCAGAGCCGTGGCCGCTGCACCCGCTCCCGACGCACCGACGACCACCGTGCGTGCGTGTTCGGAGACGTCGATCAGCCACTGGGAGCTGCTTCCGATGGACATCTCGGTCTCGACGTCGAGAATCGGATTCACCGAGTACGCGAGTTCCTCGGCGTCGGCGAGTACGGACTTGCCGCTCGCCTCGACCCATTCGTAGACACCACCGACATCCATGTAGGGGCCACCGAAGCCGTAGGGGGCGAAGTCGAGGGCGTGGATGATTTTCAGTTTCAGTCCACGTTTGGTGGCCATCTCCGCGGCCATCTTGACGGCAGCGTTCGCGCCGTCCGATCCATCGACACCGACAACGACACTATTTCGGTCCTGTGCGCTCATGCCCACACACTATCGTCGGCACCGGCCTGTGTCTTGCACCCTTCGATTTCCCGGGAGGGACCAAAGTCCCGGCCCGGTCGGGCAGTAAGGCTGTAGCGGGGGAGCCTCGGTTCGCACATGATCGCGAGGTTTGTGGAGCGAAAGACCTTGCAGACAAACGCGTTCGAGAACTTCTCGCGCAACGAGCGATCTGCGTCACATAATTCGCATATCAAATACTAATTAAAGTAGCTTTCATGTCATGCAACTGACCCAGTTCACCGACCTCGGCCTCCGGATCGTGATGCGGCTGGCCGTCGCCGGTGACGGCGAACGACCGGGCAGTCGGTCGATCGCCGAGGAGTTGTCGGTGTCGTACACCCACGTCACCAAGGTCATCACCCGACTCGGCGAACTCGGCATCGTCGATGCACGCCGGGGACGCGGCGGCGGCCTGGCCATCACCGAACTCGGGCGGACCGCGTCGATCGGCTGGATCGCACGCCGCCTGGAGGGCGACTCGGAGGTGGTCGACTGCGACGGTGCCAACCCGTGCCCGCTGCGATCCGGATGCCTCCTGCGATCGGCATTGCGACGCGCACAGAACGCCTTTTTCGAGTCCCTCGACGCGCTGACCGTCGAAGACGTCACCAGCAACCCCACCAAGACTGTGCTGCTCGCTCTCCCCCGAGCGGCAGTGATCGACCCCCAGATTGCCCGAACGATCGGAGAATGACATGCTCTCGGCCACCTCGACGGAGATGATCCGCGCCACCCTGCCTGCGGTGGGTGCCGCCATCGACGACATCACAACATTGTTCTACCGCAAGATGTTTGCGGCCCATCCCGAACTCGAACGCGATCTCTTCAATCGCGGAAACCAGAAGCAGGGCCAGCAGCAGAAGGCACTCGCCGGCGCCATCGCGGCGTTCGCCACACTCCAACTCGAACCCGACCAGGCACGCACCGATCTCATCCTGTCCCGGATCGCGAACAAGCACGCTTCGCTGGGCATCGAACCCGCACAGTACGAGATAGTGCACAAGCACCTGTTCGAGGCTATCGTCGAAATCCTCGGCGATGCAGTCACACCCGAGGTCGCTACCGCCTGGGACGAGGTGTAC
>NZ_JBAQEO010000558.1:0-4982 GCF_049286785.1 Rhodococcus sp. (in: high G+C Gram-positive bacteria) | reverse complement strand
ATATAACTGCACCCACCGACACGTCGTCAAGAGGAAGGTGAGACAGGTCGAACCGAACACTGACCCGACTCCTGTCGTGATCGAACTCTCGGCCGACGAGTTCCGCGACCGCCTGCACGAGGCGCTGTCGATCTACGTCGCCGCCATGGGTTATCCCCGCGGCACCGAATATCACCGTGCCCCGATGTGGAGCGAGCACATCGGACGGCGGGGATGGCGGGGTGTCGGAGCACTCACCCCGGATACCGGCCCGGCAACGGCCACCGCCGACGAGGATGTACGTCTCGTGGCAGTCGCCTACGGCTACAGCGGAGCGCCTGAGCAGTGGTGGCATCAGCAGGTCCGAACCGGCCTGCGCCACACCGGGTGGCCGCGGGACCGGATCGACGCACTCCTGGGCAACTACTTCGAACTCACCGAACTGCACGTGCACCCCGACGCCCAGGGACACGGACTGGGCGAGACCCTGCTCCTGCGACTGCTCGAACATCGACCCGAGCAGAAAGTGCTGCTGTCCACGCCTGAGGTCACGGACGAGGACAACCGGGCGTGGCGCCTCTACCGACGGCTCGGTTTCGAGGACGTCCTGAGGCACTTCCGCTTCGCGGGCGACAACCGGCCCTTCGCCGTGCTCGGCCGCACACTCCCCCTGTGATCGGCAGAACGGGTCCATCCGCGGATCGGGATAACCTGACCGAATGATCGATGTGGTGGTGGTCGGCTCGGGACACAACGCCTTGGTGGCGGCGTGTTACCTGGCGCGGTCCGGTTGGTCCGTCGAGGTGATCGAGCGCGACACCGTCATCGGCGGCGCGGTGTCGACGGTGGAGCGATTCCCCGGCCACAAGGTTGACCGGGGCTCCTCCGCACACATCATGATCAGGCACACCGGGATCATCGAGGAACTCGATCTGGCCGCTCACGGTCTCCGCTATCTGGACTGCGACCCGTGGGCGTTCGCCCCGGCACCGCCCGGCACGGACCGTCCCGGCATCGTGTTCCGGCGCAGCCTCGATGCAACCTGCCGGTCGATCGAGGAAGCCTGCGGACCCGCCGATGCCGACGCCTATCGTCGATTCGTCGACGTGTGGGGAAAGCGCAGCGCCAGGGTGATGCGGGCGTTCGGGAAACCGCCCACCGGGCCGGCGCTCCTCTCCTCGTTCTGGGGACTCGACACCGGAGAGGGTGGAAGCGATCTGTCCCGGCAATTCCTCGGCTCCGGAGACGCACTGCTCGACGAGTATTTCCACGACGAACGGCTCAAAGCGGCCCTCGCCTGGTTCGGAGCCCAGTCCGGTCCGCCGATGTCCGAGCCCGGGACGGCACCGATGGTCGGTATCGCCGCACTCATGCACACCATTCCGCCCGGACGTCCGGTCGGTGGCAGCGGAGTCCTGACCGAGGCCCTGACCTCCCGGCTGCGTGCCGACGGGGGAATCGTCACACTCGGCGATTCGGTCGATTCGCTCCGCAGTGACGGCCGCTACTGGACCACCCGGACGGCCTCGGGCCGCGAGATCCGATCACGCACGGTGATCGCGGGCAGCCATATCCTGACCACCCTCGACCTCCTCGAACGGGGAGGACACGACCGGAACGCCCTCGATCGCTGGCGCCGTCGGATCAGGGTCGGGCCCGGTATCGGAATGGTCGTGCGGCTGGCCACCGATGCGTTGCCGGTCTACCCGAGCACATCGGACCCCGGCGCCACCACCGGCATGCAACTGCTGGTGTCCGACCGTGCGCAGCTACGACTGGCCCACGGTGCCGCTCTGGCCGGCGAACTGCCGCCACGCCCCGCGGTTCTTGCGATGAGCTTCAGCGGGCTCGACCCCACCATCGCACCTCCTGGCCGGCATCAGGTGACGCTGTGGTCGCAGTGGCAGCCCTACCGGCTGTCCGGGGGTCGCCACTGGAAGGACTTCGCCCAGCCCGAAGCGGACCGGATCGTCGCGGAGATCGACGCGCTGGCACCCGGTTTCGGTGAGTGCGTTCTCGACCGGCACGTGCAGTCGCCGCAGGACCTCGAGGACGAGCTGGGGCTGATCGGCGGCAACGTCATGCACGTCGAGATGTCGCTGGACCAGATGATGATGTGGCGTCCCCTGCCCGAACTGTCCGGGCATCGCGTCCCCGGCGCCGAGCGGCTGTACCTCACCGGTGCGTCGACGCACCCGGGCGGCGGGGTGTCCGGCGCGAGCGGGCGCAGCGCAGCACGCGTCGCACTGCGGGAGGCACGGCGCGGCGCACTTCGGTCACGTCTGCGGCAGAGACGATGATCCGCCGGCTCCCGATCTTGCTCGCGGCGGCCGCGGTCACCGCACAGATCGCCTATCCACTCGTCGAGGGCGGACCACGCGACGTCCTTACCATCGCCGTCGTCACACTGCTCGCGGCGGCGAGCATCACGCACGCCACGATCACCCGGGGCGCGGACTGGGCCGTGGGTCTGGTGCTGGTCACCGCAGGCCTCGGGTTGTGCTCCGAAGTGATCGGTACGGCCACCGGCATCCCCTACGGCTGCTATCAGTACAGCGTCGAACGTCTCGGCCCGGCGGTGGCCGGGGTGCCACTGGTGGTGCCGCTGGCCTGGACGGCGGGTTTCTACCCGGTGTGGTGCGCCGCATCCCGGCTGGCCCGCGGCGGACTCCCCCGCACCGCACTCACCACGATCGGTGTCGTCGGATGGGATCTGTATCTCGACCCCCAAATGGTCACGGATGGCCAGTGGAGTTGGTGCAACACCGATGCCGGACTGCCCGGGATCGAACAGATTCCGTTGACCAACTACGCGGGCTGGCTGGTCGTCGCAGCGCTCATGGCATTGGTAATGGACCTGGTGGATCGCCGTTCCACCGCCCCGACCGACCCGACCGACCGTCAACGGGATGCGGTCCCCCTCGGGCTCTTCCTGTGGACCTGGCTGGGTTCGGCGCTGGCCCACTCGGTGTTCCTGACGGCCCCTGAACTGCGGCACTCGGCGATATACGGGGGCATCGCGATGGGGATTCTGGGTGTTCCCCTGGTCGTGACTCTCATGCGATCCCGCGTCCGGCTACCAGTGGGCAACCACACACCACCGCCCCGGTTCCACGACACGACCCCTCGCTCCTGACATCGATCCGCGCCCCTGGCACGATACGACTGTGCAGCTGACCACAGTTCAGGTTCCGACCCCGGCCCGCGCGCGGAGCCGGGCCTTGTCCGTCGCGGCCCTCGGCCTCCTCCTCGTGCCTCTTCTCGCGGGGTGCCTGCGGGTACAGGTGTCCATGGGTGTGTCCGCCGACGACCGGGTCTCGGGCCAGATCGTCGCGGCCGCCGTTCCGGTGAACGATCAGGACAAGGGGCCGCAACTCACTCCGCCCGAGTCGTTGTCCGACAAGATCAGGGTGCAGGAGTACAAGAAGGACGGATACGTCGGGTCGCAGGCGTTCTTCAGCGATCTCACCTTCGGTGACGTCCAGCAGCTCGGCACCATGTCCGAACAAGCCACCGGATCGTTCCAGATCTCGCTGCGGAGAACAGGCGACCTCGTGACCCTCGAGGGTAAAGCCGACCTCGACGCGGTCCCCGCCCAGGGCACCGATGTGCAGTTCACCATCGCCTTCCCCGCCAGGGTCGCCACCACGAACGGCACCCGCGAGGGCGACTCGATCGTGTCGTGGAAGCTACCCGCGGGCGACACCTCGACCATTCGCGCGGAAGTCCGCTACTCCGACCCCAGCACCCGAAGCTTCGCGGGATGGGCGGGCATCATGGGCGGCGTGACGCTCGGTGTGGCCGTCATCGTGGGCGCATTGGCGTGGATAGCCCGCAACAAGGAACCTGCCGTCGGCAGCGGGCGACGCAAGGATCCGTCGGACGTGTGAGCCGTTCCACCGCCGAGTGGGTGGTCCGGTCCGGTTCGCTGATCTCGCTTCTCGGACTCGCCACCGCAGTGACCAACCTGGTGGGCACACCTCGCCTTCGGCATGCGCCGAGCCGGGTGACCGAGCCCGTCACCGTCTGCATTCCGGCGCGCGACGAACGTGATCGGCTCCCGGCGCTCATCGGTGACCTCCGATCCCAACGGGGTGTGGCGGACTTGTGCGTCGTGGTCTATGACGACGCGTCGACGGACGGCACAGCCGCTGCCGCGGAAACCGCCGCGGGTGGCGACCCCCGTGTCGTCGTGGTCCGCGGCACAGCCGAACCACCGCCCGGATGGGTGGGGAAGCAAGCAGCGTGCAGGGAGGCGTCGGGCGTCGCCGCTCGACTCCGACGCGAACGTCGAGGGATCCTTGTCTTCCTCGACGCCGACGTACGCCTGCATCCGGATTCGCTGGCCGCCTCGTGTGCCGCACTCCGCGATTTCCGAGCGGACCTGCTGTGCCCGTGGCCCTTCCAACGCGCACGATCCCTCGCCGAAGACCTGGTCCAGCCGCTGCTCGCCTGGTCGTGGGTGGCGACACTGCCCGTGCCGGTGAGCAACCGCTCGCGGCGGCCGTCGACGACTGTGTCATGCGGGCAGTTCCTGGTTTTCGATTCCGCGGCGTATCACCTGCTCGGCGGTCATGCCGCAGTCGCCACCAGCCTCACCGAAGACCTCGACATCGCCCGGGCAATGCGAAGGCTGGGAATGCGGACGGTCCTCGTCGCGGCGGGCGGGTTCGCGTCGTGCCGTATGTACGACAACGCGCACGACCTGTACAGCGGGTACGGACGATGGCTGTGGACCGCTTTCGGTTCCCGCTTCGGTGCCGCGGCGGTCCTCGCCACGGCCGGGACCGCCTACCTCGCGCCTCCGGTCGCGATGGCCGTGGGGCACGGACGTCTGAGGCGATGGGGCGCGGCCGGGTATCTCGCGGCGGTCGCGTCCCGGCTGTGCTCTCGGGTGATCGAACGCGGCGGACCGATCACGGCGCGCGAGATTGCGGGCGCGTGGGCGCACCCACTGTCGATCGTGGGAGTCACGGCGCTGACGGTGTGCTCGTTCCGCGACC
>NZ_JBAQEO010000557.1:0-3871 GCF_049286785.1 Rhodococcus sp. (in: high G+C Gram-positive bacteria) | reverse complement strand
GTAATGCCGAGACATATCGACATAGGAGGCGATTCCAACCGGGTTGACGATACCGATCTTGCCGCGGAATTCCGGATTGATGACGTCCAGCGGTGTTGTCAATCCATTCGGTACTGCATCGGTGTTCCATCCCAGGGCGAAGACCGCCGCGCTGGAGAGGAAGAATCGACCATTGATCACGCTTTTCGCGGGATCGAACTCGGGTGCCTCCAGTGCAGGGCCCAGTAGATCTGTGGAATAGGCTCCTGAATCTGCTGCATTCCGGATCCATGCAGTGTCAGTGAGCATGTGGACGTCTGCTGTGCCCTTCCCGATTTTGGTCTCGGTCTCGACCCGTGGATTGATGTCAGGGTCGGTGCCACGGACGAAATCCATCTTTATGTCTGGGTACTTCGCATGAAACGCCGCTTGGAGGGCTTCGAGGTTGGCTGGTTTCTGGCTCGAGTAGAGCATCACGCTGCCTTCCTCGTTAGCCGCGGCAACGATATCTTCCCAACTTCCGTCGACGGGCTTCGACGAGGTCGAGGCGCCGCCACACGCTGCGATACCGAGCATGGCGGCGACGGCACTCAGAACCACAACCGTCCTGGCGAATGTCTTCATTGAAACTCCTTTGGGGGCACCCACCGAGCGCCGACCGCCTTCGTCTGGTCGTCGATGATGGAGTGAGAGTTCATCTTTCATATACCGGTCAGACATGGACCGAACAGCGACGCCCGCGAGCGCATGTACTCGATGAGCAAGAACAAATGGGAATGCTGTCGCCTTCCACGAACCTGAACTGATGTCAGTTCGAAAAGTAGCCGCATCGGCTTGTGATGTCAATCACGACCTGGCGGTAATATGAAGTGAATCCAGTTCACGGCTTGATCGTGCAGTCACGCTCCGCTTCACATCCCTTCCATCAACGGTCTGAATCTCCACAATCGGCTGATGGCGACCGCTCACGGATCGGGTGCAGTTTCATGTGAGCTCGACCAACCTGAGGACGATACGTACTGCAGACATATGCGGCAGGTGGTGCGGCATTGGCAATGCCGGCGGGGTCAAGCCCCAAGGCGTGGTGTACGAGTTTGTCGCGCGACTCCTCGAGAACGTCGCCGTTCACCCAGGAGACCCCGTCCTCGGGAGCGCATGGAGAGCGGACCCGGTCGACGGCGATCACCTCATGCCCCGCCTCGACCAACAGGTGGACCGGGTTGTTGCCCACGAATCCCGCTGCGCCCGTCACTGCAACCTTCATCGACAACGCCCCGCTCGGTGAAGGCCGGTGACGGCCTGGCGTCGGCGCCTGGCCGGATTTCACACGACAGTACTAGAACCTGCTTCAGCGAGAACAGCGAGTAAGGGTGTCGGAAGCTTCCGCGAATACTCGAACGGCCGCGATCCCGGAGCCTCGGGCCGCGAACTCGACGAGAACGATCCCCACCCACGACGCCGAACGAGCAGAGACGGTGGCGAAGCGGCCCGCGATGATCATCTTGTCCCATCGCAGTTCCAGCGCATTTTCCGCGAACACGGCGAGCGACACCGCCGTCCCGGCGGGCATCTCGAGACCCGCACCCGGAGCAAGCCTCCGCGCCATCGCGGCGACATCTCCGCCCCGGGCGTCGACGAGAAAACCGGTCGCGGCACGCCGTCCGGCGCGCCCGACACCACGAAGTCCGTGCATGAAACCGGTTACACCTGCAAGCCCTTGATTGGCCACCAATTGCGGCGTGAGCTTCGCGGCAGCAAGCGCGCCTCGCCACCCTGCGCGCGTCAACTGAGCGATCATCACCGGAAGTTCCCAGTACGCGTACAACCCGGCGATGACCGGCGACCCCGCCTCGAGTGTGAGGTCGTAACGCAGGTGCATCGGCACGGTGAGCACCACACCCGTCGACATTCTGGTCTCGAGATCGAGATCGCGGATCACCGACATTCCGCACACCACATCACGCTTCACGTGGAAGGTGATGTCATTGGGCGCGATGAAGGTGTCGTAGAACTTCCCGATGGCCTTCCTGCCGACATGGGGCCGGGAACCGACGGGATCGTTGACCTGCGCTGCATGCGAGAACAGACCCACCCATGCATCGCGGTCGTGTGCGTCCACAGCAGCAGGTGAACGCTCCACCGCGGCAAGCAGTTCCGCGGCCTCGGGCCGGCGGGTCCGCATTCGCTACACCGGGGTCAGCTGATCGACCAGCCAGCGGCCGTCCACCTTCTGCAGTTGCATCCGCACCCGGCTACCTGAGGTCCGGGCATCGGGGACGTCCGAGCTGGTGGTGATCTGGTTGAGGTACAGCAGAACTACGGCTTCGTCGGGCGTGGTAGAGACCGGGGCCGCCGCCTGCACCGAGACCTGCACGGTGAGTTGCTTCTCCTTCGCTCCGGGAGCGATGGTGTCCTGGACGAGCTTGGCGTACTCGTCGCGGAACGAACCGGTGAGTCCCTCTGCAGCAGCGCTCAATTGGTTGTCGACATCGGCGAAGTCGTACGCGAGCATCGCGACGGCCTGCTTGCTCGCGGCGTCCACCGCCTCGGTGCGCGCCCGCTCCGCCAGGTCGTCCTGGTGCTTGTTCTGCCAGAGGAAACCCACTCCCACGGCGAGCGCCACTACCGCGACCGCGGCCACGATTCTCAGCACCCACACGTTGAGGTTCCTCGTCCGTCCGGCGTCGGGTGCGCTCGAATTCTTCTCCGCACCTTCGGGCTTGTGCTGACTCATGGGACGAACTCCACTTTCGATGCGGTCAGTTTTCCGTCGACATCGGTGACGGTGACCCGCATCCGGAAATCACGCGGCGCCGGTTCCGGCTGGTCGGTGCTGCTGACCATGGTGCGAGCGGCCACCAGGACGTCGGCCGAGAGGCCGTCCTCCCTCTCGAGAGCAGACTCGACGATCTCGCCCTCGGTGGTGACGTTGGCTTCCTTCACCACACCCACGAACGGATCCTCGCGGCCCTCGAACTCCTCCCGGAACTGCCCCGAGGCCCCCGCCACGATCCGGTCGACATCTTCCTTGGCGGATTCCGGGTGAATCGTCGTCAGGTTCAACACGGTCTGCCGGGCGGTGTCGACGAATGCCTGACGGCGATCGTCACGCTCTGCTGCGGACCTATTGTCGAGTACCAGCAGCACTGCCGCAACGACCAGCGCTGCCACCACGAAGGTGGCCACCCCGTATCCCAGCAGCGACTTCCACGACCGGCGCGTGCGCCCCGCCGCGTCCTCACCGGGCTCGGGTACGGACACCGTCGGCACGGCCTCACCCTCGGGCACAGCGTTCGCGGTGGACTTCGGCGCCCTCCCCGGCACCGGGTTCGACGGCACCGACTCGCTCGTCCTGGCACCGCCCGTCTCGGCCGGGGTCACCGGTGACGTCGATGCGGGCTCTCCCGCGGGGGGACCCGCGTGGCGGACGGCCCGGCGGCGTGCCCGTGCCGTGGACGCCGCGTCGGTCACATCGGTCGAACTCATATCTGCTGACCTGTCATCATCGTCTGCCACGTCGAGTCCTTTCCCGGCGATCCTGACGCCAGATCCGGCTGGGTGTAGGTTCGCCCATCCGAACCAATGAACCTACCCGTACCGGGGTCGTACGGGACGGCCTCGGCCGGTGCCCCGGAAGATCCATCGTAGGAACTGGGTATTACCGGCACGGCCGTATACGAGGGTACATCCGGCGGCATGATAGGCCCGTTGGGCGGGTTGTTGCCCAGAGGCTGGTAGCCGGTGCGGCATTGCTCGACGGTCGGTGCGCGCCGTCCGGGGAACTCCATGCACGGCAGGTTCCGGGCGCCGCGTACCACCGACGGATCGTCCTGGGCCGCTTTACAGTAAAGATTGCCAGGAGTGTCGATCAGGTCGGTCTGATCGCCACTGC
>NZ_JBAQEO010000556.1:0-2654 GCF_049286785.1 Rhodococcus sp. (in: high G+C Gram-positive bacteria) | reverse complement strand
CGCCGCACCCATCGTGTCCAGGGGCAGGGTAATCGGGCTCATTCACGCTGATCGTCCCGGCGTGCAGGACCCGCTCGATCCGGACGACCGCGACAGACTGGACGCGTTCGCGACGTTCTTCGCTCTCGTGTACGAGCAAGCGGTGTTACGGGAACGCATCAGCACGCAGAGGTCGCGGCTCGCGGCGTCCTTCGACGCCACCGACACGCTGCTCGAACGCATCCAGAAGGCGGAGCTGGGCCTGCGTCCCCAGCCGGATGCGCA
This sequence comes from Rhodococcus sp. (in: high G+C Gram-positive bacteria), assembly GCF_049286785.1. GTDB lineage: Bacteria > Actinomycetota > Actinomycetes > Mycobacteriales > Mycobacteriaceae > Rhodococcus_F. The sequence goes on along the minus strand of NZ_JBAQEO010000556.1, from coordinate 2,390 downwards.
TCCTCACAGCCCTCGGCACACCGTCGACGAGATATCCGCGGTGGAGGTCAACGCGGTGTTGACGTTCCGTGAGCGCGAGATCCTCTCCCATATCGCGACCGGAGCCACCAACAATCAGATCGCGCAAACACTGGTGATCTCCGAGGGAACCGTGAAGTCACACGTCAAGCACATTCTCAGGAAACTGCGCGTGCCGACCCGGGCGGCAGCTGCGGTGCTCTATTCCCACCAGAACCGACGATGACGGACACCGAAGCCGTGAACAACGGCCAATCCCCGATGCAGAGCTCCGTGCGGTCGCGAGGCGACGTCGAAGTCATGAAGACAGCCGTGTCGCTGCTCGGTCGCCTGCGCAACGACTTCGGTCTCGGACCCGAGGAGCCAGACGCGGAAGGTGTCACCGGGCCTCGTGCTCGCCCTGCTCGACGAGGCGACGGAAGCCGGGCTACGTGGACTGCCGACGATCGCGGCGGACAGAAAGGTGCCCTTCGGGCGGCTCCTCGTCGAGATCAGAGATGTACACCACCGTCTGCAGGCGTCACCGTCGTCGTCTGCGGTCGTCGGTACCGCCGACTTCGCAGGGGCCGTTCGACGTCTTCGTGGTGCCGAAACGGTGGCCGGGTTGTCCAGAAGCGTGTGCGCCGAGGTCGCCGCGATGACCGGCCTCGCCCGTGTGCTGATTTCGGAGGTACACGGTGATGCCTGGACGATCGTGGAGACGCAGTTCGAAAAGGGGGCTGCGCCTGACGTCGGTTCACTTGCGACGACGCCGATAGTGCCCGGATCGCCGGAGGAACAGGCCGTCCAGAATCGCACCGCAGTTCTCGTGCAGCCGGATCGGCTGTCTTCGACGGGGAACTCCACAACCATCCCAGGTGCCTTGATCTTCGGTACCGGAGGGTATGCCGTGGCCCCGATCGCCGTCTCCACTGGGGTCATCGGTTTGATTCACGCATGTCGCGTCGACGATCGAAAGCCGAGTACCGCAGACCGAGACCTGCTCGACGCTTTCGCCGCCGGCTTCGGGACTCTCTTCGAACGAGCACTGGTGTCCGAACGACTGACCGAACAGAAGCGGCTGATCGTCGAACGCCTGCAACAGGAAAGTCGCGAAGCGGAAAGGCTATCGAATGCAGAAGTCGCCTTCGGGAACGCGCGTGGCGACGGTGCCGCGTCGTTGTCACCGGCTCCCCTGCCCTCGAACTGCAACGCGTCAGGCCTGGAGGAACTCACCGGGCGTGAGCGCGAAGTGTTCCAGCTCCTGGCGGCGGGAAAATCCAACACGGAAATCGCGGATGTACTCGTGATCAGCGTCTTCACCGTGAAATCGCATGTCAAGAAGATCCTGCGAAAGCTGGGAGCGATGAACCGGTCCGAGGCGATCTACCGATACCTGGAGATGACCAAGTCCGACGACTCCTCCGGCCGCACCACCTGAATCAACCGTTGGTGTCGGGTACGACGACCCGGAGTCCGTCACACCGACCGTTGACGATCAACTGGCACGACAGCCGTGAGTGTGGCTGCACCCCTTCGAGAAACTCGAGCAGATCACGCTCCTCTTCGGTGGCCTCGTCGAACAGCTCCTGGGAGTCCTCATCGAGAATGACATGACACGTTGCGCACGAGCAACTTCCCCCGCACTCGGCGACGATTCCCGGAAGGTTGTGGCGGACCGAACCGTCCATGATGCTCTGGCCGGGCGGGACGTCAATCGTCGACTCGCTTCCATCGGGCAGTACGTAGGTGATCTTGCTCATTCCGCTTCCTTCTACATCAATGGGGTTCCATTCGGACGGGCAGATTCTCGAGGCCGCCGGGTGCAGCTTGGTGAAGTTTCCGACGAGGTGTTCGAAGGTCGTCATATTCTCTGCTCGCAGATCCGGACTACTCGTGTGATCCAAGTCTTTCCTCTGCCGGCGGGCGAAACGTCACCTTGACGAGAGATATTCGTACGCCCTTGGAGCGAGGTCCTTCGCGGGGGAGCGGGCGCGGCCGGGACGAACGAAACAAGTTCTGCCGCAACATCGGTGCGGCAGAACTTGTTCGCGGGTACCTGGCAGTGCCGGGCGGTTCTAGTTGTTGTCGGTCAGTTCGGCGGCTTGCTTGCGGAGCAAGAACTTTTGGATCTTTCCGGTGGCGGTGGTGGGTAGTTGATCGACGACGACCAGCTTCTCGGGGATCTTCTGCATCATGGCCTTGCGTTCGTTCCGTAAGAAGTCGGCCAGTTCGTCCAGGGACGGTGCGGGACCGTTCACCACGATGAAGGCGCAGACCTTCTCGCCGAGACGGTCGTCGGGCATCGATACGGCTGCTGCCCCGATGATCTGCGGGTGCGCGAGGAGGTGTTCTTCCACTTCCCGGGCCGAGATGTTCATCCCGCCCCGGAT
>NZ_JBAQEO010000555.1:0-3572 GCF_049286785.1 Rhodococcus sp. (in: high G+C Gram-positive bacteria) | reverse complement strand
GCGCGCCTGGCGCACGCGGGCGAGAAGTCCGGACGAGTCGTTGGTCGGAGCGGGCGCAGATCTCGAGTAACGTTCTCGGGTGACTGGTTCGTGAGGAAGGATGCCGTGACGTCAACCGGGAGCATGGTCGGCTTGTTCGCCGGTATCGGTGGGCTCGAGCTGGGCCTGCGGGAACACGGCTGGAACACCGAACTGCTGTGTGAAATCGACCTGGGTGCTCAGGCGGTTCTGCGTACCCGATTCCCTGATGTCCCGGTGCATTCCGATGTCACCACACTGCGGTCACTCCCCCGGGACATCGAGTTGGTGGCGGCAGGATTCCCGTGCCAGGACCTCTCCCAGGCCGGACGGACCGCGGGAATCACGGGCACCCGCTCCAGTCTGGTGGACGAGGTCTTCCGGTTGGTCAAGCGCAAGAAAGGCCCGCGCTGGCTGCTGATGGAGAACGTCCCGTTCATGCTGCAACTCGGCCGTGGCGCGGCTATGAGACACATCACCGACGCACTCGAAGACCTCGGCTACATGTGGGCGTACCGGGTGGTCGACGCACGCGCATTCGGATTGCCCCAGCGTCGGCAGCGGGTTCTGATGCTGGCCTCGCGCACCGATGACCCACGGTCCGTGCTGTTCGGCCAGGACGCCGGGGAACGACCCGTCGACGATCACGCCGACCACCCGTGCGGGTTCTACTGGACCGAGGGGACCCGCGGCCTCGGATGGGCCGTCAACGCCGTCCCGACACTCAAGGGCGGCTCGTCCGTCGGGATCGCGAGCCCGCCCGCGGTGCGTCTGCCGTCGGGCGAAATCGTCACCCCGGGCCTCGTGGACGCCGAACGTCTCCAGGGTTTCGACCCGGACTGGACCGCACCCGCCGCGCTCGTTCCCGGGCTCCGCAACAGCCATCGGTGGAAGCTGGTGGGCAACGCGGTCAGCGTGCGGATGGCGTCCTGGGTGGGCCAGCGCCTCCTGTCGCCGCTGCCCTACGACCGCGGCACCGAGTCGCCCCTGAAACCGGGCGACGCCTGGCCTGCCGCCGCATGGGGCAGCAACCGGCAGTCGTTCCGCGTCCACACGTCCACCTGGCCGGTCCAGGAACCGTACGAGGATCTCAGCGGGTTCCTCGAGGACACCCGGTTGCTGTCGGCCCGCGCCACCGCCGGATTCCTCAAACGGGCCCGGATGGGCAACCTACGTTTCGTACCGGGCTTCATCGACGACGTCGAGAACCACCTGGACCGGATGGGGGGCTTCCCCGAGGCCGCGGCCTGACAACCCGCACCGACGGACACCCGATGCCTCCCACCGATCCCCGGACCAGCGCCCGGATGAGCGCACAACGTCGGCGCGACACCGAGCCCGAACTCGCCCTGCGCCGCGAACTGCACCGGCGCGGCGTCCGGTACTTCGTGGACCGGGCCCCGATGAAAGGCATCCGCCGGCGCGCCGATCTGGTCTTCCCGCGACGCAAGGTGGCGGTATACGTGGACGGCTGCTTCTGGCACAGCTGCCCGCAGCACGCAACATTCCCCAAGAACAACGCCCAGTGGTGGGCCGACAAGCTCGCCGGAAACGTCACCCGGGACCGTGATACCGACACAAGGCTCGCCGAGGCCGGGTGGACGGTGGTGCGGATCTGGGAACACGAGAATCCCGCCGTGGCGGCTGACAGGGTGCAGGAAGCTCTGCAGCAGATGCGGCCGCCGCTCCCGTAAGCGCGCCGTCGGAGCCGGAACCGCCGGCAGCGCCCCGCTCCGCGGTCGTTCGATCAGGGTCGTCGGACGGCCCACGCCGTCCGGGTGCCGCGGATATGCAGGTCGTCGCGGCGTCGGAGGCTGGACGGACCGGTCTCTGCGAGGAGCGCATCGAGTACATCGCGGTCCGCCGGGGAGAGTGTCGGACGGACGACGGGGCCCACACGTTCGAGGTACGCCTGTGCATAGCGGCCCCCGGCGCCCCCGCCGTCGGGGCGTTCGTCGACGATGAACTGTCGACGCTCGACGAGGTCGAATCCGGTCTGCGCCAGGTTCGAGGTCCAGTCGGGATGATCGGGGTGACCAGCCCGCTTGCTCTGAAGCGCTTGGCGGATAAGCGATTCGAGACCATCGCCTACCTCGTCGGTCAGAAATCGTGGTGCCGTGTCCATCTCGACGACGACCAGAAGACCGCCGGGATTGAGCCCGTCGAAGAGGTTGCGAAACGCGCGATCCGGATCGTGAATCTCGTGCAGGCACGATGATGCCCATGCAAGATCGAACGAGCCCGGGATCGACCAGGGTTTGCTCATGTCCATCTGCGCGGTCGATACCCGTGTCTGGACACCAGTTTCTTCGGCCCGCTCGCGAACTCGGCGCAGCATGTCCTCGGAGATGTCGGTCGCGACGACATCGGCATCGGCGAACAAGGTGGCCAGTGCGATGCCGGCGGAACCGGTGCCCGCGCCGACGTCGACAATGCGTCGGATCGGTGTCCCGGCAGCCAGGCTGTGCACCCAGGAAGTGATCTCGGCCAGGTATTTGCGGGAGACGATCGCCTCGAGCTCGATCATGTCGACGAGCCCCGGGTCGTGGCGGGGATCGTGAAAGTGATGGTGGGCTGAAGGCATGACTCCATCCTAGGAGCGGGGTGCCCTAGAGGCATACACTCTTGTCTATGAAGCAAGAAGAATTGGATGGCCTCATTCGCCGCCGCATCCGAGCCTTGCGTCTCGCTCGTGGATGGTCGTTGGACGTCCTTGCCCAGCGCAGTTTCCTCAGTCCCTCGAACCTGAGTCGGATCGAGACCGGACAGCGCAGGATTGCAGTAGATCAGCTGCTGCAGATCGCTCGAGCCCTCGGCACCACCCTCGATCAGCTCGTCGAGTCCCCGAGCGACGACGACGTCGTGATCAGGCCACATCGCAGCGAACGGGAAGGCACGACGATCTGGACACTCGCCCGCGAACGCACTCCGTATGAGATGACCGTCGCGAAGATGCGTTTCACCACTCCCCCTCCACCGCCCGAGGGGCTCGGCGTTCACCCCGGACGAGACTGGTTCATCGCCCTCTCAGGCACTGTGGACCTTCGGCTCGGCGACCGGGCCATCCTGGTCGAAGCCGGGAACGCAGCAGAATTCTCCACCATGATCCCCCATGCCTTCGGCGCACACGACGGGCCGGCGGAGATCCTCACCATCCTCACCCACGATGGCGAACGGGCCCACGTGATGGGCCCGCCAGCCCATTGATTCCGTATCCGGTCATTCGATTGCGGGGTTGTCTTTTTACACCCCAGGGGTATGGTGACGCGCCCCGGAACGGGGGAGGATGAGGGCATTCGGAACAACACTTCGAACAACCGTGTCACCCTCGGAGGAACCCATGATTCGCAAAGTCGCCGCGGCGGCTTTTCTCGTGCTTGCCACGGTGGGGGCTCCGTTCGCCGGCGCCGCCGCGTTCGCCTCCGCGGCCCCGGGCGACACCTACATCAGCAACCCCCCGTCCAACCCCGCCGACGAAGAATTCTGCAGCGACCAGGCGGCACTCGCCAACAACCTCTCCGCCAAGGGTGACTACGCGCGGGCCGACCAAGTAG
>NZ_JBAQEO010000554.1:0-26890 GCF_049286785.1 Rhodococcus sp. (in: high G+C Gram-positive bacteria) | reverse complement strand
GGTTCGGGTACGGGCATCGCTCCGTTGCGCGCGCAGGTGATGGAAATGGCCATGCGGGCCGACAATCCACGCGTCCACATGTTCGTGGGCGGCAAGTATCCGTGCGACCTCTACGACATCGAGACGCTCTGGCAGCTTTCCCTCAGCAATCCGTGGCTCACGGTGGTTCCCGTGTCCGAGGAGGACGAGAATCCGTGGTGGCACACCGTGCCTGCGCCGGAGACGCCGCCGGGGTTGCATCGGCGACTGCGCGGACAGATCGGCAGGGTCGTCGCACAGTTCGGGTCGTGGGCGGATCGGCAGATCCAGATCTCCGGTTCGCCTTCGATGATCAAGACCACCATGTACGCCCTGCAGGCCGGTGGCACACCCGTGGAGTTGATCAGGCACGACCCCCTCGTCTGAACGCCCATACGTCATCCGGTTCCACAGTCGGGAGAGCCCTCGCACATGCAGACCACGCCCCAGACCACGCAGACGACCTGGACCAGCACGGTGGTGGAGCACCACCGTCTGCGGCACGATCTCGCGGTGATCCGACTCGTCGGCGACTTCGTTCCGTTCGCGCCCGGGCAGTACGTGGACGTGAGCGTGCCGCAGAATCCGCAATTGCTGCGACGACTGTCCCCCGCGCTGCCACCTTCCCTGGACGGCAAACTCGAATTCCATGTCCGGACCGTTCCCGGAGGTTGGGTGAGCGGGAACATCGTCAGCGACACCAGTCCGGGCGACCGGTGGCAGATCCTCGAGCCGCGCGGAACGCTGAGCGTCGACGAGAACGGGCCGGACGTCATCATGATCGCGGGCGGCACCGGGCTGGCCCCGTTCCGTTCGATCCTGCTGGATCTGGCGCGACGCCCGAATCCGCCGCGGGTCTATCTGTTCACCGGCGACCGGACGCCGCGCGATCTCTACGCCTCCGACATGCTGTATCTGCTGTTACAGGGCCTCCCCTGGCTCACCGTCGTTCCGGTGGTGGAGAGCGTCGAGAACCCCGACTGGCCGGACGAGTGGTACGAGCGAACCAGAGCGGACGTGGGTTTTTCGGAAGACGATCTGGTCGAGGGCACACTACCGGACGTGGTGACGTCATATGGCGCGTTCACCGATCATCAGGTGCTGGTATGCGGTTCCGCTGCGATGGTGCGGGCCACTCTCGACCGCCTGCGCGCCACCGGGACGCCGTCCGAGAACATCCAGTTCGATCCCTACTGAACAACACCGCCGTTACTGCTTCCGTTGTCGCTCAAAACATCACCACATGTCCGATTCACCCGGCCCCAACTTGCGCATGAATCTTCGCCACGCTTAAATTTCCGTTCGACGTCAAATAAAAACAGAGGGCCGCGAGGTATCAGGATGATCAACAGCACCCCGTCCAGCGGGTGGGTCTCATGCACCGAGTCCGCACCGGGTGCGCCGGCGATCCAATGAACATCGCCGCTTTACATGCGAGTTGGCGCGAGGTTGTCAAGATCAGCGACCAAGCCACCCAATTCTTCTACTCGCACCTCTTCCTGACCCATCCCGAAGTGCGGGACATGTTCCCGATTTCCATGGCGGAGCAACGGGACAGGTTCTTCGTTGCCCTCGGGCACATCGTCAGCAACGTCGAGACGATCCCCACCGACAGTGCCTATATCGAGCAACTCGGCCGTGATCACCGGCGTTTCGACGTTGTCGCCGAACACTATCCGGCCGCCGGAGCATCGCTCCTGGCTACCTTGCAGCACTTCCTCGGATCCGGGTGGACGCCGGAACTCGCCGCCGACTGGGAAGCCGCATACGGGGTGGTCGCGGACATCATGGTCAAGGCCGCGGCGCTCTCGGCCGCGGACACGCCGGCGTTCTGGGACGCGGAGGTCGTCGCCTCGCGACGGCACAGCGTCGACATCGCACTGTTCGAGGTGCGGACGAACGAGCCCTATCCGTTCCGGCCCGGGCAGTCGATGGCGATCGAGGTGCCGCAGCGTCCGCGCGTCTGGCGGTACTACAGCCCGGCAAACACTCCTCGGCCCGACGGCATACTCGAACTGCACGTCGAACTCGTACCCGGCGGTCAGGTGAGCAGCGTTCTGGCGCGGCCACCCCGTCCGGGCGACACCATGAAGATCGGCTCCCCAGTGGGCAACGCGCTCACCATCTCTCCCGAACACTGCGGCAACCTGCTGCTCATCGCCGGAGGCACCGGACTCGCACCACTGCGCGCCATCGTCCAACAACTCGACGAGCACTGGGGTACGTCGGGCGGCGCGCCCGACGTCTACCTGTTCCACGGAGTCCGGAACCGGGCGAACCTGTACGACCACGACTATCTCACGCACATGAGCAGCCGGCCGTGGTTCACCTACATCCCCGTGGTATCCGAGGACCCCCTGTATGCCGGAAACAAGGGCCTGGTCGGTACGGTGGCCGCCGAAATGTATTGGTGGGACCAGTACACCGCGATGGTCTGCGGCTCTCCCGGGATGGTCCAGCACGCCGTGGGTGAACTGATCCGCACCGGGATGGAGATCGAATCCATTCGCCACGAGGAGTTCACACCTACCGGTTTGACCGATACGACACAACCACTCGAGGTACAGCCGTGGCGATAACACCTTCCGACATTCGCAACGTGGTCTTCACGAGTTCGTCGCTGCTCAAACGAGGCTACGAGATGGGCGAAGTCGACGATTTCCTCGACGAGGTCGCACTCGAACTCGACCGGCTCGTGGAGTCCCAGCGCCACACCCCCAGGTCTTCCGACTCCGAGAATCAGACCATCACCCGACTCCAGGCCCGGGTGCGCGAACTCGAGGGTGCACTGGCCGCGCGCGACAGAGCCTCGAGCCCGAAGACGGACCCCCGGAGTCCGGGCGGGAGCCCGACGGGTAGCCGGAACGGCAGTCCTCAGATCAGCCCCGCCGGGAACAGCAGAGTCAGCGCGGACGGGTCCCAGAACGGCACCGGCGATATCGCGACACTACGCCGGCAACTGGACGAAGCCCGACGCGAAGCCGACCAGCTTCGCGTGGAGTCGCAGAAGGACCTGATGGGCATCAGCACCCGCGCGGTGAACCTGCTGAGCCAGGCGCAGGCCTCGGCAGACCGCACCATCAGCGAAGCAGACAAGTATGCGCAGGAACTCGTGATGAACGCCCGCACGCAGTACCAGGAGATTCTCGAACGCGCACAGCACATCCTGCAGGCGGGCACAGGCTCGGCCGATCTCAACGGATCGAGTCCCCTACTTCCCGAAGTCGAATACATTCGTAGCTGCGCCCAGCTCGCTCAGGCCCAGCTTCACGTCCTGCTCGCAACGCTGCCGCCCGAGAACCCTCCGCACACCCGTAGTGCGACTTCCGGTGCAGTGAATCTGTAGAGCTACACCCCCAAAACGAATGGAGAGTCCTATGTTGTCGGCTGCTTCGAAAGAGGTCATCGCGGCCACGCTGCCCGCGGTCGGCGGTGCCATCGGGGATATCACCCCGCTGTTCTACCGCAAGCTGTTCGCAGCACATCCCGAACTCGAGCGTGATCTGTTCAACCGGGGAAACCAGCAACAGGGTGAGCAGCAGCGTGCTCTCGCCGGCGCTGTGGCCGCGTTCGCGACTCTCCAGCTCGAGCCGGACGAGGCCAAGGTTCAGGCCATCCTCTCGCGTATCGCGAACAAGCACGCTTCCCTCGGCATCGAGGCGGACGCGTACTGGATTGTGCACAAGTACCTCTTCGAGGCCATCGTCGAGATCCTCGGCGAAGCAGTCACACCCGAGGTCGCCTCCGCGTGGGACGAGGTGTACTGGCTGATGGCCAACACCCTCATCTCGATGGAGGCGGGACTGTACGAGAAGGCCGGGATTGCCGCCGGCGACGTGTGGCGTACGGTCGTGGTCCGCGAACGTCTCCAGCAGTCCGCGGACACCGTGTCGTTCGTCCTGGGTTCCGGTTCCGGCGAGACGCTGCCGAAGTTCTCGCCCGGCCAGTACATCTCGGTCGCCGTGCAGCTCCCGGACGGTGCCCGGCAGATCCGCCAGTACAGCCTCACCTCCGCCCCTTCGCAGGGTGACTGGCGCATCACCGTCAAACGCATCCTCGAGCACACCCTCCCGGACGGCACCGTGGCGCCCGCCGGCGAGGTGTCGAACTTCCTGTACAACAACGTGTTCGAGGGTGACGAGCTGGCGGTGACGCTGCCGTTCGGCGATCTGGTTCTCGTCGACGACGGCACCCCGCTGCTTCTCGCGTCCGCAGGCATCGGCTGCTCCCCGATGATCGGCATCCTGAACCACCTTGCGGAGACCGGGGATTCACGCAAGGTGGCAGTCCTTCACGCCGACCGCTCGGCCGCCAACCACGCTCACCGCGCGGAACTCACCCAGCTCGTCGACCGCATCCCGTCGGCCGAGGTGCACCAGTGGTACGAGGATCTCGGGTCGCGGCAGCCGCTCGGCACGATCCGTCTCGGCCGCGCCGATCTCGCCGAGGTCCCGCTCGATCCGAACACGCGCGCCTACCTGTGCGGGCCGATCCCGTTCATGCTCTCCATCCGGGATGCGCTGATCGAACGCAACATCCCGGCGGAGAACATCTACTACGAGGTGTTCGGCCCCGACACCTGGGCCGGAACCAGCCAGAACTGACCGGCTACAGCCCCTGGCAAGTTCAGCCCACGAGACGGCCCTGCGCAGCATCCCAGTACCGGGTGCGCAGGGCCTTCTTGTCGAGTTTGCCCAGCGGGGTCAGCGGAAGGCTGTCGAGAAAATCGACCGACTTCGGTGCGTGCACAGAGCCTTTCGCTGCACGAACCCTTTCGACCAGTTCCTCTGCCGGAACACTCTGTCCGTCCCGCAGAACCACGCATGCCTTGACTGCCTCGCCCCACTTCTCATCGGGAACACCGACGACGGCCACCGAGGCGACGGCCGGGTGCGAGGAGATGACGTCCTCGATCTCACGGGGGAACACGTTGAAGCCGCCGGTGACGATCATGTCCTTCTTGCGGTCGACGATGGTCATGAATCCGTCCGCGTCCTTGCGTGCGATGTCTCCGGTGTGCAGCCACCCTCCCCGGAATGCCTCGGCCGTCTCCTCCGGCTTCTTCCAGTAACCCTTCATGATGAGGGGTCCCCGCACACAGATTTCGCCGAGTTCACCTTGCGGCACCTCGTTCAGGTCGTCGTCGAGGAGCTTGACGTTCAGCCACGGCACGGGCCGGCCACAGCTGGCGAGGCGCTTCGGGTCGTCGGCCAGGTGCTCTTCCTTCCGCAGCACCGCAATCGTCATGCCGCATTCCGTCTGTCCGTAGAACTGGAAGAAGATCGGGCCGAACTTCTCGATGCCCTCCTTCAGTCGTGCGGGTGACATCGCGGAGGCGCCGTAGAACAGGGTCTGAAGGCTCGACAGATCGCGCCTGGGCAGGTCCGGATGATCCATCAACATGTAGATCATGGTCGGAACGAGCATGGTTGCGGAGATCTTGTGCTTCTCGATCGCCTCGAGCACGGCACCCGGCTCGAAAGCGGGCAGCACGATGAGCGCGCCGCCCCGCAGGAGCGTCGGAATGAAGAACGCGGCACCGGCGTGCGAGAGCGGTGTGCAAATGAGGAAGCGAGGCTCGTCGGGCCACTGCCATTCCGCCATCTGGATCTGGTTGAGCGCGGCGCCGGACCGGTAGGAGCCCACCACTCCCTTCGGCTTGCCGGTGGTGCCGCCGGTGTAGACCATGCTGCTGTCGTCCTCGGCATCGACTTCGGCCGCGACCAGACGCTGCGGGGTGAAGGTGGCCGCCAGCGCGAGGATGTCGGTTCCCACCTCGGACGGACCCAACGACAACACGTTCTTGATCGATGGCGAAGCCGCTGCCAGTTCTGCGGCACGTTCCTCGAACGCGTTCGGATCGAAGATCAGTGTCTCGATCTCGGCGTCACCCACGATGTACAGGTGGTCGTCGAATGATCCCATCGGATTGAGCGCGCTGGCCCGGCAACCGGAGATCATGGTGGCACCCATACTGATGAGCACCTCGGGCCGGTTCTTCGACAGCATGGCGGTGCTGGTCCCCTTGCCGACTCCGACCGAGGCCAGTGCCTGCGCAAAGCAACTGATCTGATCACGCATCTGCCCGCCCGTGAGGACGACGTCACCGAGGTACAGCGCCGGCTTGTCGGTGTTGCGCTCCAGTGCGGTGATGAGCAGGTCTGCAGTGAAAGCTGGGCGATACAGGTCTGCGAGCTCGTCGGTCATCCGTTGTCCTTCTACTCCCGCGACTGCGGCGCACATGGCCCGGCAGCCTGGTGGTTCCGTGTCCTGGGTCACCGACACCATATCGCCAAACCGGAAAAACTGAAACCTGTTCCACTTCGCGGTCGGCGGCCGTGTCGAGGTGGTCCGCTCCGGGTACTCGATCGATGCCCCGTCACATCTGCGACAGGAGGGAATTGTGCCCAAGACAACACAGAGCGGGCAGCCGAAAAAGAGTGAGCTGCCCTCGACACTGAAGAACTCACCTGAAAAAGCTCAGCGCACCTTCGCCAAGGCGTACGACTCGGCAATGGACGAGTACCACGACGAGGAACGCGCGCATCGCGTCGCCTACGCCGCGCTCAAACACAGTTTCGAGAAGGTCGGCGACCACTGGGAGCCGAAGGACGAGAAAGGTCCTTCCGACGAACGCGCCGAGAGCGGCGGCCCGAATGCGAAGGGCGAGACGGCCGAGGGCGTGGATGCCAACGCGAGCAAGGAGCACTTGATGGAGGTCGCCCGCAGACTCGACATCCACGGCCGGTCGACGATGACGAAGGACGAACTGGTGGACGCAATCAAGAAGGCGAACAGGAGGGCCCGATGAGGGCTGTCACCTGGCAGGGCAGACGCAAGGTCAGCGTCGACACCGTGTCCGACCCGGTGATCGAGCAGCCCACGGACGCCATCATCGAGGTCACGACGACCAACATCTGTGGTTCGGACCTGCACCTGTACGAAGTGCTCGGCGCGTTCATGGACCAGGGTGACATCCTCGGTCACGAACCGATGGGCATCGTCCGCGAGGTGGGTGGCGAGGCGGGCGACCTGAAGGTCGGCGACCGCGTCGTCATCCCGTTCCAAATCTCGTGCGGCAGTTGCTACATGTGCGACCAGCAACTCTTCACCCAGTGCGAGGTCACCCAGATCCGATCCGAGGGGATGGGCGCCGCGCTGTTCGGCTACTCCAAGCTGTACGGCAGTGTCCCGGGTGGCCAGGCCGAGTATCTGCGGGTGCCGCACGCCGCCAACACGCACATCACAGTGCCGGAAGGCCCGCCCGATTCACGCTTCGTGTATCTCTCGGACGTGTTGCCGACGGCGTGGCAGGCCGTCGAGTACGCGGCCGTCCCCGAGGGCGGAACCGTGGTGGTTCTGGGCCTCGGACCGATCGGTGACATGGCGGCCCGTATCGCGGCGCACAAGGGATTCCGCGTCATCGGCGTCGATCTCGTACCGGAGCGCCTCGCCCGGGCCACGTCCCGGCAGATCGAGACCGTCGATCTGTCGGCGGAGAAGGATCTGGGCGGGGTCGTTCGCGAGATGACGGGCGGCCGCGGACCGGACTCCGTGATCGATGCCGTGGGGATGGAGGCGCACGGGTCGCCCGGCGCAAAACTGCTGCAGCAGGTCACCTCGTACCTCCCCGATACCATTGCCGGACCACTCATGTCGACGGCAGGGGTGGACAGGATGCACGCGCTGTACTCGGCGATCGATATCGTCCGCCGGGGAGGCACCATCTCGCTGAGCGGCGTCTACGGCGGCATGGCCGACCCGATGCCGATGCTCACCCTGTTCGACAAACAGGTGCAGTTGCGGATGGGTCAGGCCAACGTCAAACGCTGGGTGCCGGAAATCCTGCCGTTGCTGACGGACGCCGATCCCCTCGGTGTCGACACGTTCGCCACCCACGAGATGCCGTTGGAGGATGCGCCGCACGCGTACGAGATCTTTCAGAAGAAAACCGACGGCGCCGTGAAGATCCTCCTCGAACCGTAATCGAGAGAAAGGAAGTCGATGACCTCAGCAGGATCACTCCAGGGCCGCAGGGTCGCGATTCTCGCAACGCACGGCGTCGAGGAGGTCGAGCTCGTCGAGCCGCGCAGAGCGGTGGAGGACGCGGGAGCCACGGTTCGACTGGTCTCCTTGTCCCCCGGCAGGATTCAGGCCATGAAATCGGATGTCCACGAGGCCGGCACCCATCCGGTCGACGCCGTGGTCGGCGAAGTGTCCGTCGACGATTTCGACGCGTTGATTCTTCCCGGCGGCACCACCAACCCGGATCACCTGAGGCAGGACCCGTCAGCGGTCGGCTTCGTGCGCGACTTCGTGAATTCCGGCAAGCCGGTAGGGGTGATCTGTCACGGGCCGTGGACCCTCGTCGAGGCCGACGTGGTGCGGGGACGGACCCTCACGTCGTATCCGAGTGTGCGTACCGACATTCGTAACGCCGGGGGCAACGTGGTGGACGAGGAAGTGGTGGTCGACAACGGACTGGTGTCGAGCCGAAACCCCGGCGATCTTCCCGCGTTCTGCGAGAAGATCGTCGAGGAGTTCGCCGAAGGGCGGCACCCGCAGTAGTCAGTCCAGCGGCGAATGCGGCCGGGTCGGGTCGGTGGCGTGGCTCGACCCCATCCGCGCCGTGAGGAAACCGAGCGCGATCATGCCGGCACCGAGCACGAAGTGCAACCAATCGTCCGCGCTGTTCACAGGGACGAAGTTGGCCGAGCTGTCCTTGTCGATGACCAGACCGTAGATCCACAGAACCAGATAGATGGCACCGCCCACGATCAGGTAGAGGCGGGCGGTGTTCACCGCGCGGGCCAGGGCGATACCGGCGACACCGAACAGCAGGTGGACGACGTTGTGCAGGATCGAGACCTGGAAGATCCCCAGCAACATCGCTTCCGATTCGTGACCGGCTCCGCTGAGCATGTCGTAATCGGTGGTGATTCCGGGAATGAACCCCAGGATGCCGACCAGGAGGAAGAGCGCACCCACGGCAAGGGCGGCGGTCTGCACCGGTGTGCGTTTCAGCGGGGTTGTGCGTGACGTCATCTGATTGTTCCCCTCGTTGTCGGGCTGTGACTCGTTGTCGGGCTGTGACTCGTTGTCGGGCTGTGACGAGAGTCGAGTACCCCGCACCGGTGACTGCAATCTCACGTTCCGGTCACGAATCCGCAGCCCCGAGCGTGGGCCGTCGCAGCGAAGTGCGGCCGTCCGCCCAGGAAGTGACGACGTGGTCGCCCACCAGGTCGTCGAACGCGAGGCAGGCGGCGGCGCCGAACATGATGTCGTCCACTGTCGACGGGCGTGCGGCCGCCAGCCCTCCGGCGAGGTCCCGGCACACGATCTGCTCGTGCACCGAATCGGCCTCCACGTGTTCGTCGAAGAACAGGGTGGCCGCCCGTCCGAAACCGAGTCGGCGCAGCCCGGCGCTGTACTTCTTGCTCGGCAGCGCGGACGTCGTTTCAACAGCACACAGGTGCCCCACCAACGCTCCGAGGAGACGGCGGTGCAGACCGAACATCGACAGCGCGTTCAGGGACGCGAGCGTCACCGCGGGCACCGCATCGATGTAGTGGGCGTAGCGGTCGGACAGTCCGACTTCGCGCATCGTGGTGGCGAAGAGGGTGGAGTGCATCCGCTCGGGCCGCCCGCCACCGTATTCGTCGGCCTGGACCTCCACCAGCGCCGCCTTGGGCACGCCGGCGAGCCGGGGGATTCCGAGAGTGTGAACGTCCGCTTCCCTCAACTGGTTCAGGGATCGGTGGACCAGCAGTTCGCGGAACTGCGTGATGTCCGCCTCCTTGGCCATGAATCCCGACAGCCCAGGACCAGCAGTGGGCGCAGTCAGCTCCCACAACGCCGCCACGACGTCGGTGGTGCCGGTGGGCGCGGCCGCGATGTCCCGGACGGCCGCCTCGAAGGCAACCTCGAGCGCCGACCGCGCCGCGAGCAGATCGGTGTTCCATTCCCAATCGTCCCCGACGCCGACGAGTCCCTGTAGATGCAGCTCGTACAACATGGTGAGGCTGATCTGCGCGTCCTCGTCGTACACGATCCCGCGTGCCACGTCCGCATACGTCTCTGCAAGCGCCCGCGCGCCCGCCACCAGCGTCGTCGTGTCTCCGTCGTCCCCCTGCAGGATCGAGACGAGACGCTCGCTCACCGGGCCGCGTGGGGCGGGTAACGGCATCGACGTATTCGCCGGCGCCGAGTTGGGCACCGACCGAGACTGCAACGTGGTCATAAGTTCTCCGTACCCCGTTCCGTAATCGACGAACCCGACGGTAGCCGCCGGACGCCCCCAGCGCATCATCCAAATGTCGCCCCGGCGCGTCGTCCAATGTCACATCGGTTCACTTCAACGGAACCCGTGTGACATCGGGCGCGGAGGCGGGGGGACGCGGGCTGGGAGATGCGGGCGAGGCGGCGTGACGGGACGGGACGGGACGGACGCGGGACGTCAGCGCTTGTGCTTCGGTTTCCACACCACCAGCGCATTGCTGCGCGGGACGGGAACCAGGTCGCGCCGGTAACCGGACTGCAGCTGGGCGATCTCTGCGGCCATTTCGCGCACACGGCTCTTCAGAGCCTCCACCTGGTTGGTGAGTTCGATGATGCGTTTGATGCCGGCGAGGTTGACGCCCTCGTCCTGCGAGAGGCGCTGGACCTCGCGGAGCAGCGCAACATCGCGGGGCGAGTAGCGTCGGCCACCGCCCTGTGTGCGGTGGGGTGTGACGAGGCCGAGCCGGTCGTAGGTGCGCAACGTCTGGGCGTGCATCCCCGCAAGTTCGGCCGCCACCGAGATCACGAAGATCTGGGCGTCCGGATCAACGGAGTTCTCGCGGGGGTTCTCGCGGGGGTCCCTGGTCGAGTCGCTCATCACGCACCTGCCCACCCGGCCCTCGGATCGAATCCGCTGGCCTTCTCTGCTTCCAGATAGGTTTTCAATGCTGCGGTGGCCGGGTCGTCGAGTTTCTGCGGGATCGCGACCTTGACGGTGACCAGCAGGTCACCGGCGCCGTCGCCACGCTTGGGCACTCCCCTGCCTCGTACCCGCAGGGTGCGACCATCTGCGGTGCCCGCCGGAATCTTGACACCGACGCGCCCCTCCAGGGTCGGGACGGAGACGGTGCTTCCGAGAACGAGTTCACCGTAGCTGACGGGAACGACCACTGTGAGGTCGTCGCCGTTGCGGCCGAACACCCGGTCGGGTCGCACCCGCACCGTGACGAACAGGTCGCCCGACGGGGCGCCGCGGAGTCCGGCTTCGCCCTGACCCGCCAGTCGGATCTTCTGTCCATCGCCGACACCTGGGGGCACGCGGACGGTGATGGTGCGCGTCCGGTTGGTGATTCCGTTGCCGTGGCAGACTTCGCAGGGCGAGTCGATGATCGACCCGGTGCCGCGGCAGTCGTCGCAGGGCTCACTGAAGCCGAACGCTCCCTGGTTGCGGCTGATGATTCCGGTTCCGTTGCACCGCGGGCACACTCGCGGACTGGTGCCGGGCTTGGCGCCGCTCCCGTGACACGTGGTGCATGGCGACGGGCTGGTGAGTCGTAACGGGACGGTGACTCCCAGAGTCGCCTCCCGGAATTCGAGGGTGGTTTCCGTCTCGACGTCGCTTCCACGCCGCGGACGGGTGGACGTGGTGCGGGCGCCTCCGCCGCCACGGTTGAACAGGCCACCGAAGATGTCGCCGAGTCCGCCGTCGCCTGCGGCAGCGCCGCCGCCGCCGAAGAGGTCGTTGATATCGAATCCGCCCTGGGTGAATCCGCCGCCGGCGCCCGGGCTGAATCCGCCGTGGCCGAAGCCGCCACTGGCGAAGAGCCGACGCGCTTCGTCGTATTCCTTACGCTTCGCGGGATCCGACAGCACAGCATGTGCTTCACTGACGGACTTGAACCGCTCCTCCGCCTTGGTGTCTCCGGGATTCGCATCAGGATGCAGGTCCCGGGCGAGCTTGCGGTACGCCTTCTTGATCTCGTCCGCGGACGCGTCGGACGAGACGCCCAGCTCCTTGTAGAAGTCCTTTTCGATCC
Source organism: Rhodococcus sp. (in: high G+C Gram-positive bacteria) (assembly GCF_049286785.1). Taxonomy (GTDB): domain Bacteria; phylum Actinomycetota; class Actinomycetes; order Mycobacteriales; family Mycobacteriaceae; genus Rhodococcus_F. Next base: position 14,837 of record NZ_JBAQEO010000554.1, on the reverse strand, counting down.
ACTCCCGTTGGCTCACTGGGCGTCTCCTCCTCTCGCTGTTATTTCTGTTGTTCCGAGGAGGCCGGCTGCCCGGCTTCGTCGGAGCTGTTCGCGTCGGCAACCTCGGCGCGATCGATCACGGCTACCATCGCGTGCCGCAGGACGCGGTCACCGAATTTGTAGCCTTTGCGCATCACCGTGCCGAGAACGGGGTCGTGACCATCACCCTCGTGCTGCACTGCTTCGTGCAGTGCCGGATCGAATGCGTCGCCCTCGGCACCGAACTCGCTCAATCCGAGCGAGGTCAGGATGCCGGTGAGCTTGTCCGCCACAGCCTTCATCGGTCCCGAGTCGAGATCGCCGTGGCTGCGAGCGCGTTCGAGGTCGTCGAGCACACCGATCAGTTCCGCGACGACCGACGCCTTGGCGGACTCGATGTCGATCTGCTTGTCCCGCTGGACACGACGACGGTAATTGGCGTATTCGGCCTGCAAACGCTGCAGGTCAGCGGTGCGCTCCGCCAGCTCGTCCGTCTTCGGTTGCGCCTGCTCCTGCTGGAGCGCCTCGTCCAGTGCCCCTTCGTCCACCGAGCCGGGCTGCGGGGCGGTAGCGGTTCCCGCGAGGGGTTCCACTACCGGCTCCGCTTCCCGTGCCTGACCGGTCTCGGGGTCGATCTTCCGCTTGTCCACGAAAGTGACCGGTTCCTGCTCGGCGTTGTCGGACGTCACTTCTTCTCCGCGTCGGACGGCTCGTCCACGACCTCGGCGTCGACCACGTCATCGGCGCCGGTGGACCCGGAACCGTCGGTCTGACCGGCGCTTTCGGCGGCACTCGCCTCGTAGATGGCCTGGCCGAGAGCCTGCGACTCGGTGGCCAGCTTCTCCACCGCGGTCTTGATGGCGGCGATGTCGGTTCCGGCAAGGGCGTCGTTGGCTTCCTTGATGGCAGCCTCGACCTTTCCCTTGACGTCGGCGGGCACCTTGTCTTCGCTGTCCTTGATGAACTTCTCGGTCTGGTGCACCAGCGACTCGGCCTGGTTGCGAACCTCGGCCTCCTCACGACGAACCCGGTCCTCCTCGGCGTGTGCCTCGGCGTCCTTGATCATCCGGTCGATCTCCTCCTGGGACAGGCCGGAGCCTTCCTGGATCTTGATCGTGTTTTCCTTGCCGGTGCCCTTGTCCTTCGCGGTCACATGCACGATGCCGTTGGCGTCGATGTCGAAGGTGACCTCGATCTGCGGCACACCACGCGGGGCGGGCGGCAGGTCGGTGAGCTCGAAGGAGCCGAGCAGCTTGTTGTGCGAGGCGATTTCGCGTTCACCCTGGAACACCTGGATCTGCACGGACGGCTGATTGTCGTCGGCCGTGGTGAACGTCTCGGACCGCTTGGTGGGGATGGTGGTGTTGCGCTCGATGAGCTTGGTCATCACCCCACCCTTGGTCTCGATGCCCAGCGAGAGCGGCGTGACGTCGAGGAGCAGCACATCCTTGACCTCACCCTTGAGGACACCGGCCTGCAGCGCGGCGCCGACGGCGACGACCTCGTCCGGGTTGACGCCCTTGTTGGGCTCACGGCCCCCGGTCAGCTCGCGCACCAGATCGGAGACGGCGGGCATACGGGTGGAACCACCGACCAGCACGACGTGGTCGATGTCCTTGACGGAGATCCCACTGTCCTTGACCACAGCCTGGAACGGCGCCCGGGTGCGGTCGAGGAGATCGGAGGTGATCTTCTGGAACTCGCTACGCGAGAGCTGCTCGTCGAGGAACAGCGGGTTCTTGTCCGCGTCGACGGTGATGTAGGGCAGGTTGATCGACGTGCTCTGCGAGGAGCTCAGCTCGATCTTCGCCTTCTCCGCGGCCTCACGCAGACGCTGCAGAGCCATCTTGTCCTTGGTCAGATCAATGCCGTTCTGCGCCTTGAACTTCTCTACGAGCCAGTCGACGATGCGCTGATCCCAGTCGTCACCACCGAGGTGGTTGTCACCGGAGGTGGCGCGGACCTCGACGACACCGTCGCCGATTTCGAGCAGCGAGACGTCGAACGTGCCGCCACCGAGGTCGAACACCAGAATGGTCTGTTCCTTGTCGCCCTTGTCCAGGCCGTACGCGAGAGCCGCGGCGGTGGGCTCGTTGACGATCCGCAGGACGTTGAGGCCGGCGATCTGACCGGCTTCCTTGGTGGCCTGCCGCTGCGCGTCCTCGAAGTATGCGGGAACGGTGATGACGGCGTCCGTGATGTCTTCACCCAGGTAGGCCTCGGCGTCGCGCTTCAGCTTCATGAGCGTGCGCGCGCTGATTTCCTGCGGGGTGTACTTCTTGCCGTCGATCTCCACGTTCCAGTCGGTGCCGATGTGGCGCTTGACGGAACGGATGGTGCGGTCGACGTTGGTGACCGCCTGGTTCTTCGCAGGCTGGCCGACGAGCACCTCACCGTTCTTGGCGAAGGCGACGACCGACGGGGTGGTGCGTGAGCCTTCGGCGTTGGCGACCACTACGGGCTCGCCGCCCTCCAGCACAGACACGACAGAGTTCGTTGTACCGAGGTCGATACCGACCGCACGAGCCATAGTGTTCCTCACTTTCGTTTTGCAGTTCTGTTTGCAGCGTTTCAGAGCTGAACTGCGATGTTGGCACTGAGTGAGCGCCCTCCGCTCAAGTCTGCACCCGGACTGCTCCTGCAGTCAATACGAACTTGAGTCTGGGACGCTCAATGCTGTCGTAAGGCTCAACGGACCGATTCGCCGATTTGTTCCCGGTCGTCGACGGCAACTTTCACGGCAGCTCTCGTCACGCCTGTCCCCGGGGCCGCCGCCCACCGCCGCAGTAGTTCTTTCGCACGAGACCGCGCCGAGTAATGTGAACTGCATCACATCCTAGAACTGCAGTGGACCTCTCGGCCCTGAACCGTTCGGAAAGGAACACAGCATGTCTGTCGTAGTCCGTCACCATGCACCAGGCATGACCGCAGACCAGTACTCGGCGATCGCCGACGTCACCATGGGCGATATCCAATCCGCCCACGGATTCATCGCTCATTACGCATTTCTCGAAGGCGACGGCCTCACGGTCTCCGAGATCTGGGAAACACAGGCGGATCACGACGCCTTCTTCGACGAATACATTCGGCCGAAGCTCCCTCAGGAGATACCTACGCCGGCGGTGTTCGAGGTCATCAACGCCACCACCGGAAATACTGTCGGCGGCGCCTCCGCATAGCTCGTCTCAGGACGGTCACCACCCGCGTGGGAATCGGTGACAACTGCGTTCCTCGACCGGAGCGGGGTTTCCGGCACGCGCACGACAGCGCCGCCGACCGGTTGCATCGAAAGGATGCGTGTCGTTACTTGGTCAGGGTGAACTGCATGACGTCGATGTGGCCGCTGCGAAAGTGCGCGGCCGACCCGGTCAGGTACTTGATGTAGCGCTGGTACACCTCTTCGGAGGCGATCCGCACAGCGTCGTCGTGGCGCGCGCGCAGCGCCTGGACCCACAGGTCCAGGGTGCGGGCGTAATGCGGCTGCAACGCCTGGATCCGGTCCACGTGGAAGCCTGCGGCCTCGGCATGGCCGGTCACCCAGTCCGGCAACGGAATCTGCCCACCCGGGAAGATCTCGCTGAGGATGAACCTGTGAAACCGAATGTCCTCCCGGGTGATCGGGATGCCCATCTCGCGGAGTTTGGTCCCGAATCCGACGATGGTGTGCAGCAGCATCCGCCCGTCCCCGGGCAGGCTGTCATGGCACATCCGGAAGAAGTCGTCATAGCGTTCGAGGCGGAAGTGCTCGAACGCCCCGATGCTGACGATCCGGTCGACCGGTTCATCGAAGTCCTCCCACCCCTGCAACCGCACCTCGGCGGTGCGACGGCGGGCGGGCATCCGCGAGAGCAACTCGCAAACGTAGTCGTGCTGGTTGCGGCTGAGGGTCAGCCCGATGACGTTCACGTCGTACTTGCTCACCGCACGGAGCATCGTCGCGCCCCAGCCGCAGCCGATGTCGAGCAACGTCATCCCCGGTTGCAGATCGCACTTCCCGAGGGCGAGGTCGATCTTCGCGCGCTGCGCCTCTTCGAGGCTCATGTCGTCACGCTCGAAATAGGCGCAGCTGTAGGTGCGGGTCGGGTCGAGGAATACAGCAAAGAACTCGTCGGACAGGTCGTAGTGGGCCTGAACCTTTTCGTAGAACGGCTTCAACTTCGACATGACGCTCCGATCTTGTGGCGGGGCGGACGAATTGCCGGGTGGGACCGATAGGGACGGCGTGAACTGCCGAGAAGTACCCGGTGAGCAGGGATTCAAACATGAGCGTCCCGAGCGCAGTCGGATGGTCTGTTGATCCTTGCATTACCCGACGCCGGCGGTGGGTAACAGCGGACCGGGCCGGAGGGGCCCAGCGGCGGGGTGCCGGCGAGGCGGCTGCGGCGATGGGCGAGAAGACAACTGGTGCAGGTTAATTCGTCCACCTCCCTCTGCTGTATCCATCTCCTCGACGTCGATGACGGCCGATCGGGATCGGTCACACCGGGTGCGTCGTAGTCGTGGCCACGACCCTGCCTCACTCGTGTCGTCCCCGGATCCGCTCGGTATTCGCGGAGGCCGGTTGCACCGCCGCTCCGACGCCGTGTTCGTGCCCATCCGCGGCGGCCCTCGCGGTCCGATTCCCCTCGGCCTGCGGCCATACACACCGCGTGGCCTTCGCCCTGTCAATGGTCGGCATCCGGCTGATCACAGGCCGTAAGTGTGACCCGCATCACCGTCGATGTTCGGCGCTTGTTATGGTCGGGCTCAGCGAGCGAAGTGGAGGCCAAGTGTGAACACCGAACGCGATGAGCGGTCCGAATTGCCTACGTTGCGACCCACAGTCATGTTGCCGTGCACCGCCACTGTTGGGCGCGTACGGGCCTGCGAGGATCGCAGTCGCCCCCCGGGTACGGAACGACTACGTGATCTGCGGTCCACCGTTGCCATCACCGGTGCGCCCGGTGCGGTTCGCAGTGCCGTCGTTCGGGATATCGCCGGTCCACTCGAGGTGAAACTGATCGACGCAGCCGATCTCGCTGTCGAAGGCGAGCAGGCCTGGATCGAGCGGATGGTCGAGCAAGTACTCACCCATGAGGGTGTGCTCGATATCGAGAACGTGGAAAATCTGCCCCCGGCCCAGCAGTTGGTCCTCGGCCGCATTCTTACCGGAACCGCGGCGCGGGCACGACTGGTGATCACGGCCGCACCTGATACGGGCGAATCGCCCACACTCACCTCGCTGCTCTCGCGCTGCGCCGATCGCGTCGATCTATAACTCGAAAACTATGCCTGTCTGGACGTACAGCCGACCAGGAGGTCGTGTCCGGGGTGGGGTGCCGTACCCGTCTGGGTGCGGCACCGTGCGGATCGGTGGGACAGGCCGCACATTATGGAAAGTCGGCGGGGTCGAGTCGGTTCCGCCCGTCGTCCAATTCTTCTATCCTTATTGGGTATCCAAGTCCCGATACGCGGCAGACGGGGCGGTGTGAGCGGGTCTCGTCGTTTCGATACGAAGGAGGCTGATTATGAGTCAGCCAACCATGGACCCGACCTTTTATCGCAGCGCAGCCGAGGCGTCCGCCGCTCCGCCTGAGCAACTGGCCTACGTGGTCGCGTTCGATCGCGCGGCGGAAAAGCCCGATGCGCTGAGCGTGATCGATGTGGATCCCGGCTCCGACACATACGGCCGGGTGGTGGGCTGGACGGAGGTACCCCACCGGGGCAACGAGCTGCACCACTTCGGCTGGAACGCCTGTAGCAGCGCACTGAAACACGAGGGTCACCACATGGAGGGGTTGGCTCGCCGATACCTGATCGTGCCGGGTCTGCGCTCGTCCCACCTGTACGTGTTCGACACCCAGCCCGACCCCCGTCACCCCACCCTGGCCAAGACCGTGGACAGCGCCGAGCTCGCAGCCAAGGCCGGCTACTCCCGACCACACACATTGCATTGCGGGCCGGACGGCGTCTTCATGACCTGCCTCGGCGGCGCAAACGGATCGGAGGGGCCGGGCGGGATCGCACTGCTCGATCACGACACGTTCGAAGTGCTCCGGCAATGGGAGACCGACCGGGGGCCGCAATACCTCGCATACGACGCCTGGTGGCATCTCAACCAGAACACGCTGATCAGCAGCGAGTGGGGCACGCCGTCGATGATCGAGAACGGGCTGGTACCGGAACTGTTGCTGGCGAACGAGTACGGCCACGCGATCCACTTCTGGGACCTCGCCACCGGCAAGCACCAGCAGCGAGTGGATCTCGGCGAGCAACACCAAATGGCGCTCGAGCTGCGTCCGTCGCATGACCCGGAGGCCACGTGGGGATTCCTCGGCGTGGTGATCTCAACCGAGGATCTGTCGGCCTCGGTGTGGCGTTGGCACCGTGACGGTGGCAACTGGGCGGTGGACAAGGTGATCACTGTCCCGGCCGAGCCGGCCGATCCCGACCTGCTGCCGGCAGCGCTGAAACCGTTCGGCGCGGTGCCACCGCTGGTCAGCGACATCGACCTGTCTGTCGACGACAAATTCCTCTACGTCTCGTGCTGGGGTACCGGAGAACTCAAACAGTTCGACGTGCACGACCCGGCGAGCCCGAAAGAGACCGGGTCGATCCGGCTCGGAGGGATCGTGGGCCACACCGCCCATCCGGCAGCACCGAACCAGCCGCTGTCCGGTGGCCCGCAGATGGTCGAGATCAGCCGTGACGGTCGACGGGTCTACGTCACCAACTCCCTCTACGGCGCCTGGGACGACCAGTTCTACCCGGACGGGGTTGGTGCCTGGTTGGCCGAGATGAACGCAGATCCTCGCGGCGGAATGACCATCGACGAGGCCTTCTTCCCGCATGACGAGGACTTCCGGGGTCTGCGGGTGCACCAGGTTCGCCTCCAGGGCGGCGACGCCTCCTCGGATTCGTACTGCTACCGGTAGCAGTTGGTGTCGGCATCCGTGACACCAGGACTCCTGACCTGGCGCCGCACCGAACGGGAGATCAAGATCGATCGCGGCCGGCTGATCCCTGATCCCCCTTGACGGACACCGTCCTCGCCGGCCGAGCTCATCGACCAGGAGTGCGGCGCCGATGCCAGGGGTGCCGACCTCGCGTCCTGCCGATGTCAGACTCCCGCACGATCGCGAATTGCGGTCAACAGCCCGCGGCGCCTGCCCGTGACCGGGTCGATCTGCGGCCTCGGATCGGTGAACTTGCGTTCCGACGCGGTCTCGGGCGCGTCGTCGGCGGTCGCCTCGAGGCACTTGTTCGGCAGCGCCAGCTTTGCGATGGTGCGCCACGTCTTCAGGTACTGAACGGGCAGCGATCCGGTCGTGTAGGGCAGGTCGTACTTTCCGCAGAGCGCACGAACGCGCACGGAAATCTCGCGCAGCCGGTTGCTCGGCAGATCGGGGAACAGGTGATGCTCGATCTGGTAGCAGAGGTTGCCGCTCATGAATTCCATGACCGACCCCGCCTCGAAATTCGCGCTGCCGAGCATCTGGCGCAGGTACCACTGCCCCCGCGTTTCGTTCTCCAGGTCGGCCGGGGTGAACTTCTCCGCGCCGTCGGGGAAATGCCCGCAGAAGATAACCATGTTGGACCAGACGTTGCGGATCATGTTCGCCGTCAGGTTCGCGGTGAACGTGGGCAGGAACGCCGGGCCGGTCAGGGCCGGGTAGACGACATAGTCCTTGGCGATCTGCTTGCCGACCTTCTCGAGCACCTCGCGGCATTTGCGCTCGAACTCGACACGATCGACACCACCCTTGGCCACCTTGCCCAGCTCCAAGTACTGGAACGCCACGCCGTACTCGAAGAACAGCTGCAGCACCAGGTTGTAGACCGGATTGCCGACGCTCAACGGCTGCCAGCGCTGATCGCGGGTGACCCGCAGCAGGCCGTAGCCCACGTCGTCGTCCATCCCGAGCACGTTGGTGTACTTGTGATGGATGTAGTTGTGGGTCTGCTTCCAGTGCGCCGACACGCCGGCGATGTCCCACTCCCACGACGACGAGTGGATCTCCGGATCGTTCATCCAATCCCACTGACCGTGCATGACATTGTGGCCGAGCTCCATGTTCTCGATGATCTTGGCAGTGCCGAGCATCGCGGTGCCGGCAAGCCAGGCCGGCGGGAACACACTCGCGAACAACACTGCACGACCACCGATTTCGAGGAACCGCTGCAGCCGGATCGCGTTGTGGATGTACCGGGCATCACGCTCGCCGCGCGACGCTTCGATATCACGCCGGATCGCGTCGAACTCGACGCAAAGCGCCTCGACATCCGCCCCGGTCAGGTGGGCGTAGTCCGTGACATCCGAAATTGCCATGAGACGACGCTAGCGCAGGTTACGAAACCGTAGGTTACGTACAGATGAGAGGTGAGTTAGCTCCTGTGACGATTCGAGGTCCCGGTCCCGCCGAGACAGGGTCCACACCCGGTCGGTGCAGTGAAATGTCAGCCCTACGTGCTCATCAGGCCGCGGTGCTCATCAGGCCGCGGTGCTCTCACGCACCATCGGTGACAACGACATCGACTTGTTCACCGAACTCAGTGGTGACGAAACCCTCTGCACTACAACGAGGCCGCAGCCAAGGCGTCCCGCTCCGGGGGGATCGGCGTCCAGGGCGGGATCACCAGCGCGATCCTCAACGCAGTCGTGGCCGAAGAATTGCCCGGGACCGCGCACAGTGTTCCTCAACGTCAACTGGGCGTTCACGGCGCCGCGGGGGTCATGACGCCGGTGTCTCGTCTTTCGCGCCGACATTGCCGACATGGCCGTGTTCAGGTGGACAATGGGAAGATGCACCCGCACGGGACGCTGCCCGGCTCGGGAAAGGGTCTGAGCAGAGCCGAACTGCTGGCCGCGGTATCGCTGGCGATCGACCTCGGTCTGGGTCAGCCGATGGAACACATGCTTCGGTCGTCCTTGATCGCGATACGGATCGCCGAGCGGATGCGCCTCGACCCGCAACAGCGAGCGACCGTGTACTACGCCAATCTGATCGGATGGATCGGCTGTCACGCCGACTCCCACGAACTCGCGGCGCTCTTCGGCGACGACATCGCCTTCCGGGCCGACACCTACGCGGTGGACATGACCGGCCTGCCGTTTCTGCGGCTGATGACGAGTCACGTAGGACGCGGATTGCCGGGCTGGGAGCGCGGCATCCGTGCCGCTGCCTTTCTGGTCACAGCGCGCAGCCAGGTCGCCACACTGATCCATTCGCATTGCAGTTCCGCCAGGGTTCTGTCCGATCGGATGGGCTTGGACGGGCAGGTCGGAAAGGCACTGGCCTACGCCTTCGAGCGCTGGGACGGCCGGGGGTTGCCCAACGGTTCTCGCGGAGAGGGTATCCCGGTCGAGATCCACATCGCTCACGTGGCAGACGTCGTCGAGGTACACCTGCGGACGGGTGGGCTCGAGCACGCGAAGGACGTTCTCCGTTCCCGGCGCGGCAGTCAGTTCAGCCCGGCCGTGGCGGCGGTGTTCGAACGTGATGCGGCGGCGATCGTGGACGGGCTGCTCGAAATAGACGTCTGGACCGCGGCGTTGGCCCAAGCACCGGATCGTGACAGAACCCTGAGGGCCGAGGAGAGCGACGAGTTACTCAGGGCCATGGCCGATTTCGTCGATCTCAAGTCTCCGTTCACCCTGGGGCATTCGCGTGGCGTCGCGAATCTGGTGGCCGGGGCAGCCCGACAACTGGGCATGTCGCCGTCGGACGTCACGCATCTCTACCGTGCCGGTCTCGTGCACAGCCTCGGCAAGATGGGAGTGTCCAACCAGATCTGGGAGAAGAAGGGGCCACTCACTACGGCTGAATGGGAACGGGTACGGATGTATCCGGACCTGACCGGCCGGATACTGAGCCGAGTCAACGGCTTGGAGTCGGTGGTGTCCGTCGCGATGAAGCACCGGGAACGGATCGACGGGTCCGGCTTTCCCCGAGGTATTGCCGGCGCGGAGTTGACCGCGCACGACCGGCTGCTCGCCACGGCGGAGGCTTATCAGCGACTGCTCGAGCCGCGTCCACACCGGCCGGCGCTCGATCCTCGCGGCGCTGCCGATCAGTTGCGAGAGGAGGCGCGCGCCGGACGCCTCGACGCCGAGTCGTCGGTGGCCGTGTTGGCTGCGGCCGGGCAGCGGGTGTCGCGGCGGACGCCCTGGCCGGCCGGGCTGACCGACCGCGAGGTCGAGATCCTGCGACTCGTCGCGCATGGTCGGTCGAACCGAGAAATCGCCGTCGAACTGTTCATCGCCGAGAAAACAGCACGCAACCACGTCGAACGTGTCTACGCCAAGCTCGGCGTCAAAAACCGCACGCAGGCCAGTCTCGCCGCGATCGATCGGGGTTTGGCGGGCTTCCCGGTCAATGCGGCAGTGAGAAATTGAAGCATCCGCCTCGACGGCCGGTCCGGAGATCAGGCTGTGCGCTCGGAAGTATGGAACATCGTTGGTGCCGCACGCCGGCCCCGCCGACATCTGTTCAGAGATCTGGCGGGACCGACTGTGCGTGGCAGTCATCGCCGGGATGCGCCGGGCCGGGACCGCCGGTCCAGTACCCACACCGTGGCCAGCGTGAGGCCGACGGCAAACGCAGCGAGCGCGATGAGACTGGAACCGGTGCCTCCGTGGAAGGTGTCGCCGTAGGCGGACATGGCCGGCAGCGTGGCGGTGTACCGGTCGAGATCCAGGTCGCGACCCAATGCTTCGAATGCGTGGCGGTTGGATAGGCCGAGGCTCATCAGACGTCCCGGGACGGCCATCTGGTCAACGGGGACTATGGCGCCACCGAACAGAACCTGAGGGAAGCAGAGCATCGGCAGGGCGAGAGCGGCCTGCGCGGCGTTGGAGACCGCGGCCGAGGCGAGCAAGCCGAGGGCCAGTGCCGAGGTCGCCTCGATCACAATCGTCAGAAACAGGACGGCGGACACGTCCCATCCGACGGCGGGGAGCCGCCCGAGCGCCCGCAACACACCGAGGAGCACCGCACTCACTCCGGCCAGCACCGGAAGAAGCGCTGTCACCTTGGATGCCACGTAAGCCCCCACGCTGAGCCCGGCCAGGCGCTCCCGCCGGAAGACGGCCATCTCCCCGACGATCTGGAGCAGGCCGTACGTAAGGCCGAAGAAGAAGCCTGCGAATGCGATCCAGAACACGATCTGGGCCGGGCCGAGGTCGGCTGCGCTGTGCGGATCGAACGCGCCGCGCTTGAACAGCGTCGCCATCATCGCCGTGACCAGCACCGGTGAGCCGAGCAGGACCGCCAGGGTCAGCCGGTTGCGAAAGAGAACATCGACATTGCGTCGTGTGAGTAGCCACCATTGCCGGACCATGCCCGTGCGCTTGACGTCTGAACGGGTGGCCGGGATGGGCGGTAGAGCCAAGTCAGGCCGGGCTTCCGACTTCCCACCGCTGTCCGCAAATCGCTCCGCCCAGATCTGAGGGGTGTGCTCACGAGCCAGCCGGTCGTACACCTCGGCGAGATCCTCCACGCCGAAGTAGCGCCGAGCCTCGGCAGGGCTGCCGGTGAAGGCCAGGTGGCCGTCGCGAGCCAGGAATACCACCCGGTCACACCGGTCGATGGCCGCCGGCTCATGCGTCGTGAGGACGACGGTGACCCCGCGCCGGCTGAGCCGGCGCAGCAGGCGCATCACGTCGGCTGCGGTCGACGGATCGAGCCCGGAGGTGGGTTCGTCGAGGAAGAAAAGGTGTGGCCGAGTCAGTAGCTCCACGGCGATACCGGCCCGCTTGCGCTGGCCGCCGGACAGCGCACGGACCGGCACCTCGGCCCGATCAGCCAGGTCGAGGTCACGCATGGTCTCCTCGACTACCCGGTCCGCTTCGGCAGCCGATGTGCCCGCGGGCAGCCGTAGCCGCGCCGCGTAGCGCAGCGTGCGGCGCAGGGGCATCTCGAGGTGGATGATGTCGTCCTGGGGCACGTAGCCGATACGGGAATCGGCGCTGCCTCGGGCACCGCGAACGACGCCGTCGTGCCGAACCTCCCCGACAGACGGGGGTTGCAGTCCGGCCAGGATCTCCAGCAATGTGCTCTTTCCTGCGCCACTGCCGCCGGCAATGGCGACCAACTCGCCTGGTTCGACCGACAGCGACAGCTCCTGGAGGATCTGCCGCGCCCCGACATTCCGGCTCACGTCGACTGCATCGACCCGCCCGCCGCCCGGCGCTGCAGGTGCGTGATCTGAAAGGCGCGTACCGAACCGCTCGACGGCCAGTGGTTCGAATCTCAATTCGGTCATGACGGGTGATCTCCCTTATTCCTGAATTCGGATTGTCATGCCCTGATCATCGGTCCGCGGCGTCCGTGGTCGCATGGGGCGTTTGCCTCAAATCGCAAGGTCCGTCCGCTGACCTGTGGTGATCGACTCGTGTTCAACCGGCGTACGGTCCTGACTTTCGGTCCGCTCCACCGGTGGAGTTGGGGTATGCGCGGGTGTCGACGAGCAAGCAAGAATCTCGCGCGGCAGATCGACGCGGTCACCCGGGCGGGGCGCTGCTGGGCTACACCTGTGCACCTCGGCCGGTCCGGACCGGCCGCCCAATCCTCACTGCGACGAAGATGTGACCTCGCCCAGGAACCGCTCCAACGCTTCGGTGACTCCGTTCGGGTCCTCCACAGGTGAACTGTGACCCACGCCTTGCAACTCCACCAGCCGCGACCCCGCGATGAGGGAATGCAGCTCTCGTGACGGCTCCGCGGGCATTGCGGCGTCCTCCAACCCCGTGACGATCAAGGTGGGTACGTCCACCCCGGCGAGTTCATCCCGGATATCGGGTCGGATCATCAGGGCGAGACTAGTTTTCGCCAAACAGGACCGATCTGCCGCCGCCCATCGCCGCCGCCACACCTCACGCTCACCCGCCCGGCCCGGGTCGGTCCGGAATCCCTCGCTGTACATCTCCGTCTCGATGCCGTTCAGCACGAACGACGGGGAGGCGCCCAGCAGTCGAATCAGTCCGGTGACTATCAGGTGTTTGGGGAGCTTCGAGAGTTCCTGCGCTGTCGCACTCGTGTCGAGGAGGATCAACGACCGGAGGAGACCCGGTTCCCTCGCCGCGAGGCGCAATCCGACGAACCCGCCCATCGACCAACCGACGAGATGGACCGGCGCGAGGCCGAGCTGACGGATCACGCTCAGCACGTCGGCGGTGTGTTGCTCCAGCTGGTATCCACCCCGGGCGTGACCCGATCTGCCCTGACCGCGCAAGTCCACGCTCACACAGCGATACCGGTCCTTCAGCGCGGCAACCTGCGCCTCGTACATCCGGCCGTCGAAGAAGAAGCCGTGCAGGAACAGGATCGGCTCACCTGCTCCCCCGGTTTCCTCGTAGTACAGGTCGACGCCCCGAACTCGCAGGAAGGATCCACGCGTATCCGCATCCTCAGGTCGAGTCATGAGGCGCTCCCATCAGGTGAGCCGAAATGTTCGACGAATATTGGGGTTCGCTCGGTGTCACTACAGGCCATCGAGAACAGTCTCTCCAATTCAACCACCGCCGGCGCTTGTGCACGACCGATCAGAACAGAACCGAAGGTCGCCGCACTGCGCAGCGTCCTGGTCGGGGCGTTGTTCGTAACAGGGGGCCCGGGATGGCGGTGCAGCATGCCGGGTGCCGGACCGAGTCCGAACGGCTGCCGCCAGACCCCAATGTGCTTGCATTCGTTGGAGGCTCATCCTCTCGAGGAATTCCCCGATGCACGCGCCAAGAGTGACCGAGCAGCTCGCTCTGAGCGGTTCGGGGCCTCCGAATGCGGACCGTCCATGGTGCGTCCTGGATCTTGCGTCGTTCCACCGCGACCGCGACAGACTGCGATGACGCACGGTTCACGCGGGCGTGAGGGGTACCACTTCGGTAGAGTTCGGTGGTATGCGAGTCAAGATGTGCAGCATCCACGTCGACGATCCCGCGGCGGCTTTCACGTTCTACACGGAGACACTCGGATTCGAGGAGCTTCTGGCAGTGCCGGAGCATTTCCTCTACATCGTGCGCTCGCCGCAGGATCCGGACGGGGTCGGCCTGCTTCTGGAACCGAGCGACAATCCAGTGGCCAGGGCCTACAAGGAGGGCGTCTACCAGCTGGGGATGCCGGCGATCGTCCTCGGTACCGCAGATGTCCAGGCCGAGTACCAGCGCCTGTCGGCTCTCGGAGTGAAGTTCACCGGCAAACCCACGACGGATCCGTCAGGCACCTCTGCGGTCTTCGACGACACCTGCGGCAACTTGATCCAGATTCACCAGGACTAGCCTCGGGCTTCCACGCGTGGGGACTGTCTCGCCGACACCGCCCCGCGCCACCGCACGACGGAACGCCTGCTCGCACGCGGGCAACCAAGCACCCGATCACGACATCACCGTCGACACCCCGATCGTCCTCGACCTCGACCTCGACCTCGACCTCGATGCGACGTTGGTGACCGGCCCTTACGGTACGCAGTGCCACTAGTGAAGGAGATGTCATGCCCGATCGAGACAATGGACGACTCACCTATGTGCCGGTGACGGTGGAGTACCCCTCAGTCGCGTCACCTGAGCGGGCCTTCGGGGTCATCGCCCCGATCGATCTGTCGTTGATCTTCACGGGGTGGGGCCCGTTTCCAGCGGTGCGGGGCGCCAATAATCAGTCCGGTCCGTGGGACACGCCGGGGACTACCCGAAACCCGGACCTCGGTGACGGGTCGACCGCCGTGGAGTCGTTGACGGAATACACTGCTCCCCACAGTTTCGCGTACGAGTTGACCGAATTCACGAACATGCTGGGCCGTTTGGTGGGGAAGGTGCGCGGCGAGTGGACGATGACCCCCGACGGCACCGG
>NZ_JBAQEO010000553.1:0-3642 GCF_049286785.1 Rhodococcus sp. (in: high G+C Gram-positive bacteria) | reverse complement strand
CAGGCAGTCTTCGAGATCGTCGGACGAGATGTGACCGACGGCGCTTGCGTGCAACGCCACGTGGCGAAGCTGTCGCTGCCGAACGGTGAGGTTGCGGCGATTCCGGCGCTCCAGCGCATCTCCGTCGTCGACGGCCGCATCTCACGGATCGAGGAGTATATGGACTCCGCGCAGATGGGAGCCGCGATACAGGCCCTGCAGGTCGGTGCGTGACCGCATTACACCCGGCGACACCTCGCCGATCCTCGGAAAAGAACATCACTGCAACGCAGTTGGAGGTTAGAAGAAATGCCCGGAATTACCGATAGATTCACCGGTGAGCCGCTGCTCAAGGTTTCGAAGCTCGGTCACGGCACGCTCGAGGTCGTCGACCTCGCCAGGTCGCGCAAGTTCTACGAGGAGGTACTCGGCCTCGAAGTGATCCAGCCGAGCGCTCGCTCGATGATGATCCGCCTCAACACCGAGCACTCGTATGCAGTAGTGGAAACGGGCAAAGAGAGCTCGATGACGATGCTCGCGCACAACGGGCTCGATGTCGGTAGCCCCGAAGAGGTGCAGGCCGCCTACGAGAAAATCCTCTCGGTGAAGGACAAGTACGGGATCAAGTCGGTCACGGAGCCGCGTCATATGCACGGCGACACGTCGTTCTACTTCACCGACCCGGACGGCAACTGGTGGGAGATCGTCGCGGTGCGCGAAGGCGGCTACGCCGTCGATTTCGACGACGAAGAGCGTGATCTCACCGGACTCCACGAGTTCGACGAGGACGGCGGGAACGTGAACTTCAGCCACACCCACGACGCCGAGTTCCGTAAGAAGGTTCGTGAGGTTCTGGACGCCAGAGCCAAGACATCAGCCCAGGCATAACTGCTCGGGCACAGGCGGCAGCCGCACACCCGCGGGGTGCCGCACCGGCAATGACCATGATTGACACACCTGTCGAGCGACTCATCGCGCCGTCTGCGGCAGGCTAGTGAAAGGCATAGCAGGATGGGAAGTTTGGATGGAAAGGTTGCCATCGTCACCGGTGGCGGCAAAGGGATCGGCCGCGGAATTGCACGCCGCTTCGCCCGTGAGGGTGCCAACGTCGTGGTGGCCGAACTCGATGTGGACGCCGGCAAGCAGGTAGCCGAGGACCTCGAGGGCCTCGGTGGCGCGGGTTTGTTCGTTCAGACGGATGTCTCGAAGAAGGCCGACATCCAGGCTGCTGTGGCAGCCGCCCAGGAGTCGTTCGGGGGACTCGACATTCTCGTGAACAACGCGATCGCGTTGACCCCGGATGTGCTCCTCGAGCAGAAGACCGACGAAATGTTCGAGAAGACCCTGAATGTCGGTCTGTGGAGTGTCTGGTGGGGAATGCAGGCCGCGTTCCCCGTGATGAAGGCGGGCGGCGGGGGTCGGATAATCAACTTCTACTCCGTCGACGCGGACAACGGCAACTGGGTGCACGGCGACTACAACACGGCAAAGGGTGGCGTCCAGGCGCTGACCCGGACCGCCGGCATCCAGTGGGCCCGGTTCAACATTCTGACCAACGCCATCGCACCCATCGCGGCGTCCGACGCGTTCAAGCAGATGGTCGAGCAGAACCCCGGTCTGGCTGATGCCATCCCGATGATGATTCCGGCTGGGCGCATGGGCGACCCGGAGGAAGACATCGCACCGGTCGCGGCGTTCCTCGCGAGCGAAGGGTCGAGGTTCATCACGGGCGCAACCATCCCGGTCGACGGCGGCCTCCACATTCCGCGGCTGAACACCAGGCCACCGGACCTGAGCGTGTTCGAAGCCATGTCGGGCGGAGAACCGGATACGGAGGCGTCGTCGTGACAATCGAACAGGACCGCCCGGTTCAGACGTCTCTCACCTTGGCCGACGGTACGCCGTTGGCCGAGTTGATCGACCGAGACTACCGCGAGGTATCTCTGCGGGTGCTGAACGATCCCGAACTGTACAAGCTCGAGTTGCGGCGTCTTTTTGCCCGGACGTGGACGGTCCTCGCCCATGAGGACGAGGTTCCGAAGCCGGGTGACTTCGTACTGCGCTACATCGGTGAGGACGAGGTGATCGTCAGCCGTGGTGACGACAACTCGATCACGGTGTCGCTCAACGTGTGCACGCACCGCGCCGCGAAGGTGTGCCGATTCGAAGCCGGCAACGCTAAGCAGTTCCAGTGCCCCTATCACGGCTGGTCGTTCAAGGCGGACGGGAAGTTCCTGGGTGCGCCGATCGGCCGCGAGAACATGCACGGGTCTTTGCGTTCCAAGGCCGAGCTCGGACTGAGGAGGGCACGCAGCGAGGAATATCTCGGCATGATCTTCGCGACCTTCGACGAGACCGCTCCGACTCTCCGTGAATATCTGGGGCCCATAACCTGGTACTGGGATCTGATGTTCGACCGCACGAACAGCGGAATGACGGTGCTCGGGCATCCTTCGCGCTTCATCATCAACGCAAACTGGAAGAGTGCCGCAGAGCAGTTCGCCGGTGACATCTTCCACACGCTGACGTTGCACCGCTCCTTGCAGGAGCTGCAGGTGACCGACGAAGACAACGCGGAACCGGCGATGGCCGGGGTCAGTGCCGGTTGGCAAGGCCATTTCGTGAGGTGCTTCGACTACACCGAGGGCCACTACATCAGCGCGCTCAAGGACAAGGCGGTGGCGGACCTCAGCTACATGGACCGACTCCGCATCATGCCGCCTCCTGGGCTTACGCCTCAGATGGTGGACCAGTTGGAAGCGCGGTTCGACGTGGGACAGCTGCGTACTCTCACCGAGTACACGCCGCAGGTCGGCCAACTGTTCCCGAACGTCGGTGCGCTGGCGATGCCGTTCCAGTTCCCGGACGGCACCCCGTCGGCCTTCTTTACGTGGCGTGTGTGGGTACCGAAGGGGCCCGATCATTTCGAGCTGACCACATGGACTCTGGTCGAGCGTGATGCGCCCGCAGAGCTTCGTGACTCGATGAACCTCATGACCGCAGCGTCATTCGGCATCAGTGGGTTCGTCGAAGCCGACGATACCGACACCTGGCCGATGCAGAGCAAGGCTGCTCGCGGTGCGATGGGACAGGAGCAGAAGCTGCGCTACCAGGCCATTCTCGGTGAGAACAAGCCGTCGGACTGGCCGGGACCGGGACAGGTGTATGCGGGCTTCCCGAAGGACGATTCACAGTGGAACTTCTGGCTCCGCTACCTCGAGTTCATGGAAGGGAGTCCGTGGTGACCGCCAACGTAACGCATGAGCCGGCCTCAGGTGTGGCAGGAGGCGCCTCGCCGGGCGTCGGGTATCCGAAGCCTGAGGGCAAGCGAATCCCGGTCGGCGATCCCCGCCATTTCCAGATGGTCGAATTCCTCGAAGAGGAATCGGCACTGCTCGACGACGACGATCTGACCGGCTGGCTCGGCATGCTCGCACCGGACGTGATCTACCGAGCTCCGGTTCGGGTGACCCGCGAGCACAGGTCGCGCGGGATGTTCGAGAGCGAGATGTTCCACTTCAACGAAAACGCGATGACGTTGATGCTGAAGATCATGCGGTTTACTCAGACCGACAGTGCTTGGTCGGAGAATCCAGCATCGCGAACGAATCGGATCGTCCACAAGGTCCGGGTCTACGAGACGGATAACCCGGAGGAATACGA
>NZ_JBAQEO010000552.1:0-3276 GCF_049286785.1 Rhodococcus sp. (in: high G+C Gram-positive bacteria) | reverse complement strand
GAACGGATCTTGCCGACAGCGCCCTCGCCCCGCGTGCACTGGACCTGTGTGCGCGAGTCTGTGTGGCCCTGGCTACCGACGTCCACGACGTCTTCGTCGATCCGTCTGTGGACGGCAGCGACCTGCTCGTCGCACTACGGAAGGTGCTGCCGGAGTTCGAGGAACCCCTCGCGATGACGGGTGAATCTGCCACGCCCGCGTCCCGATTGGCGCGGCGCCGATTGGCGGTGCACGAATGGCGCCGCCGCAACGCGCCGAAGGAAGGATTCGGCGACTCGTTCACCATCGACGGACCCGCGATGTTTCTGACACAGTTTCCCTCACCCTCCACGATCGGACTGTCCGACGGCCAGGTGCTGGAGAGCGTCGACAATATCGTGCTCCAGATGGGACCGCAGCATCGAGCGGTGGTGATCGGGCCGGCGAGTGCGCTCGTGGACCCGATCAAGGACAGGGAAGCCCGTCTCCTCCGAGCGGATCTGCTGCGTTCGGACAGGCTGCGAGCCGTCGTCCGACTTCCCGAGGGGTTGCTTACTACGCGGCCTGGTCTGTCGATGGCCCTGTGGGTGCTCGGTGCAGCCGACCCGAGCATCAAACCGGCCGATCGCTGGACCGTTCTCGCCGACCTGAGTGCCGTCGAGTTGGACGATGTCGCGGTCGAGGGGATTGTCTCCGATGTCACCGCTGCGATGGGCAGTTGGCGATCGGTGCACGCCCATGCCTTCCAATACGGACACGTTGCCCGCACGGCAGGTTTGCTCGCCGCCGATGATCAGCGGGGTCTGGCACCGCCGAGTCGCCGCAGAGGGACGGGTCGGGCCACGGGCGCCGAGTCCGCCGGCAGTGCGCTCCAGCTCGTGGATGCTGTCAATCGCAGTGCGGCGCGAGTCGATTGGAGTCTCGACGTGAAGGTGGAGTATCACCAGTCGGGTCCGGTGCGGATGCCGACATTGGGCCACCTGGTCGCCGCGAAGGACATGAAGGTACTCCCCGGCAATCGTGTTGATCCAGTCGATGTGGAAGACGAGGGCGACATCCGGGTGTTCGGCACAGACGAAGTTCTGGGTCGCAGGCGGATGGGTGAGCGCGGAATGGACCGACTTGTCTTCACCACCCGATATCCCAGCGGCCGGTACACCGAACCCGGCGACATCGTCTTCTGCACCAGCCCCAGTTTCGGAGCGGTGGTCGACCACGAGGGTTCGTCGGTGGTTCTTGCACCGGCACGTGTTCTCCGCGTCCGGGATCCGCAGCATTCCGGGTTGGTGCCCGAACTCATTGCGCATCATCTTATGTCGTCGGTGCCGAGAGTTCGGCCCTCCCAATCGATCCGGTCGGGCAACGACTGGAAGGTCTGGGAGGTGCCCCGAATCGCGCCTGACCAGGTGGACTCCGCCAGCGCCGCACTACACGCCATCCGCGAGAGACGAAGGACAGCAGTAGAACTACTCGACAATCTCGACCACCTGACCACCACACTTGTCGACGGTCTGGCGCAGGGCGTGCTTACCGTCGCCGACAGTTTCGCGATCGATCCCGAGAAAGGCTGACATGCCACCGAAGAAGAAGGCCGCGGTCTCAGCGCCGTCGACCATGAAGGAACTGAAGGACACGCTGTGGAAGGCCGCGGACAAGCTGCGCGGATCCATGGATGCGTCACAGTACAAGGACGTGATTCTCGGTCTCGTGTTCCTCAAGTACGTATCGGACGCGTTCGATGAACGGCGTGAGCAGATTCGTGCCGAGTTGCTAGAGGAGGGCATGAACGAGGATCAGATCGCGGGCCTCATCGACGACCAGGACGAGTACGTGGGCAGCGGGGTCTTCTGGGTTCCGGCGACCGCGCGGTGGACGTATCTTGCCCAGAACGCCAAGGGCACACAAGAGGTCAATGGTGTTGCCGGCAAGACGATCGGGCAGCTGATCGACGACGCTATGCGTGCGCTCATGGAAGCGAACTCGAGGGTACTCGGTGGCACGCTGCCGATCCTCTACAACAAGGATGGTGTCGATCAGCGCCGACTCGGTGAGCTGCTCGACCTGCTGGGCGACACGCGTTTCACCGGGCACGGAGCGAAGAAGGCTCGGGATGTTCTGGGCGAGGTGTACGAGTACTTCCTCGAAAAGTTTGCTCGCGCCGAGGGCAAGCGAGGCGGCGAATTCTACACGCCTGCAGGTGTTGTGCGGGTTTTGGTAGAGGTGCTCGAACCGTACAACGGCCGAGTGTATGACCCGTGCTGCGGTTCGGGTGGCATGTTTGTGCAGACCGAGAAGTTCATCGAACACCATGGCGGCAATCCCACCCAGGTGGCGGTCTACGGTCAGGAGTTGAATCAGCGCACGTGGCAGATGGCGAAGATGAACCTCGCCATCCATGGCGTCACCGGTGATCTCGGGGACCGCTGGGAAGACACCTTCGCGCAGGATAAGCATCCGGATCTGTTGGCGGACTTTGTGATGGCCAATCCGCCGTTCAATATCAAGGACTGGTCGCGCCGCGAGGACGACAAGCGCTGGAAGTATGGTGTCCCGCCGGCGGGTAACGCAAACTATGCGTGGATTCAGCACATCATTTCGAAGTTGGCCGAGCGTGGCAGTGCGGGTGTGGTGATGGCGAACGGTTCGATGTCATCGAACTCGGGTGGTGAGGGCGACATCCGCGCCCAGTTGGTGGAGGCGGATCTGGTCTCGTGCATGGTTGCGTTGCCCACCCAGTTGTTCCGCAGCACCGGTATCCCGGTGTGCGTGTGGTTCTTCGCGAAGGACAAGACGGTTGGGCCGAAGGGGTCGATTGATCGTCAGGGGCAGGTGTTGTTCATCGATGCCCGCAACCTGGGCTACATGGTGGACCGTGCCGAGCGTGCCTTGAGCGATGACGACATCGCGAAGATCGGCCGGACCTTCCATGCATGGCGTGGCATGGAATCCGCTGCAGGAGTGGAGTACGCGGACGAAGCCGGTTTCTGCTATTCGGCGTCATTGGCGGAGATCAAGGAAGCGGATTACGCCCTGACTCCCGGCCGGTATGTGGGTGCGGCCGCCATCGAGGACGACGGCGAGCCGATCGAGGAAAAGATCCAGCGTTTGACGACCGAATTGTTCGCGCAGTTCGAGGAATCTGCCCGGTTGCAGGGCGTCGTGCGCGAGCAGTTGGAGAGGGTGCGATGATGGAACTTCCAGGTGGGTGGCGGACGGCCAAGTTGGGGGAGCTTGCCGACGAAGTCACTGTGGGCCATGTGGGTTCGATGGCGTCGGAGTATCAAGAATCTGGCATTC
>NZ_JBAQEO010000551.1:0-8420 GCF_049286785.1 Rhodococcus sp. (in: high G+C Gram-positive bacteria) | reverse complement strand
CTGCGCTCCGAGCTATCCAAGCCTGTGATTCACACCACATTTACATTCGGGACGCTACACGACCGATATGCGGAAGCACATCCAGGTTAACTACGTCCAGGGAATTCGGACGTTTGGAAGTCGTTGCGAGAGCTGACCGACCGACCGGCACCGCGCAACCGAAGAGCGTGCCGAAGATATATGACCTAGCTGACTTACTTGGTACCGTGTGACGG
Organism: Rhodococcus sp. (in: high G+C Gram-positive bacteria); assembly: GCF_049286785.1. Lineage (GTDB taxonomy): Bacteria > Actinomycetota > Actinomycetes > Mycobacteriales > Mycobacteriaceae > Rhodococcus_F. Next base: position 8,205 of record NZ_JBAQEO010000551.1, on the reverse strand, counting down.
TCACCACACTCGAGCGCAGGGGCATCATGACGACAACATCACTGGACGACAGGGCTCGGTCAGCACTGAAGAGGGCCTACGGCACTGCGAACGCCGCCGGCAACCTGATTTTGGGATTAGCGCCGTGGGTAGCGGCCCCTCGACCGCGTTCGTGCGCCGACATCACGAGCGAATGGCTCACGTCCTCGCTCGTCCCGGACGGATCGGGTGCTCGCGTCGACGATTTCGAGCGCGTCGGAGGGACGTCCGGCACGACTGATCGCAACTTACTGGCGCTGCGGTGGAACGCCGCCGGGCGCGCCGCACGCCTTCCGGAGACGGTGTTCGTGAAAACAACGCCGCTCCCGGCCCAGAATCGGGCGCTGGTCGCGGCTCTGGGCATGGCGCGTGGAGAGGTCGAGTTCTACCGCACCGCGAGACCACATCTGGAGGGTGTCGCTCCCCGCGCCTACGTCACCGAGTACAGCCGCGGCGGACGCCAGATGTTGCTGCTCGAAGATCTGGGTGCGCAAGACGCGTCGGTCTTCGCGCTGGCGGACGATTGCCCGCCGGAGCACGCGCACAAGCTCGTCGAGGTACTGGCGCACCTCCACGGCACATTCTGGGAGAGTCCCCGGTTCCGCTCGGACATGTCGTGGGTTGTCCCTCAGACCCAACGGGCCGGCTTCGAACTCATGCAGGTGATGTTCAAGTACTGCCGCAGACACATCGTCAACCGGGCCGACGAGCTGAATATCTCCCCCGAAGTGGTGCGCCTGGCGCAACTGCTCAACAAACACACCATGCTCTTGCACCATTGTGGGAGCAGGTACCGACCACCCTGTGTCATGGTGATACCCATCTGGGCACTACATTCCGCTTCGCGGACGGCCGTGCTGGACTGCTCGACTGGCAGGTGACGCACCGCGCGCATGGGCTACGCGACGTCGCCTACTTCATGGTGTCCTCGCTGTCGCCGGAAATGCGCCGGGATCACGAACGAGAACTCATCGCCCACTACCTCGAAAAGCTCGCGCAGTACGGAGTCGATACTCCGTCCGAGAAGGACGCATGGCAGCTCTATCGCCTGTTCGCCCTCGACGGTTGGGACGCCTCGATGAGCACCATCGCTTTCGGCGGGCTCCAGGAGCGAGCCAACTCCGAACATGCTCTGGCTCGGGCGAATTCCGCGGCCGAGGATCTCGAGCTCGCAGAACTGGTGGTGGGAACGATGGAGGGCTCCTGGCGTCTACCCCCTACACCCACGTGAGTGGCAAAGTCGGCCGCGCGCTTCGCCACTCACATGCGAGGTCAACCGATCGCGTTCGGTGCCCGACGCCGGTCGACGGGCGAGCGGGTGGCGTCGAGTTCCTTGTTCAGTCGGGCGACTACGGTGCCGCCGGGTGTCAACATGTATCACTTAGTTATATGGTAGCGGTATGTCTGGCACCCACGCGATCCCCGCGACCGACCCGAAGCACATCGAGCGCCCGCCGCTGGGGAAGATCCTCGACCTCGAGGAACTCGACACCGACCTCTACCTGGGCCGGACTTACAACGATGCAGCCTTGCGTATTTACGGTGGCCAGGCCGTGGGGCAGGCTCTCGTGGCGGCGGGACGCACCGTGGCACCCGACCGTCGTGTCCATTCACTGCACGGCCACTTCCTCCATCCCGGAAACCCCAAGGCACCCGTTGTGTACCACGTCGAACGGGTACGCGACGGTGGAAGTTTCACCACCCGCAACGTCCGGGCGACGCAGGAAGGTCTGACGATCTTCCAACTGACGGCGTCGTATCAGCGACGCGAATCCGGCTTGTCGCACCAGAGCTTCGACACCACCGCTCCTGCGCCCGAGGAGATTCCCGACTTCGAGGACTCCCTCTCCCCGGAGGAGCTCAGCGACGCACGGGCATGGCTCGATGTTCTCCGCCGCAACATCGCCGTCGACTTCCGCTTTCCCGAGGAATACCCGAGAGTGGCCACTGCGCGCGGCGAGTCCCGCCCCCCACGCCAGCGGGCCTGGGTCCGCACGTCCGAACTCCTCGACCAGGACCCGGCGTTGCAGGCAGCCGGATTCGGCTACGTCTCCGACCTTTTCCTCTTGTCATCCGCGCTGCCCCCGCACGGCATCACGATCGGGGAGCCGGGCCTCCAGCTCGCAAGTCTGGATCATTCCGTCTGGCTGCACGCGGAATTCAGAGCCGACGAGTGGCACCTGTACGAGCAGGAGGGCCTGTGGATGGGCGGCGGCCGCGGTCTCGCGCGCGGTCACCTGTTCGACCGCGAGGGCACGCTCGTGGCCACCACGATGCAGGAAGGGCTCCTCCGGCTGCGTCAGTGAGGGCGTATATCGGGGAATTCCAGTTGGTCGTGGGAAATTCGCCGACAACCTGGAGGCTCGATGGTGAGTATCCGGCCCCGGACTGTTGTGATGGCGTGGCCATGACCGAGCGGTGAGCTTCCCCGCGCGCTGGTACCGGCACGCCGCTGAGAGGATCACGGCTCACAGCGATGGGCCCGAGGGCATTCCGCCCGATCTGGTCGTCGGCTATGCCGCCCCATCGGACCATGCCTTCGCCGCCGCGCTTACCGGGCTCTGCCAGATCCTGCCGCCACCGTCGTGTGCAGCTTCTGGACCCTGATCCCTGGACCGCATCAGCGACGCGTGAGTTCCTGCTGCCAGACCGAGCTGTCGAAGTAGTGGTTGTCGAACCGCTCCGCTGTCGCGAATGTCCTGCACCGGGGCCTCACCCTGGTACACCCTCTCGAGCAGCCGGTAGTAGTCGACCTGTCCATTCCCGGCGTGAACACGACGAGCATCTCGGCCTCGGGATCGCGGGACGGTGCGAACGCGTGTGGCACGTCATCATGGCGCCGCTCAGCACGAAGAACATCTCGGTGGCTCGGGTATGGAAGTGCGCGGGCGCGCCCGGCGAACCCTTCTGGAATGTCGCACGATTCGCGGTCAACATGCCATCGGTCACATTCGAGTCGGCGAGCAGGGTTAGCCGACTGGTCGCACCGTCCTGCAGTGCCTCAGCCTGGTCGGCACGGACCAAGCACGGGCTTTGCTGCACTGGCGAAGCTCATCTCCACTCCTCGAGGTCAGTGGGTGCCGCCGGTCGTGTTGCCGGCGACACCACTGAATCCAGGGTCGCGAAAGACCTGTCACAGGGTGCATTCCAGTGGCAGAAATGTGTGTCAATTCTCGCGGCCTTCCCCGCGTAAGAGCATCCGGACCGGTGTGAGTGCGGCTACTTGAGGGTGCTGCCTGCATCGACGGTGAGGGGAAGACCTGTGACGTAGCGGGATTCGTCGGAGGCAAGGAACAGCACGGCGTTGCTGATGTCCTCGGGCTCCACCCAGCCGATCGGCAGTACGTGCATGAACTGTGCTGCCACCTTCAGATCCTCGGGCCCGGGGTTCTCCAGGTCGGGGCGGAACATCTTCATCGCCCCCTCGTTCATGAACATCGGGGTGTTCACGTTGGTGGGGTGAACGGAATTGACTCGGATGAAGTGCTCACCGAGTTCAACGGCGAACGAGCGCATCAGTCCGACCACGCCGTGTTTCGCGGCGATGTACGGGCCCGTGTTCGGATAGGCCTTGAGCCCGCCCACCGAGCTCGTCAGGATGATCGATCCGCCGTTACCTCCCGCGATCATGTGCGGAACGCCGGCCTTCACCGACTTCCACACCCCGGAGAGGTTGATGTCCTGCATTTCCTGCCAGTCGAACTCGTCGGTCTGATGAAGGGGGGTTCCACCGGTTCCGATCCCGGCGTTAGCGACGATGATGTCGAGTCGGCCCAGTTGCTCGACGCCGCTGTCCACCGCGGCCTTCACTGCGTCGAAATCGCGAACGTCGACCTCCGCCGTCACAATACGGCGGTTGAAACCCTTGACCAGTTCTACGGTTTCGGCCATATCCTCCGGCGTCGACGGCTCGATCAGTGCGTTCTCTCTGATCGGTCCGCAGATGTCGAGCGCGATGATATCCGCGCCCTCCTGCGCGAGCCGGACCGCATGACTGCGCCCCTGACCGCGTGCGGCACCCGTGATGAACGCAACCTTGCCTTCTACTCTGCCTGCCATGAATCACCTCTCTGGTCGCGCATCGAGCGATTGCCCGATGCAGTGTCTTGCCGAATTGCGTCTATCCGGTCTGGCTGAAGTCGATGTGGAGCTCGACGAGGCCGCGCAGCAGAAAGGTGGGCTCGTAGAGGAACAAACGGTCGTCCGCCGAGCCGTGCGCGCGTTCACTGATGCTGATGTCACTCATCCTGTCGAGCAGACGGTTCAGGGTTACGTTGCCTTCCATACGGGCGAGCGGCGCACCGGCACAGGTGTGCAGCCCCCGTCCGAATGCGATGTGATCGTGCGCGTTCTTCCGGTCGAGTCGGAACTCGTTCGGGTTCTCGAACTTGCCTGGATCACGGTTGGCGGCAGCGAGAGCCAGCATCACGACCGTCCCGGCAGGGACATCGAGATCGCCGATCCTGGTGGACTTGCGAGCGAGGCGGAAGTCGACCTTCGTCGGACTGTCGAAACGGAGGGATTCCTCCATGAACGGCCGGACGAGACTGCGATCCTCGCGGAGGATCTTCTGGTACTCGGGCCGTTCACAGAGAACCCGTAGTGCCGAGCTGAGAAGCTTCGTCACCGTTTCCTGGCCGGCAGCGAACAGGAAGGTCGCGGGCCGCACGACCTCCATGAGCTCGGGTGTCGATCCATCCGGATACGTCGCTGTGGCCAGACCGCTGAGAATGTCGCCACGGGGTTCGCGCCGCCGTTCGGAGAGGTAGCCGCCGAATTGCTCCTCCAGATATTCCAGTGGGTTGATCCCCACCGGCTCGTGGTCGAGCGCCCCGACCCGGGTGCCGGAGCGTTCCGCGGCGCCCAGTGCCCAGCGAAACTCGTCACGGTCCTGCTCCGGGACGCCGAGAAGATCTGCGATAGCCAGCGTCGCAAATGGTTTGGCGTACTCGCTGAGAAACTCACAGCGTCCGTTGTCGATGAACTCGTCGAGTACCTCGTCGGCCAGGGACCACAGATACTCCTCGTTCTCCTTCAATCGTTTCGGAGTGAGGAGCCGACCCAGCAGCGCCCGAGCCCGCGTGTGGTCGGGGGGATCCATCGTGACCAGATGCTCGAAGATCGGAAACAGATGACGGTGTGCTTCGATCTGCTCGGTGATGTCGTCACCCTCGGGTACGAACGGCAACGGAGGAAACGGTCCGCCGATTGCATTGACCGCCGAGAGGGCTTCGCTGTTCTTGAATCCTTCGACCACCTCGCGATAACCGGTGACGACCACCACCCCGTGGTGCGGCTCGCGGAAGACCGGGTTCCGGCTCCGGAGGGAGTCGAAGTACTCGAAGGGGTTCTGTGCGACCTCTCCGTCGGAGAAGTAGTCGACTGATGCGAGATCGGTCATCGGATCACTAGCCTTTCGGTGAACGAGGTGACAGGGCGGGCGAGCCCTTGACGATGCTGATGGCTTGGCGCGGGCAAGCGCTGGCCGCAGATTGCGCTCTGGGCCACAACGCTTCCGGTGGAGTGTCGCCACAGACGGCGATGTCGTCGTCCCCGAGATCGAAGATCTCGGGCGCGATCTCGACACACAGCGCGTGCGCCTCGCACAGGTCGCGGTCGATGTGCAGGCGCTTCGGTGATCCCGTCATCGGGTACTCCCCATGGATGAGTTTCGGACTCGTACGGTGGCACGGACGTTTCCGTGCGTCGGCCGCCGGATATACAGTGAGTAACTGCGTTACAGCCGATACGATAACCGGGTTACCCACTTACGGCAAGGAAATTCGCAAACATGGAGAACACCCAAGTGGTGGGCGGGACGAACCGGACCGGTGACCGACTTCTCGACACCGTCGTCGACCTCCTCGAGAACGAGGGCTACGACGCAGTCCAACTGCGCGAGGTCGCGCGTCGTGCGCGCACGTCGCTGTCGACCATCTACAAGCGGTACGCCACCCGGGACGAGTTGATCCTCGCCGCGATCGAACGCTGGATGGAGGAGACCCACTCCGGGATCGTCAAACAGGCGCGCGATCCGAGCGAGCCCCTGCACCCGGCGATGATGCGCGTGATTCGTGCAATCTTCGAACCCTGGGCGCAGCACCCGGCAATGCTCCTGGCGTACTTTCGTGTGCGGACAGCGCCTGGCGGCGAGGGCCTCGCCGTGCGAGGCTTCGACCCTGTCGTGCCCGTCGGCATGGCAGTCCTGTCCGACGTGGATCCCAACTTCGTCGCAGACCTGGAATCGATCCTCTCGAGCGTCGTCTACGGCCTGGTCGGACGGTACCGCGAGGGACACATCGCGATCACCGACATCATCCCCACTCTCGATCGCACCGTCTTCTGGCTGACGACCGGCTATCAGGCCTCACTCCGAGACGAGACCTCGGGGCCTGCGCCTCGAGGCGAATGACCGAGCCGGGCGTGAGAGCGGCGATTCAGCGGGTGCGTTCGCGCCGCATCAGCACTCGCGCCCACGCATAACCGGCCGCCGCGATCAGCGCGCACCACCCGACCGAGAGAGCGGCAGTACCGGCATCTGCGTCGCCGGCAAGCAGACCGCGCACGGTCTCGGTCATCGGGGTGAACGGCTGGTATTCGGCGAACCAACGCAGACCCACCGGCATCGAGTCCGTCGGCACGAACCCGCTGCCGAGAAACGGCAGGAAGATCAGGAACATCGGCAGATTGCTCGCCGTCTCGACGCTGTCCGACACCAGCCCCAACGCCACCGACAGCCAGGTCAGCGCAAACGAGACCAACGCGAGCAGACCGAGCACCGCGAGCCACCCGAACGGGCCGGCGTCGGGGCGGAAGCCGAGCGCGACGGCAACGAGCAGCACCGTGCCCATCGCCAGCAGGCCCTGCACGACGCTGCCCAGCACGTGGCCGGCGAGCACCGACCCCGGCGAGATCGCCATTGTGCGGAACCGCGCGACGATGCCCTCGGTCATGTCGGTGGCGACGGAGATGGCGGTGCCCTGCGCCACGGCAGCCGCCCCCATGACCACGATTGCCGGGGTGACGTACGCGAGGTACTCGGCGCGGCCGCCCGCCCCGGGCAGACCTGCACCGAGGGTGCCGCCGAAGACGTACACGAACAGCAGCAGGATCAGGATCGGCGTCCCGATGAGTAGCACGGTCATGCTCGGGTATCGACGCAGGTGTACCAGGTTGCGACGGAACATCACAGCCGAATCGGCCAGGGCAGGCGAAATCGTGTTCACTGTAAGACCTTTCGTGCATCGGAGCTGGTGAGTGCAAAGAAGACTTCGTCGAGGTCCGGAGTTCTCACCTCGAGGTGTTCGGGAGCAACGCCGGCACCGTCGAGTCGATCGAGCACGGCGCGCAGCCCCGGAACGTCGGTGCCGCCGGGCACCGTGAGGACGCAGGTGTCCGCGTCCGGCGTTCCGGCGGGAAACGCCCGTGCCGCCGCGTCGAGTGCTCCGAGGTCGGCCAGGTACAGACGAACACTTCCACCACGAACACGCCGCTTGAGCTCCGCGGGCGTGCCCTCGGCGACGATGCGGCCACCGTCGAGTACGGCGACGGTGTCGGCGAGTTGGTCTGCCTCGTCGAGGTACTGGGTCGTGAGCACGATCGTCACCCCCTCGGCCACGAGTTCACGCACGATGTCCCATAGCACCCGCCGGCCGCGCGGGTCCAGCCCCGTAGTCGGCTCGTCGAGGAACACCACACTCGGCTCGCCGACCAGGGTCATCGCGAGATCGAGCTTGCGTCTCATCCCGCCGGAACAGGTTGCGGCCGGCTTGTCTGCGGCGTCGGCGAGTTCGAACCGGCCCAGCAGGGAAGCGATCCGCCGTGTTCCCTCGACACGATCGAGACGCTGCAGGTCGGCCATCAGCCGCATGTTCTCCTCCACCGTCAATAATCCGTCCACGGCCGAGAACTGGCCGGTGACGCCGATGGTGCGGCGGATGGCGTCGGGCTCGCCGTGGAGATCGTGCCCGGCAACGACCACCTCGCCCGCGTCGGGCCGGATGAGGGTGGAGAGGATGTGCACGATCGTGGTCTTGCCCGCGCCGTTCGGGCCGAGCAGTGCGAAGACGGTCCCGGAGGGCACCGTGAGGTCGATGCCGTCGAGAACCGACTGTTCGCCATAGGACTTCCGCAGGCCACGCACGTGCACTGCGGCCGGGCGAGTAGACAGGGTCATGATGTGTTCTC
>NZ_JBAQEO010000550.1:0-13220 GCF_049286785.1 Rhodococcus sp. (in: high G+C Gram-positive bacteria) | reverse complement strand
AAGTCCTATTCTTCCACTACGACAGGGCATTTCGCCTTTATGACACTCTCAGCCGCTCATACCAATCGGTGCTTCCAGGCTAACTGAGGGCACCGTCGGCACCATGGAAACCTCTGAAACAGCCCCGTTCATCATCGGCATGGTGATCGGTGGTGCCGTGCTCGGCGGGCGTGTGGGCGCGGTCGGTGCCGCGTTCGGATGGCGACTCGGACGTCACCGGTGACTTCGCATTCTTGGTCAGACGGAACCGAAAACTCCATGCCGACGTCGCGTCCGGTCGCTCGCCACCTGGTCAGCGATCGCCTTTTCGACGCCCAGCTGTGCAACGCGGAGGAGTTCCTGTGACCGGATGGGTCGAAATGCTGGTGACCATGGCCGACGGGCCGAAGCAGCCGGTGCAGGGCGTGGTCGTCCCGTACCGCCACTCCGACGAACGTTGGCGCTTCTCCTACGGCTCGTACGGTGAAGACCCTGTCCTGCCGCGTCTTCGGCCTGGCGGCGTCCGCCTGTATCGCTGGGGACGCCAGTCGCGGATTGAGTCGATGGAGGGGGACCTGCTGTTCGTGAGCGATGGCGACACCGCTTGGTTCTTCACGTCCGATCCACACCGGCCGCGCTGCACCGCACTCCGCAACGTGCAGTTCAAAGGGCCTGGCCGGGAGCTGGTCATCACCCGGCCCGTCAGTCACTGGGTCGGGGACCACCACGCCCGCCCGACCGGCCCGGTGACTGATCTGGATTGCCTCGGTCGCCGCTGCTGGTCGGTGGATCTGGCGCCGCGCGAGAGCAGGGCGATGCCCCGTCCGTCGCTGCGTCTGGTCGTCGACGCCGACAGCGGTGCCGTCCTGGAACAGCATTCCGGTGACGGGGTCACCGGTGCCGCGTTCGCGGACGTCACTGTGGGCTCGCCCATCGATCCGGCACTGTTCACCTGGGACGGTCCGGTCGTCACCGACCTCGAATCACGCGCTCTCGCCGGCAAGGGTCCCTCTCATCAGTGGGACGAGTCGATGCAGTGGTTTCGCGAGAACATCACCGCCGAACCGATACGGGTGCCGGTACTGATGGACTTCACCCCGCCACTGGTCGACCTGACAGATCGAGAATCCGGAGCTTTCTCCGCTCCGCTTGGACCGAACCTCTGTGGAGGTCACAGCGCGGGCTGGCTAATCAGGCGACTACGTTCAAAGGAACCGTGGAAGGTGAAGACCCATGGATACCAGGTCGCCTGGTCTACCGAGGACTTCGACTGGGCATGCCACATCTCCCGGGGCACCCTCGACGCGGCCGCGATCGCGGTCCTCCAGCAGCAACTACACCCAGGCGATCCTGTCGTCGGCACACCGGAACTCGTCTTCGGCGGCTCGGACGGCCCCTGAGGTGAGACCGCAAGCGGAACCCTGACCGGTGTGTTCCGGAAGCGGTCCCGCGACCGGAACTCCCTGAGCTGGCGCGTTCCCGTTTGACTCGTCCGGTGATGATTTTGCTTTCGGGGCGTCAATCGGGACACCCCGAACGATCTGGAGCTGGGCATTCGCGGGCGCCGTTTGCAGGCCGGACGGGAACGGGTGCCGTTTGGGAGATGCAGAAGCGAGGGTGCCCCGGAGTGTCCACCCTCGCTTCGTGTCGGTGCGACAGCTGCGTCAGGTCAGTCGCTTCATGCTTACCGGCCGGTCATCGTCCGCTCGGCAGACTTACCACGCCTGCTTCGGCCCTTGCGGGCCTTGGGATGGCTGCCTGTGCCGGTGACCGACTCGACTGGGTGCCGGGCCTGGTCGAGGTCGGCGCGCATGCGGGTGGCGACTTCTTCTTCGTCGATGCCGGCGGCTCTCATCTGGTCGACGTCCCCGCCGCGTCGTTCGGCGGAGTCGTAGTCGTGTTCGGCCACCGAGCGCAGCGAATCACCGCCAGGTGCCTGCGGTTCGACGTCTTCGCCGTTCGTCTCGTTGCGCTCGGTCTCATCGGAGCGTTCAGCATCCGCCCGCTCGGCCTCGGCGAGAATCTCACTGGCCGTCATGGTGTCGGCGTGGGCGCGTCCGCGCTCGTCGGAGGCGCGGGCTTGTCTGTTCTCGGCATCGCGCAGCAGGGAGTCGACGATCGTCTCGTCCGCCCCCGGAGCGTCCACGTTGATGCCATACCGTTTGGCGGTTTCGGCGCGGATCCGTTCCGCCGCTTCCGATGCGACCTGGGAGTGTTCCTTCCACGCTTGTGCGTGCTGCCACTGGTCGGCGATCTCGCCGGGCTGTGCGCGGTTCCACCACTGGTCATCGAACGAGGCACGCAGATACGCTTCGGCGCCCGCGCGGTTGGTCTCGAGCCGTTGTGCGAGTTCGCGGGTGCGTTCGGCTGATTCGCTGCGCGCCTGCTCGAGTTCACGCTCACGGTTGCGAGCTATCTTCTCGGCGATGCGGGAGGCCAGTTGCAGTGCGACTCGAATCATGGCGTTGACTTCGTGGTTTGCCGAGTCGACTTCGGGGCCTTCGGACATGTGGTTCTCCTTACCGTTGTTCGTGTGGCGGGCGTGGTTACAGGCCGAGGCTGTGGTTCTGGGTGGGTGCGGTGCCGCGGTTGCGGGGCGGTGCGGGCTGGTTCACCGAGACGAGCACGGACCGGGCAGGGGCCGGGAAGTCGCTCGCGGCTAACCGTGCGGCGGCGTGAGCGTCGTGTTGGGCACCGATTCCGGGGTCGACATTGAGGTCGGTGGTCGGTTCGCCTGCGAGTTCGGCGACGGTGTTCTCGGCGCGGTCGACGGCGCCGAGAAGGGCCTGCCGTTGCTGTGGGGTGAGGGTGGGGTGTTCGGTGAGGTCGCGGACGGTGTCGAGCATGGCGGCGGAGTGTTGGCGAAGCGATTTCATGTCCAGGTCCGGGTCTGTGCGGGCGGCGGCGTCGATTTGGGCTTCGCTGTGTCCAGCGCCGCGAGCGCGGTCTTTCGCGCGGTCGATCTCTCCGGCGAGGTGACGTTCGAGGGACTCATGCTGTCTGACCCAGCTTTCGCCCATGTCGCTACTCGGTGACGACTGGCGGGCGTCGTAGACGTTTTGGGCGGACCAGGTGACGTCGCGTAGTTCCGGCGAGAACGGTTGGTGGACGGGTGAGTGCGGGTTCCTGAGCTCGGGGAGGATGTCGTTGGCATGGGTGGTGAGGATCTCCCAGGCGCGGGAGTACGGCGGCCGCAGCTTGTCGAGCTCAGGGTGTACGCGGTCGATGTCTCGGGGGCCGGCCGCGAAGATCACCTGTGTGCGTGGGGTGTCGTCGCGGGTGAGGACCACGTCGACCCGGGATGCGTCGGCGATCCGCGCTGCGTGGAGTGCTTGGTGGAGGGCTTCGAGTGCGGCGGCCTGTGAGGTGTGCTGGGTGGTGGAGTTGCCGCGCGGGCGGTTGTACGGGTCGGTGGCGCGGAAGTAGCGGCAGGTGGCGGTGTAAATGCCGTCGTCGTCGTGCATTCCCATGGGGTTTCCTTTCCCTGGTGCTAGAGGTCGCGGGTGTCCGGGAACATCCCGGCAGGGGCCGGGTCGGTCGGCAGCGGCGCGATGGCGTTGTCCGCTGCGTGGTGGCCGTGCGCGGCGCTGCACTTGCTGAATGGGCCGTCCGAGGACATCAGCACCTGCATGTGATGGTCGGCGTGGTCGCGCCACCACACGCTCATTCCGGTGGTGGGGTCGCGGCGGAAGTGTTCCCATGTGCGCCACAGCGCTTCGAGTCGGGAGATCGCTTCCTCGTGTCTCCACCATTGCGGGCACCATCGAATTTCCCGGTTGTCGATGACGTCGCGGCGGTAGCCGGGGGCCAGGCGTACGCGGACAAACTCTTCGGTCGACCCGAACACGGTGGTCGGAGGATTCTCCGCCTCCTCCGCTGCCTGGGCGGCCGCGACCAATTGCGTTTCCAGCTCGGCCGCGAGCCGACGCTGGGAGAGCTCTTCGATCCGCTGATAGATCTCGGGGGTGAGTAGTTCGGCGAGCTGGGTTTCCGCGATCGCGTTGATCTGCGTACTCAGCAACAACCCGGTGACCTGCTCGATCCGGGCGCTCAGTTCATCGGACACTGCGAGGGCATCGCCTGCACCGTGTCCGTCTGCCGGGGTGAGGTCCTCGTCGGGCGGTTCGGGCAGGTCGAATTCATCAAGGCTGGTCATACCGGTTGCGTCTCCTTCTGTTCGGAGTCGTCGGTGATGGTCACCGCGTCGGCCAGGGTTTTGTCTGCTTCGGGATCGTGGCGCTGGATCGATGCCCGCACCTGGTCGGCGTAGGGGCCTTCCCACCAGGGCACGGTCTTGACGAGGGTGGCCCGGTTCCCGGACGAGCGGACGATCGCGCGGCCGCGGGGTAGTTCTTCGAGTTCGGACTCGGTGAAGGTGGTGATTTTCGTGCGCTGACGTGAGGTGGAGCGGCCTCCGCGGCCGGAGGAGACCGATCCGCTGTATTCCCAGTGCTCCCCGATCGCGGTGGATAGCGATCTGAGGTAGTTGTCGTCGACGGCGACTTCGCAGCCGCCGCCGTAGACCTTCACGTTCGACGCCGAGTGCAGCATCCCCATGCCCTTGTTGCCCCACACTTCGGTGCCCTGGGCGTAGCTCTGCAGGATGGTCATGATCACGATCCCGCGGGAGCCGTAGTGGCTGTAGAGCTTCGGCAACTGGGTCCAGCGGACCACGTTCGCGGCTTCGTCGAGCGCGGCGAGTAGCGGCACCGGTAGCCGCCCACCCTTCGATCGGGTGGCCAGTTCCTCGGCCGCCTCGCAGATCGCGACGGTCAGTGCGGTCACCAGCGGGCCGGCGGACCCGTTGCCCTCACGGGAGAGCAGGTAGATGGTGTCGTTCGAGCGGACGAATTCGCGTGGATCGAAATGCGGTACCCGGTGGGTCTGGCCGTCGGTCGACACCCACGGCCGGATGGACTGCATCTTCAAGCAGCGGATCATCTTCCGGGCTGTGCCGAAGACACCGCCTCGCTGTTTCGCCGGAGCGTTGTACTGGCCACTGAGACCGGCTGTGTGCAGGTCGTAGCGGTGATTGCGGAGAATGTTGACCGGTTCGAGGTTCGTCTCATCGGTCACCCACGTGTACACCTGGGTGATCGGCTTCTTCGCGACCGCGGCCGCCAGAAACAGGCCGGTGAGCAGGTCCTGGCCTTCCGGGTCGAAGAATGAATCCTTCTTCGCGTCCAGGCCGTCGTCGCCGGCAGCGAAATGCGCGGCCAGGTCCGCGGCCCGGACCTCGTCGGTCACCCACGACAGCGGATCCCACCACCAGGTGTTCTCCCCGTCAGCGACCTTCTGCGGGTCGAAGATCCACACCTTCCCGCCCTTCGCCTCCCGCGGGTCGCGGGTGGCATCGACCACGTCCCGCTTGTTCGAGGTGGTCAACACAGCACCGGGCGCATCGAGGATCGCCGGAATCACCCGGGAGCTGCTCTTTCCCGAACGTGGACCCCAGATGTCGACGTGCATGTCCTCGTACTTGGCGTACAGGTTCTGCCCCGACAGCAGGTGCTTGCCGATCGGGACGCCCGGCGCCGCACCCTTGTCGAGGACGACGCCCAACCGGTCCGACTCCGTGCGGCACTGCTTTTCGGTCAGCGATCCCACGTCCCGCAACCGGCCCATGTGCTTGGCCTTGTCGTCGACGCGGGTGCGTTTGCCGCGGCTGCGGGCGACAAGCACCAGAATCACGAACGCCGCCGCCAGCACCACGACCGCGTACACCGCGGTGATCACCGTCGCAGCCCTCGACCACTCCAGATGGCCCTTCACCAGGTCGATCAGGACCACGGCCGGGTTCGCTGGCACCTCCTGATCGGTGCCATAGCGCAGCGCCAGCATCACGCCGCCACCCACCACCCCGACGACGGCCACAACCGCACCGATCAGATAAAGCTCTCGGGCCGAGTTCACCGGATCCTTCACACCACGCTCACTCATCGCGGTCCCCTTCCCGATTCCCGCGCGTCAGGTGGCGGTCGAGGTCGATCGGGATGGCCACGAGCGCGTGGTCCGCCGTGTTCACCACCGGCCGCCCCGCGGCCGTTTGTTCATGCAGTTCGCGGGCACGAGTGAAGACCGTTTCCACATCATTGCGGGCCCCGTCGTAGAACTCGGCCAAACGCACCGCGGCGTCGCACAAACCGAACCTGTCGAGCGTGAACACCGCTTCGAGGTCGGCGCAATCGGCAAGCCACCCGTCTATCCGGGATCTGTGCTGCTGCCTTGATCGGCTGTCGATCCACGCTGCCAGCGTCATCAGGGCCAACAGCCTCTCCGCCCGCTCCCCGTCCTTCGACCACACGGTTACTGCGCTCGGATCTATCGTCGCCGAACTCGTTGCCATCACTACTCCTCAATGTCATTACTGGTCGTTACTGCGAAACACCGTCCGAGGTCTGTCAGTGGACGGTCAGTGCGCTCACCCGCCACACCCCGAGGCGGGTAGCTGTCATGTAGACCGCCAACGTGGATTCATCGAGAACCGCCCCGCTGGGTGCGGTCGCGGTCTGTGTCACCGCCACTACTCGGGAGACCTTGGCAGGTGCATCGACAGGATGATCGTCGGCGGTCACTGCCGCACGAGCGGTCACCACCGCGTTCTCACTCGCCCACCGATCCCACTGCCCGCCCGTGATCGGTGCGAGCACCGTGAACGCCGGCTTGTTCTCGGTGTAGAACCGTTCATCGAGCAGCGGTGCTGCCCGCTCCGCGCCGGCGGCCTGGCTCGGGTCCGTCGCCGGCGTGTAGCTGAACAGGGCTTGCGCAGCAGCGACCATCACCGACTCCGGATCGTTCTGATCGACAGCGGCGAAGCGGTCCGGCAGCGGTGGTGGAGGTGGCGTCGTCAACACGCTCGTCGGGCCACCGGAATCCATCGGTTCGTGGCCGTGATCGCGATCGTCACCGTCGGAGCTGCCGCACCCGGCAACCGCTGTCATCACCACCAGTGCGGCGGCCACCATTCCGACTCGACGACGTGTCCGGACCTTCTTTGTCATTACACTTCCGATCTCTCATATCGATTCACGGACAACGGCTTTCGGTTCACATCACGGAGTGGGTCCGACACGACAATGGGCGAAATGTTGGGCGGCCGAGATGGTTTCGCCGATCTTTATCCGGTGGGCCGCGCACAGCGCGATCGTGTAGAAACCCGCGGCGAAAGCGGGGACCGCGAGGGTGAGGGAGTCGTCGGCGACCCATAGCAGCACCGGGACACCGGCGGCGGCGAGTGCGAATGTCCCGGCCCGATACACCCACTTCGTGAGTCGATGCTGCCGTTGCGACAGGACTAGCCGGACCAGCACCGAAGCGGACAGCACGATCAGGACGGCAACTCCGGACCAGACGACCTCGCGGACATCTCCATGGGGCTCGATCAGCACCCAGCTGCCGGGTGTCGGGTTTGGCAATGCGTACAGGGGTGTCCGCATGGCTACGGCCTTTCTTCTGGTGGGATGGCACCGACTGGTGGGATGGCACCGAATCGGCGGACGTACATTTCTTCGCCCGCCCAGTTCGACAGCGGCGAAATGGAGACGACACCGCCCGACTGCGGGGCGCCCAGAAGCATGTCCTGACCGTTCTGGACGCCGTGGTAGATGCCGACGTGGTGGGTATTTCCGCCGGATCCGAAGTAGATGAGGTCGCCAGGTTGCTTCTGGTCGAGCGGGATCTCCTGGCCGCGGGGGTCGTAGAGCTGGCCCGGATTCGAGTGGTCCCCGGTGAAGTGCGGCAGACTGATCTGACCGCCCGAGGCCTGGAACACGGCGTAGAGGGTCAGTCCGGAGCAGTCGAACCCGGTTTTGTCGAAGTCGCCGAAGCTGTCAGCCACGCCGCCGTCGCGGATGCCCTTGGTGGGTCCGCCCACGTCACCGCCGCCCCAGGTGTACTCGGTGCCGAGCCAGCGCGATGCTGCTTCGATGACCTTCTGCCCGAACGGGCCCGGTGCGAGCGGGCCGTGCTGGCTTCCGCCCGTGGGTGCGCACGCGTCGGGCAGGGTGCCGCCCGCGGCGACGGCGGTCGCCGCACCAGCTGTGGAGATCTGGGACAGCTCATCGGGGGTGAGTTCTTTGCTGGCACCTTTGAACTCGCCGTACATGATGCGGCCGGCCTCTTCCCACTGCGCATACGCCTCCGGGTGGGCCGAGGCCTGCACGGTCTGGGCGGCGAGAGTGACGGGCATCGACTCCCACCCGGAGACCTGGATAAGTGACTGGTAGAACTTCACGTTCGCGGTGATGGGGTTCATCAATTCCTCGACCGTTCCCCAGATGCCGACCTGCTGTTGGTACTGGTTGACCGACTTGTGGTCGCTGCCGACGCCGTCATGCGGGTAGTTCAACGACTCGGGGACCACGGAGCTGGCGAGCATGCGGTAGGTCGACTCGCGGCCGGCCGTGGCCAGAGCGACGAGGATGCCGCGCTCGGACACACCCATCGCTTCGCCGACCGCCACGACCTGCTTTGCGATGGCGAGCTGTCGGGCGTTGTAGATTCCGAGACCGGGCGCCGACGACGTGCCCTCCTCGGCCAGCTGCCCACCGCCGGAACCGGTGTCGGTGGTAGGTGCGGCTTGGCCGGGCTCTTGGGCCCTGTCGACCCAGGGAGCGGGGTCGAGCGCAGCGCCGACACCGTCGGGTAGGCGACCGCCGTCCCAGACCTCGAAGTGCAGGTGCGCACCGGTGGTGTCACCGGCGTTCCCGATACGGCCGATCTCCTGCCCGGCGGACACACGGTCACCGGCCTTGACCAGGACACCGTCGGCGAACATGTGCCCATAGACGGTCGAGTACACCTTCCCGTCGATCTGATGGTCGAGGACGATCCAGTTCCCGAACCCGTCCGCGGGCCCGGCAGCGATGACCCGGCCGTCGGTGAACGCGTAGATGGGAGTGCCGACCTCCCCGGCGAAGTCGACGCCCTTGTGCTCGGTCCCCCACCGCGGCCCGAACCCCGAGGTCAGGGTGGTCGGGCCGGTCTTGGTCGGTTTGACCAGTGATCCGGCCGGAGCGCTCGCCGCGTTGCCGCCGGGTCCGACCGGTGCTGGGCACTGGTTGTCGCTGTCGGAGGCGACGATGACCAGGAGCATCACGATCGCGACCATCACGGCCACGGCGGCGGCGACCAGCTTCTTGGTGTTCACCGCGCGATCAGTTCCGACCCGGCCGTGTCTGAAGCCGGACCGACAGGTCCGCGATTATCTCCGCCGCCGCGGCCAGGGCCGCGGAACGTTCCCGCAGTTCCCGCTCGAGATCACTGCGCGGCGATCGCGGACCTTCCGGGTGCGCTTGCACCCAGTTGCGCAGCGTGTTCGGGTGCACGCCGGTTGCCTCGGCGACGAGCTGGATCGCCCGCCACCGCGAGGAGACCTCGGTGTGCAGCTCGGCGACCTTTTCGACGGCGGCGGCCCGCAGTTCGGGTGAGACGCCCCGGTAGCGGCGCTGCGGGATCACGCGGCATCCTCCTGCGTGTCGGTGTCGGTGGCGGTGGTGTAGCGGGCGTTGGTGTTGTGGATTCCGGATTCGATTTCGGCGGCCGTGAAGATCACGTGCACCGGGATTCCGGGGGCGCGTTCGTCGTCACCGGTCTTGATCAGTACGTTTCCGGTGCCGGGAGGCGGTGGGACGGGTTGGCCCTCGCGGGGCTGATCCCCGGTCATCGGCGGCGGGGAGGACCACTTGGTGACCATGTCGGCTTCGGTGTCGGTGAAGGTGACCACACCGTCGAGGCGCTCGATTTCCTTCGGCGGGATCGGGCCGATGATCTTCACG
Organism: Rhodococcus sp. (in: high G+C Gram-positive bacteria); assembly: GCF_049286785.1. GTDB lineage: Bacteria > Actinomycetota > Actinomycetes > Mycobacteriales > Mycobacteriaceae > Rhodococcus_F. The sequence goes on along the minus strand of NZ_JBAQEO010000550.1, from coordinate 3,465 downwards.
CGGGCGCGTTCGAGGAATCCGACCGCGCGGGCGGTGGTGGCGCCATCGGCAGAGGTGGTCAGGTCAGCCATCGAGTGCGTGATCATCCACAGCCCGGTCGCGATCTGCCGGTTCAACCGGGTCAGCGCGTCGATCCGGTCGATCATGAAGGGGCCCAGACCGAGCACGTCCCAGATTTCGTCCATCACGGCTTCGAAAAAACGTTGCGGGCCCAGGCCTGCATCGAACAGGGCGTGCGCGGCGTCGATCAGCGCGAACCCGTCCGACCAGCACACCAGCATGACCGCCGCCCGCAGCTTCTTGTCTCCGTTGGGGATGTGTGAGACGTCGAACCCGATCGCCGGGTAGTGAAGGCTCAGTGGGTTGGTGGTCTGGCCGTTGAAGATGCGTGCGAACCGGCTCGTCGGGTTGACGAATGCGCGCAGTGAGCGGCGTAGTGGCCGCACAGCCTGGCGGTACTCCTCCATCCCGTCGGCGCCGGCGTCCTCGATGAGCTGCGGGTGTCCCTCGATGATCACCTCGAGTAAGTTCTCGAGCAGCGGTGGTTCGGCTGGTGTGAAGCCCTTCTCGTTGAACAGAATCCCGATGCCGGACTCGATGATCGACTCTTCCCAGTCCTCGAGGGCCTGTCCGCGTCGCAGTTCGAGCAGGGCGCAGGTGGTCTCGCTCTGGCGGCCGCGGAGTTCCTCGATCCAGCGCAGTTGCAGCTCCGGGAAGGGTGTGAGCATCGGGATGATCTGTCCGAGCGCACCGCCGGCGAGGGGGTTGATGTGCCCGAAGGCGTATCCGACGTCGACGACGGCGTCCTTACCGGAGACCTCCTCGACCAGCGCCCGGTAGTCGGGTTTCTTGTCGGCGAGGAACAGTGCGGTCACGTCCTGGGCGATCGCCCCGAGAATCACCTTGCGGACGAACGAGGACTTTCCGTAGCCGTTGAGGCCGAGGACGAATCCGACTGGGGCGGTGATGAAGCCGCGGAGGAACCAGTTGCGCAGGCCGAACGAGACCGGTGCGTGGGTGACCAGGTGGCTGCCGATGACCGGGCCGACCGCCGGGGCTCCCGCACCGACCGACCATGGCCAGAACGCACCCGCGGCGTGAACGCTCGTCGAGCGCAGCTCGGATTGTTTGCCGACCGACGCCGCGCGGCCGCCACCGGCGCCCTGGTACCCGCGGTCGGTGAGCTTCGGCCCGCCCTCGGTTTCGCTGGTTTCGCTGCGTTCGCGGGCTGCGGCGTTGCGGCGGCGGTTGTCGTCGGTGCGGACCTTGAACTTCGCCCACGCGCCGCCGATTCCTCCTGCGTAGACACGTGTCTGGTACTTCGCCCGCTTCTCGGGCGTCATGATCTCGAACATCAGTGATTCCGTCCTTCTCTCAGGCCGTCAGCACCGACGGCATCGACGCATGGTCAGGCAGTAGCACCCCGGTGCCGAGGGACGCCGCGAATGCGGCGTCCTGGAACCGGTAGCAGCGGCGCACATCGAGCTGGACCTGGACCGCCAGGTCGTTGATCAGCGCATCGATCCGGGGCATGTCGGCCTCGATCGGTTCGGTGATGGTGATCAACACACCGATACGGGTGGCACCGTGGCCACGGGCAAGTTCGTCGCGGGAGCGTTCAGCGAGTTCGACGTTGATCTGGGCAGCGGCCGAACCGACACCGCGGTTGCGGTTCTGGGCCGCGACGATCGCGTTGCGGTAGTCGTCGTCGATGATCTTGACCGCGTCCGCAGCGCGGTGCGGGCGGTAGACGATCGCGACCCGCTTGCGCGGCAGGTCCGGGTGCGGGGCAATCAGACGCCGCAGCGTCGATTCGTCAACGGCGCTCTTCGGGCCGGCGTCCATCAGCCAGGTGACCGACCTGCCGCCGTCGTGCCAGTACTCTTCCCATGTGTTCTCGTGCGAGATCGGACCGGCGTTGTCCCAGGTGATCCCGTGATCCTCGCCCAAGGCTTCGGCCCGCTCGATGTTCAACTGCGAGGCCGGGTCGAACGAGCGACGAACCACACCGGTGATCTCCGCGGCGCTCATCGGCCGCACCGCGACACCCGATGCCTCGATCGCGGCGCGGATGCCGGGGAGCCGGCGACCGATCTCGACCGCCTGCACACCCGGGTCCTTCTTGCGTTCCTCCGTCGTTGCAGCGAACGTGATCGCCACCCGCGCAGCGAGCTGCACCTCGTCACGGTGGAACTCGGTCGCACCCTGATATACGACCGCCTTCGCCAGCTCAGGAGCGTGCGGGGCGGTGATCACCCGGGCCTGGTTGAGTAAGGCATTGCCGGTCTCGGGAACGGTGTCGAGGACCGGGACGATCGCCTCGATGTCACTGGTCAGCCCGGCAGAAGCAAGGACGACACCCCACTCACCGACCCACTGGTTGACCAGTCCCCGGTCCACGGCCTCGTCGCCCTGCGGCCAGGCCCGCAGCACGACGGTGTACTGATTCGTCTTGGGCATGTGGATCATCCCGAACCGGTAACCAGCCGAGTCCTCGCCCTCGTACATCTTCGTCGGGGCCAGGACTCCGGGCAGGTGTGCTTTACCGCCGGGCATCTCGGAGAACAGACCACCGCGGTAGACGTTCTCTTTACGTCGGAGTGCGCCGAAGAACTGCATTGCCAGAAGGAACCTTTCGTATCCGGTGAGCCCGTGACGTTTGCGGACCACCGGAAGCACGGCCAGGAGAAGGACACCGCCGGTGATTGCGCCGGCCTTGACGCCCGCGCCCATCAACACGACGAGAGAGAGGATCAAAGTGCCGAGGACGAACCAGGTCACCGGCCCGGTCAGGCCCATGACGCCTTCGTTTCGGGGTTTGCGGCCGCCGAGATAGACCTGCGGGTCGCTGCTTGTCCGCGTCGCGCTCACCGCCGATCACCACCAGTGCGCGGCACAGAGATCGACGAGCGGTAAACGTCGCGGGTGGTACGCCGTGACCACCACCAACGCGGAGAGATGCGCACCCGCCACCAGGCCCGGCCGAGCCGATCACGCACCCGGTTCCGGTGGGCTACCGGCCGCAACACACCAGGTAGGTGGAGTTCGCGGCGCACAGAGGGTGCGAGCTGGATCCTGGAGTGGCGGAACTCGTTGGCCGTGGCGTACACAGCGCTGAATGAGTCCGTGCTCGGATTGTGGATGGTGCCGAATCTGATTCGCGGGTTCTCGCTGGTCATCGGTGTCTCTTCTCGTTGTCCGGGCAGGATTTATCGCGGGATGGTGTGGCGGCTGTTGGTCTGGGCGTAGTTGTCTCCGGCGAGGTCACCAGCCCCGCGGGTGGCGGATTGGCTCCCGCCTGCTGCGGCCGAGACCCATTTGCCGGCCTTTGCGCCACTGCCCTTCTTGGGTCCGCTGCCTCCAGCTGGCGATGAGGAGCGGGAGCGCTGGTCGCTGCGGCTCGGCGCGCTCGGGGACGGTGTTCCGCGGCTGCCGCCACCGCCGCCACGACCATTGCCGCCGCCG
>NZ_JBAQEO010000549.1:0-2235 GCF_049286785.1 Rhodococcus sp. (in: high G+C Gram-positive bacteria) | reverse complement strand
CGATGCCTCGCTGTCGGTTGCCTGAGCACCGACAGCTCCACAATCCCCGACCGATTCACGCAACAGGCCTCGACCGATACAAGCAACAGGAGAACCACCGTGAAGAAGACCCTGCCCGGGCTGGGAGCGCTGCTGGCCGGCGCCCTGGTCCTGACCGCCTGCGGCGGACTCGGGAGCACGACCACTGGTTCGGAGGCGGAGGGTACCGATCCGGGACCTGAACTGTCGCCGGATCAGAAGGTTTCGATCGTGTTCGAAAGCTACAACTACGGTTTGGCGGGAGCATGGACGGACACCTTCAACGCGCTGATAGACGAGTTCTCCCGGCAGCACCCGAACATCACGGTCACGGCGCAGAAGCCACAGGGCAACAGCCCCAACCCCGCTACCGACACGATTTCGAGCATCCAGAGTCAGACCGTGGCCGGCACCCCGCCGGACGTGGCACAGCTCGGATTCAGTGACCTCGATTTCACCATTCATCAGCTCGGCGCCAAATCGCTGGACAGCCTCGTCGGCAAGGACGCCGTGGAGGCGAACTTCGACGGCGAGAAGCACCCCTATGCACCCACCGCACGGACCCTGGCGGACTGGGAGGGCACCACCTACGGCGTTCCTTTCGTCTTCTCGACCCCGGTGTTCTACTACAACGCCACGCTCTTCGAGCAGGCCGGGCTGGATCCCGCGAAACCCCCCACCACCTGGGGCGGGGTCGCGGACGCGGCCGCCGCGATCACCTCGAAAACCGGCAAGGGCGGCGTCTACATCGACTGCCTGACCAAGACCTCCAAGGACTGGTGCTTCCAAAGCCTCGTCCGTTCCAACGGCGGACGCGTCATCTCCGAGGACCGCTCGTCCCTGGCCTTCGCCGAGGACCCCGTGGTCGAGGTGGCCGAGATGGCACAGGGACTGGTCGAGTCGGGTGCTACCCCGAAGCTCAGCCAGAAGCAGGGCTACGAAGCATTCGCCCGCGGCGAGATGGGCATGATCCTCGAAACCAGCGCGATCCAGGGCACGTTCGTCAAGGGCGCCGAAGGCAAGTGGGATCTGCGCTCGACCACCATGCCGACCTTCGACGGAAAGCCTGCTGTTGCCACCAACTCGGGTGCATCGTTGTTCACCTTCGCGTCGGATCCGGCACAGCAGCGTGCCTCCTGGGAGCTGATCAAGTTCCTCACGAGCGAAGAGGCCTATGTCACGATCGCGAAGGGCATCGGCTATCTGCCGCTGCGGACCGGGCTCGTGGACGACCCGTCCGGATTGAAAACCTGGGCCGCGGAGAACACCCTGCTCGAACCGAACCTGAAACAGCTCGAGTCGATGGAACCGTGGGTGTCGATGCCCGGCAACAACTATCTGCAGATCCGGGACGGAATGATGAACGCGGTGGAGGCAATCGTCTACCAGGGTGCCGATCCGAAACCCACGCTCGACGCCGCCCAGAAGCAGGCCACAGCGCTTCTCCCGGTCGAATGAGTACCCCCGACATCACCGTGGTCCAGCTGACCGACACCCATATCCGAAGTTCTGGCGAGCGCGTGCACGGAGCAGTGGATACGCTGGCGAATCTTCGTGAGGTGCTCGATCGGATCATCATGTCGCGGCAGCACGTCGACGCACTCGTCCTCTCCGGCGATCTCAGCGACAACGGGAACCCCGAGGCGTACCGACGACTGCGGGACGTGGTCGAAACGGCAGCGGACGAGCTGGACGCCCAGATCGTCTCTGCGATGGGCAATCACGACGAACGCTCGGCATTTCACACGGAACTGCTCGGAATCGACACGGACGACGGCGACCTGACGGCTCCGCACGACGGTGTGTACGACATTTGCGGATTGCGGGTGGTGGTGCTGGACAGCACGACCCCCGGCCGGCACGAGGGACGACTCGAGCCCAGTCAGCTGTCGTGGCTCGACGACGAACTCTCGCGCCCGAGCGCACGGGGAACGCTTCTCGTTCTCCACCATCCGCCGATCCCCTCCCCCGTCGCCACGGTCGATTATCTTCGACTGCAGCAGGCCGGGCGGCTCGAGACCGTTCTCGAGGGCTCGGACGTCCGGATGATTCTGTGCGGGCACTCCCACCTCACAGGGTCCGGGGCAGTCGCCGGGATCCCGGTGTGGATGGGGCCGGCGCTGTCCTACCGGGTGGATCCGATCGCGCCGGTTGGCCGCCATCGCGGCGTCGTCGGGTACGGATTCAGCCGAATCGACGTGCTGGGAACTTCCGTGG
>NZ_JBAQEO010000548.1:0-2929 GCF_049286785.1 Rhodococcus sp. (in: high G+C Gram-positive bacteria) | reverse complement strand
ATGCGGCCGCGGCGATCGCCGTCAGTTGGTCAGACATCCTGACTCCGCTGGGCACGGGCCCGGGGGCTGCGACCGGCCGCCCGTTCGGCGGCGCGGTACGCGGCGTCGTCGAAACCTTCCTCGCCCTGAACCAGCCCACTGCCGGGTAGCGGGGTGTGGAGGCGGGCGTACTCGTCGAGTTCGTCGGCGAGCCCGAAAGTCATTCGGTCGGCGGCGGCCTGGTCGAACCACCGTGTGCCGGAGGTGTTTCGATCGATGCGGGTCACCTCGACGGGAACGGTGATGCCGAGTTGCCGGCACCGGTCGCGGACCACGCCGGTGTACGCGCTGACGTATGCCTCGAGGTCGCGGCCGTAGAGCTGCTCGACCGCCGTGCGCTCGGCCACGAGGGCGCTCTGCTGATCCTCGCCGAGGTCGTCTGCTTCCAGTTCGTGGTCGATCGCCGACAGGTCCTCGTCGTAGAGGTGCCAGATCCCGAGATCCATCAGCACTTCCTCGGGGTCGAGATCGAGTCGTACCGGCTCGGTGCGGTACGTCAGCAGCTCGTCCTCCGGGACGGTGCTGGTGACGATCTGCTCGATGAAACCCGCTTCCCAGGACCCGGGCCGGCCAGCGGTCAGCACACCGAGTCCGCCGACGTTCGCGGCCACCGTAGTGATGACACGGCAGGCGATTTCCCCGAAGTCATACCTCTCCGAGGCACCTTGTTGGGTGAGGTAGGTCCGCCGGGCCGCGCAGGTGAGCGCTGTGATGGCGGTGGCAATGTCCTCATCCAGGCTGCCCGGCTCACCAGCGGCCGCGCTGTCCATCGTGCTCATCTGGTTCACACTCCTCGAGGTGCATTGCATGAGGTGTTCGGCGCATAGATCACGTGTGGCGACTGACCTGCACCGACAGGAAGACGGCTTTGTCCATCGCCGCCCGGCGTGCGCGGTCGATGTCGCCGGCGAGGAGGAGTTCGCGTTCGTGTGCTTGGAGTGTGGCGATGGCGGCGGCGAGTTCGTCGTTGCTCATCGCCGTCGCCGCGTCCGCGACGATCTGTTCCTCGCTGTCCACGCGATGAGGGTAGACCGGGTAGCACGCGGTGGGAGGGAAACGGCGTCGGCCCCCCGACCGAGGGGAGTCGGGGGCCGCCCTTCGACTCGGGGGAATCACCCACCCCTGAGGGGTTTCGCTTGGGGTACGCGCGCGACCACCGCATCCGAGGGCACACCGGCGCGCAGCGGCGGCGCGGCAGCATATGTGGAGTTCATCGTTACGGATATCTTCCTCCGACACCAGGGTTCGGGAGCACGGGCAGGGCGCGGGCACGAGCGCGAGCCGCCCTGCGCGTCTCACGCATCCCAGCGTGGAAACCACAGTGATCGTTGCCGTCCAGGTTGAGGGGGACGACAAGTTGTCCGAACAGCCGAGATTCCAGCTCCCACGGAGCCTCGTCGACGATCCACCCAACTCGAGCGTGTTCGTGCATCCACCGAGACAGCTCCTGCTCCCCGACTCCGAAGTGCAGACGATCGCCCGATCCGAACCGCCGAAGCTCGATTCCCAGCGTGGACGAAAGCAGAGTTCCGAGGCTCAGCCGTAGTGTCGACCCCGCAGCGTTGCCCGTGTAGTGGGTGCTGATCCGAGAACGAAGTGTCTGACTGCTCGCGACCCGGCCGTTGCGTGGCGGCGCCTTGGGACTGATGCCGACGTACAGGAGAGTCGAACCGTCGCGCTCGACGCAGCCGGTCGCGTCGACATCACCCGGCAGCTCGTCGAACCACCATGCGTAGACGCCACCTGCTTTCGGCACCGGAGTATCCCGCGAGATCGCCACCTCACGGTCGACGGGATCAGCCGACAGGATGCGCTCGAGATCGTCGTGCCCCAGCCCTTGCGCGTCGGCAATGGACGCCACAGTGTCACTCACGAGGTGATCTTGACACACGAATCCGACAGGCCGACCGGCGCTCCGACCGAGGTCATATGCAGGACCATCCCGACGAATACGGAGTAGACGTGTAGAGGCTACTTGGAACGTCCACCTGGGGTTTTACGCCTGATTTTGGGCAGAGTTCTCCCCCAGAGGCAGTCGGGTGCGTTTTCGCTACTTGCTCTGCTTCGCCTTGGCGAGCCGGACGGTGCGCCTATTTGCGCCTTCCGACACCAATGGCAGTACGCGTTCGAGGAAGTCCGCAAGCGGGGGCAAACCCGCCGCAAGAAGAACCCGATCACGCCGAGCAGAGTGGTAGCGGCCAAGAGAATCTCCATCGACGCCACCTCCGCTTCTGGGGGGAGGTTCTGACGCGACGCTATCGTCATGAGGGTGACAGGAATCAACGCCGACCGGCGATGGTCCGAATCCATGCCGGCGGCCTATGAGCAGTACCTCGTGCCGGTGGTCTTCCGGCCCTTCGCCGAGGACCTGACCGCCCGGGCTGCGGCACTCCACCCTCGGCGAATCCTCGAACTCGCTGCGGGGACTGGCGTGTTGACAGCGGACCTGCTCGCAGCGGCACCCTCGGCCGAGGTGACGGCCACCGACCTGAACGAGGCCATGGTCGCTTTCGGGTCGACCCGGGCCCCGGGCGCGGTGTGGCGGCAGGCCGACGCGCAGCGGCTGCCGTTCCCGGACGGAGGCTTCGACCTGGTGGTCTGCCAGTTCGGCGTGATGTTCCTTCCCGACCGCATCGAGGCCTTCACCGAGGTCCGCCGGGTGCTGGCCCCGGGGGGCCGGTTCCTGTTCAACACCTGGGGGCCGCTCGGGACGCACGCCTTCGAAGTCGCGCTGCAGGCCGGGCTCGAGCGGGCCTTTCCGGTCGACCCGCCACGGTTCTTCCAGACGGTTCCGCACGGCTACGCCGACCCCGCTGTCGTGGCCGCTGATCTGGCGGCCGCCGGGTTCGCCGTCGAGGACGAGCAGGAGCTGACGCTTCAGGGCCGGGCC
>NZ_JBAQEO010000547.1:0-7820 GCF_049286785.1 Rhodococcus sp. (in: high G+C Gram-positive bacteria) | reverse complement strand
GGCCTGTGGTCTCTCCTGTCCGACGCGGGTGATGCGACGGCCGGAGTGCTGCAGTGGGCACCACTCGTCTACAGCGGACTCGTCGTCGTGGGTGTGCTGGCACTGTTCGCGCCCGGCGTGAGCACGTGGCTGCAACGTCACCGGCCTGTCAATTAGGACCTGTTCTGACCGCATTGGTCCCTACCGTTGTCGGCATGACCACTTCCCAGAACCCCGTACTCACCGGCGAGCGTGCCGACATCCTGCAGATCCTCCAGGAGCAGCGCTCCACCCTCCTGATCACCATCCGCGGCATCGACGACGCCCAGGCCCGGCAACGGACCACCGTCAGCGACCTGACGCTCGGCGGATTGATCAAGCACGTGGCGAACACCGAACGACAGCGGGTGAACTCCATTCTCGAGCGCGACGAGACGGCGGAGTTCGACATGGAATCCGCGATGGAGCAGTACTACATGCGCGACGACGAGACCCTCGAGGGCCTGGTGGCCGAGTACGAGGCGGTGGCACGCGCCACCGAGGCGGTCGTCGCCGGGCTCGACGACATGGACCTGCTCGTTCCGCTGCCCACGGCCCCGTGGGCCCCCGAGCGGCAGTGGTGGACCGCACGCCGCACGCTCCTGCACATCATCCGGGAGACCGCGCAACACTCGGGCCATGCGGACATCATCCGGGAGTCGCTCGACGGCGGGAACACCACCAGGCAGATGGGCGCCGACGCCGGCATGGAGTTCTGATCCGATTCGCGGCACAAACGAAATCACCTCACCGGGTTCGGGTTCCGGTGAGGTGTTTCGTCTCAGCATATGGCGGTGTGGTGTGTTGACGTACCTCCTGCGGTTCAACTTTGCGCCGACTGGTGAGAACCATCATGTCTCGGTGTCCGGGCACCGGCCACCTACCCTGGGGTGACCTTTGCCTACCCTCGCGGCAGCGGCGTCCTTGTAGGCTGCGCTGAGCAGAAACCGACCCCCGGAGAGTGACGCGATGGGCAGAGTGCGCAAGACCAGGACGACACTCGCCGACGGTCGTGAGCTGATCTACTTCGACGATTCCGAACCGTATGTGTCGGGCGCTGCGACCCGCGAACTCGTCGACTCCCGGACCCTCCCGCCGGCGATGTCCTTTTCGCAGCGGCGATTCGACGTGCTCACCGGCGAGTGGGTCGTGATCGCGGCGCAACGGATGGACCGCACGTTCCTCCCGCCGCCGGGCGCATCACCACTCGCACCGAGCCGTCCGGGCATACCGTCGGAGATCCCGGCCGTGGACTACGACGTGGTGGTGTTCGAGAACCGTTTTCCCGCACTGGCGACCGTCGCCGGACGGCCGGACCTGCCGTCCCACATCGACAACGAACCGCTGTGGCCGTCGGCGCCCGCGGGCGGCCGCTGCGAGGTGGTCTGTTTCACCAGCGACCCCGACACCGACTTCGCAGCACTGCCGACGGATCGGGTGCGCACCGTGGTCGACGTGTGGGCCGACCGCACCACCGAACTGTCGGCGCTGCCGGGTGTCCGGCAGGTGTTCGTCTTCGAGAACCGCGGCCGGGAAATCGGTGTCACGCTCGCCCATCCGCACGGGCAGATCTACGCCTTCCCCTTTCTGCCACCGCGCACCGGGACGCTGATCGGTCGCGCGCGCAGCCACTTCGAGGACACCGGCCGGCTGTTACAGAGAGACGTGCTCGACGCCGAACGCCGCTCGGGCCGACGCGTGGTGCGCTCGGCCGAGCACTGGACGGCCTATGTTCCCGCGGCCGCCCGCTGGCCGCTGGAGGTACATCTGGCTCCGCACCGCGACGTCCACGACCTCGCCGAACTCGACGGGCCCGAACGCGACGAACTCGCCCACATCTACCGGGAACTGCTGCGGCGGGTCGACCGGTTCTTCGACGAGCCCGATGCGCCCTACCCCGCACCCGTCCCGTACATCGCGGCGTGGCATCAGGCACCTGTCGGTGACGATCGGCGCTTCGGTCGCCTGTACCTCCAGCTGTTCTCGCTGATGCGCTCGCCGGGCCGGCTGAAATATCTGGCGGGCACCGAGTCCGCCGTGGGGGCCTGGATCAACGACACCACGCCGGAAAGGATCGCCGACCGGCTCCGGGAGTTGGCATCGTGACCGCCCCACAGTGGGTCCTGCCGACGGAGGTGCGATCGGTGGCCGAGCGTGCGGAAGCCCTGTTCCGCAGTGCCTTCGGCGGCGTCCCGGACGGAGTGTGGGCTGCACCGGGACGGGTCAACCTCATCGGCGAGCACATCGATTACGCGGGCGGACGGGTGCTGCCGTTCGCACTCCCCTACGTCACCACCGTGGCGGTCCGCGGACGCGCGGACGAGGTGCTGGGGTGCGCTTCCACCCACACCGGCGACACCTGGCAGGGCCGCCTGCAGGAGGTGGCGCCGGGCAATCCTGCGGGGTGGACGGCGTACCTCGCCGGGGTCGTGTGGGCGCTCCGGCAATCGGGAACGGTCTCCACCGACACGGGATTCGATGTGGCCGTGCATTCCACCGTTCCCGTCGGGTCGGGGCTGTCCAGTTCGGCGGCACTCGAGTGCGCGTTCGCGCTTGCCGTCGCCGATCTCTCGGGGCTGCCCACCGACGCGGTCGGGCGGTGCACCCTGGCGGCCGCCTGCGTCCGCGCCGAGAACGACATCGTGGGAGCTCCGACCGGCGGCATGGACCAGTCCGTCGCGATGCTCGCCCGGCCCGGCCAGGCACTTCTGCTGGACTGCCGGGACGGGAGCACACGATACCTACCGGTGAACTTCGAGGCGGCGGGCGCCCGGCTGGTCGTGATCGACACCCGCGCCCCGCGCAGGCTCGTCGACAGCGGTTACGGCAACCGGCGTTCGCTGAGCGAGAAGGCGCGTTCGGTTCTGGGCGTGACCTCCCTCCGCGACATCGAGGACGTCGACGCAGCCCTGGCATCGCTGACCGATCCCGAGTCGAAAATGCGTGTGCGACACGTGCTCACCGAGATGCGGAGAGTGGACGAGGTTGCCGAACTTCTGAGCAGAGGCCGGATCACCGAGATCGGGGGTGCCCTCACCCGATCACATGTGTCGCTGCGCGACGACTACCAGGTGAGCTGCGTGGAACTCGACTGCGCCGTGGATGCCGCACTGGGCGCCGGCGCCTGGGGCGCCCGGATGACCGGCGGCGGTTTCGGCGGCTCGGCGATTGCGCTCGTTCCGGAAGCCCGGCTCGAGGAGGTGGCCGACCGGGTCCGGCGCGGCGCGGCAGATGCGGCGTTGCCCACCCCGCGGTTCCTGGCCGGCGAGCCGTCCGGCGCGGCGCACCGCGTGACGTAGTAACTATCCGCCCGTGTTCAGGTCCTCCAGCACACCCTCGGCGCTGCGGGCTGCGATGGTGCACGCGCGCGCCGTGAACTGGTCGAGCAGCGGATGCCGCGCCCGCTCACGCCACTTGCGTACCGCAGCAAGCGCTCTCGTGCGTTGCAGTTCCACCGAGTCGGAGCCGTCGGTGCCCAGGCGTTCGGCGATCTCGATCCCGAAGCCACCGATGAGGCGCTGCAGTTCCGCGACGTCGTCGGCAGGCAGGGCCACCTCCGTGGACCGCAACCTCCCGAGCAGGCGCAACTCCTGGAATCCGTGCACATCGGAGAGCAGCCGCTCGGCTGCCGGCATGATCCGGTCCGCCCCCGCCACCGGATGGGTGGTGAGCACGCGCTTGAGCGCGACCAGGGCGGAGTGCGTCTTCAGCTGGTCGGCGCGCTGACCGAACTGGATGTCGATGACCTGCCGCAGCTCGTCGAGCCCGCTGCGTTCGACCAGTTCCGCGGCCAGCGTCGGCGAATCCTTGGTGCCCAGTCGGATCAGGGTGACGGCCATCCGGATGCCGAACAGCCCGAAGCGGTCTGCGAGCTGTGCCCGCATCCGGGCGTCCACCGGCAGCGGGCCACCCTCGCGGGCGAACCGGTCGGCAGAGAGCATCGCCAGGTTGAGATCCTCGACCGGAACTTCGGCCAACTGCTGGAAAGCGACGAACTCGGCCTGGCGCATGGTGCGGGCGCCGAGGGCGAGCAGTCCCGCCACCGGGACCACGGCCTGGCACAGCCCGGTGCGCTCGAGTTCGCCCGCGAACCGCGATGCCACCTCCTTGGCCGACATCATCGCGTCGAGGCGGCCCGCCCCCACCTCGTCGGCCCGGGACACCACACCGACCACGCCGAGCGGACCCGACTCGTCGCCGACGTGATCGCCGATCTGGCCGAGGAACTGCACGTCCGTCGCGTTCAGTGTGCGCAGGAGATACACCACAGCGTCCGCGCCGGACGCCTCGTTGTCGGGGGTGAGCAGCTCGAGGGTGCGGGCCGAGACGTCCCGGGACAGCGACGACGTGCCCGGGGTGTCGATGATGGTGGTGTGGGCCAGCGCGGACGACGGCCACTCGACGTCGAGGCGGTCGACCTGTTCCGCTGTGAGGTCACCGAGGTCGAACGTGAGGTGCCCGTCCCGGCGCAGCACCGGAACGTTCACGGACCGTTGGGAATCGGCGTACCACGCCGTCACGGTGGGAGTGGACCCGCTGCGATACCAGGTGACCACGCGTGTGCACTCGGTGGCATCCGTGGGCGCAATATCCTGCCCCACCAGGGAATTGAGCAGCGTAGACTTGCCGGCCTTCAGCGATCCGGCGAGGGCGACGCGCAGTGGCTGCTCGAGCCGCCGGGCGCATTCGGTGAGCTGATCGCGGATCTCGGGTCGTCCCGCATACAACTGACGGGCCGACGCGATCAGCGCACGCGCCTCGGAGAGCGGGGTGGTGGTCATGCAGTGATTGCCCCGGCGTCGCCTGCGACGAGTTGCGCCGCTTGCTCTTTCAGCTCGGACGCGATGCGCAGATCCTTCTCGAGCTGCGCGATTCGACGCGTCCGTTCGGTGGACTCGAGGTTGGCTGCCTCCTGGGCCGCGCGCAGTGAATCGTTGATCGAGCGCAGCACCTGTTCCGCGATGCCGGTGAAATGATCGCGCAACAACCGCTGGATGCCGCGCAGCCGGTCCTTCGATTCCTTACCCACCTGGAAGCTGGCGTCGTCGGCGAACCGGCGGATGGCGGCCTTCGCCTCGGCGCGGCGTTTGAGGACGCGGCTCTCCTTGTCTTCCCGGTATGCCTTGGTGCCCAACAGGACTCCAGCGCCGATCGAGATGGGGTTGACCAGCGCCATGCCCATCATCGTCGTGATGAGCCCGAACATGAGGACACCACCGTACGAGCCGCGCATACCGACGAGGACTTTCTGGGTGATGCCGATGCGCCCCGACTCGAGGTCGGCGAGCGATGCCACCGGTTCGAGGACTCCGTCGATGTTCGCGACGTCGAGGTGCGGCAGTTCGACTGCCCCCGTCTCGGCGAAATGCTGTGCCACCACCTCGGCCAGCCAGAGGGCACGCTCGTGGGCCCACACGAAGTTGTCGCCGATCGCGGTGGCGAATTCCTGTTCGAGCCACTGGCCGAGCGCGTCCCAATCCTTGCCGGGATCACCCTGGTCGACGGTCTCCTCCGCTTCGCGGGTGACACGCCGCAGACGATCGCGGAGGTCGTGGTCGATGTCGGCGGCGAGATCGGCGATGCCGTCACCGAGCGTCTGCTGCCACAGCGACGTCTTCTTGTGCAGCTCCTCGGCCCCGGCTTTCGCCTTCTGCAGTTCCGCGACGGCGAGGGCCCCCTTGGCCGGGTCACGCAGGGCGGCAAGCTCGCTGCCGATTCCCAGCGCGAGATGCTCGGCGACCGAGGACACGTCGAGGGACACCGCGCGCCTCGTGTTCGACTCCGCCCGTGCCAGCACCCGGTCGCGGAGGAACGCGTAGAGCTGCGGGAATCCCGACTCGGCGTTGAGTTCTTCGTCCTGGAGTCGCAGTGCGTGTGAGCGCAACACCGAGGAGATCGGGATGAGTGGAACCTCGAGGCCGGCGCGGACCAGGTGCCCCCGATCGGCCTCGACGATCTCACGCCAGTGCGGGTACAGATCGGTCTTGCTGATCAGGCATGCCACCGAGGGACACAGGCTCGTGACCTGGCGGAGGAACCCGAGTTCCGGCTCGGTGAATTCCTGGCTGGCGTCGGAGAGCACGAACACGGCGTCCGACGCGGGGATCAGGCCCAGGGTGCTCGCGGCATGCGGATTGCCGGCCCCGCCCACTCCCGGGGTGTCGACCAGCACCAGTCCGTCGGCGAGCAGTGGGCTCGGGACAGCCACCTCCACGCGCAGTACCTCGCGGCCCTGCGCGCGCGGCGATGCGGGGGTGATGCCGTTGAGTTCCTCGAGCGGCAGCGGAACCCGGAGGGGATCACCGCCCGGTTCCGCGAGGACAAGTTCCGCCGACGCGGTCTCGGCGTTCTGCACGACGGTGGGAATGGCGGTGGTCTCGTCGTCTCCCACCGAGCAGACGTTCAAGTTGAGCAGAGAGTTCACGAACTGGCTCTTGCCCTGCTTGAGCGGGCCCACCACCACGATGCGCATCCGCGGATCCTGAACGCGCATGCGGGCCTGATCGAGACGCTGAGCCAGATCGGAGCGGCCGAATCTGCGTGCGACGTCCAGGGTCTGCTCGAGCAGGGCCGTCATCGACCGGGCGGTGGCACTGTCCATGAGTTTCGTTGACCCGCAATTCTTCCGACCTCGTGCGGGCACTGTATCAGTGCACCTGCACCCGACTGAGGAAACTGACGAATACAGCCCCGGTACGCATACCGCGTCCGGGGCTGTAATCGTTACATGCAGTGCACCGTCATGAGGTCACGGCTCGAGCGTGTCGACCGCGCCCGTGACGTCTTCCGTGGGGGTCACCGACAGGTCGGTGTCACCGAACAGCGAGCTCTCCGTCTCCCCGCCGAAGCTGCTGTCGAAGCTGCTGTCGAAGCTCGACTCCGCGCCGAAGGCGTTCTCGGCGTCGATCGAGGACCAGAGGTTGGACCCGGCCTCCGCCGTGCCCTCGACGGCGGACGACCCGGTTCCCGTCAGCGAGCCGGCGGTGTCCGAGACGATCTCGGTGGTGGACTCCGCCTCCGCCGAGCCTGCCCCGTCCACCGAACCGCCTGCCGACGCCCCACCCTCGAACGAGGTGCCGAGCGAGCTGTCGAGCGAGCTGTCGAACGAGCCGCCCAACGAGGTGCCGAGCGAACCGAGTGCGCCGACGCCTCCGGTCAGGCCTGCTCCCAGGTCGGCGACGGCATCGGTGGTGGCGTCCAGGCCACCGGTGACACCGGCCGCGGTGTCCAGGGCGCCGTCGACACCGCCTTCGAGCCCGCCGCCGACGGTGCCGCCCAGACCGGCCGCGGTGTCGATCACGCCACCGAGATTCGCATCCACGCTCGAACCCGCATCGGCGACGACGCCCAGCGAGCCGCCGGCCTCGCTCACCGCATCGACGGTGCTGCCGACGCTGCCGGTCACGGTGGATCCGAATTCTGCACCGGTGTCGAAGAGTCCGCCGAGCCCGCCGGTGAGGCCGCTCGTCAGGCCCGCGCCGAGGCCGCCGGCCGTTTCGAGACCGCCGACGAGACCGGTTTCGAGGCTTCCACCGAGGTCTGCGCCCGCGTCGGCCACCGCACCTGCACCGGCCGCGACACCGGCGCCGAGTCCCGCGCCGAGGCCGGCAGCACTGTCCACACCACCGGAAACACCGCCACCGACGGCTCCCCCCACGTTGCCCGTCAGCTGGCTGCCTGCGTCGAGAAGGCCACCGAGAGCACCGTCGAGGCCGCCGGTCAGGTCACCGGCCAGGCCGGTGCTCGCATCGAAGGCACCGTCCAGCGCGGTGGTGAGCCCGGCACCGGCGTCGAGGCCGAGT
>NZ_JBAQEO010000546.1:0-2369 GCF_049286785.1 Rhodococcus sp. (in: high G+C Gram-positive bacteria) | reverse complement strand
GTCCGGGTGGAGTTCGAGGGCAATCCCGCCGTCTACGAGAAGGACGAGCTGAGCGGGCACCACGAGAGGTTTCTGCAGTACTTCGCCGGTTTCGTCGGGGCCGAGGAGGACACCCCGATCGGGGTTCTGCCGTTGCTCACCGCGGACGAGCGGGACCAGCTGGTTCACTCTTCGGGTCCTGAATCCGTCCCTCCGCTGACCCTTCCCGAACTGTTCGACGCCACAGCCGATTCCGACGGGATCGCGTTGCGCTACGGCGACGAGGACGTGTCGTATCGCGTTCTGCACGAGCGCTCGAATCGGCTGGCGCACGTGCTGATCGAGGCGGGGGTGGGTACCGGCGACCGGGTGGCGCTGATGCTGCCCCGATCGGTCGAGCAGGTGGTGGCGGTGTGGGCGGTGGCGCGCACGGGCGCTGCCTTCGTGCCCGTCGACCCGGGATATCCCGCCGAACGCATCGCGCACATGATCACCGAGTCCGGTGCCACGATGGCGATCGCCACCGATCCGTCCGTGGTGCCCGCTGGCATCGGCTGGGTGGACGCGAAGGATCAGCCCGGCGACAGCGCTTCCGTCACCGACGCCGACCGGCTGCGTCCCATCCGGGTCGACAACGCGGCGTACGTGATCTACACGTCCGGATCGGTGGGTGCGCCCCGCGGAGTGACGATGACGCATCGCGGGCTCGCGAATCATACTGCGGCAGTGCGTCGTACCTACGCCGTCACCTCGCGGTCCCGGGTGGTGGCCTGCGCGTCGCCGTCGTTCGATGCCTCCGTCCACGAACTGTTGGTGGCACTCACGGCGGGCGCCACGCTGGTGATCGCGCCGCCGTCGGTGCACGGTGGCCGGGAGCTGGCCGAGTTGCTCCGCCGCGAGCGGGTGACGCATTGGACCACGACCCCGGCCGTTCCGGCCATGATGGACCCCGACGGCCTCGATCACCTCGAGGTGATCGCCGTCGCGGGTGACGTCTGCCCGCCCGACCTGGTGTCACGCTGGAGTCCCGGCCGCACCGTGCTGAACCTGTACGGGCCCACCGAGGTGACCATCTGGGCCACGGCCACGGCGCCCTTGAACGCTCAGCCACTGAACCCCCATTCGCCTGTCACGATCGGCCGTCCGATCGAGGGCGTGACGGCGCTGGTACTCGACCGTTGCCTGCAGCCCGTTCCGACGGGTGTGGTGGGTGAGCTGTACCTGTCCGGTCCCGGGGTGGGACGCGGATACCTGGAACGCCCGGATGTGACGTCGGCCCGCTTCGTGGCCAACCCGTTCTCGCGCGACTGCGTGCGGATGTATCGGACGGGTGATCTGGTGCGGTGGTCGAAGGACGGCGAACTCGAGTTCGTGGACCGTGTGGACGATCAGGTGAAGATCCGCGGATTCCGGGTGGAACTGGGCGAGATCACCGCGGTGCTCGGCGAATACCCGGGTGTGCACACGGCCATCGCGGTGACGCACGAGCGCAACGGCGAACTGATGGTGGACGGGTACGTCCACGGCGCAGCACTCGACGGAGCGCCGCTCGACCCCGAAGACGTCATTGCCACTGTTGCCCGGCGTCTGCCGCGGTACATGGTGCCGGCCACGGTGACGGTTCTGGGGTCGATGCCGCTCACGCCGAGCGGCAAGGTGGATCGTGCCGCGCTGCCGGTACCCGCGCCGTACGAACGCGAGTTGCGTTACTGGAGAGACGAGTTGCGGGGTGCGCCGCCGGCCCTGCCGTTGCCGGCGGACCGTGACCCCGCCGCCGCGGGCTCGGCCGCCGGGGCGGTGAGCTTCGAGGTGGAGGCCGGCACGTGCCGGGCGCTGGAAATGCTGGCGCAGGAGCAGGATTCGTCGCTGTTCACCGTGGTGCATGCGGCGTTGGCGGTGATGCTGTCGGTGGTCGGGAACACCGATGATCTCAGCATCGGCGCCGTCATCGCCGAACGCTCCGAATTCGGGCTGGGCCAGTCGACCGATCCGCTCGTGCTGCGCAGCCGCCTCGATCCGCGGGCCACCTTCACCGACTTCCTGGCCCGGACGCACCGCACCGAGCGCGCGGCCGTGCGGCACGGCAACGTCCCGTTCGAGCGGATCGTCGCGGCCGTGGGCGGGGGGCAGGCACCCGACCGGCATCCGCTGTTCCAGGTGCTCCTCACCCTCGACGACGACAAGGGCGGCGATCTCGCCGGTCTCGACCTCACGGTGTCGGTGCGTCGGCGCGTGGACGACGAGAGCGGTCTGGACGGTGAATTCGTCTATTCCGCAGACCGTTTCGACTTCGGCACGGTGGAGTTGTGGGTGCAGCGCCTGCAGCGGCTCCTCACGGTAATCGCCGAGAACCCGCACGTGAGGCTGGGTTCGATCGATCTGCTGACGGC
>NZ_JBAQEO010000545.1:0-1635 GCF_049286785.1 Rhodococcus sp. (in: high G+C Gram-positive bacteria) | reverse complement strand
GGTACCGGTAGGTCTCGACGGCCTTGTAGTCGTTGCGCAGACTCGGCAGCACCAACTCCGCGAGTTCGGGGTGCTGGACCACCATCTGCACCGCAGGCGAATCCGCACCGCCGAGCCGGCGCATCTCGTCGATCAGCGCTCCATCGCTCTGCCGGTGCAGAGTGGTCGTCCTGGCGATGCCCGGCGCCGCTCGACCGGACACGAACAGGGCGGCGAGCGCTCCGCTCCGTTGCTCGAACCGCCGGGCCGCCTCGAACGCGACGGTGGCGCCCATGCTGTGACCGAACACCGCCAGTCGTCTCCCCTCGGCTGACGTCAACTCGCCCACCACCTGCTCCGAGATCGCGCCGATGTCGCTCACCATCCGATCGCCGAGGCGATCCTGCCTGCCCGGGTACTGCACCGCCATCACCTCGATCCGCGGGGCCAAAGCCTCGGAAAGGCCGCGGTAGGCGCTTGCCGTCCCGCCACCATGCGGGAAGCACAGCAGCACACTCGCGGCGTTCGGCGAGCTGTGGAACCGTCGGATCCAATCCATATCACTGCACCTCCGGGTTGAGGCTTCGTCACCTGCACTGCGTCACCTGCACTGCCAGTTTCTTTCCGATCACCACTGCGAACACGGCACCCAAGGGCTGATATTCCACACCCCTCATGAATCGTTGCACAGTCCGAACCGTGCCGATCGATCCCGCCACACCAGTGGCAGACCGTATGAGATTTCTGTAGACGCTACTTCAGCAGCCTCGACAATCGGCGGTCGGCCAGAATCTTGCCGCCGGTCTGACAGGTTGCACAGTACTGAAATGATTTCTCCGCGAAGGACACTTCGCGGACGGTGTCACCGCATACCGGACACGGCAGACCTGTCCTTGCGTGGACGCGCATGCCGGAGCGCTTCTCGCCCTTCAGCCGTGCTGCATCCTGGCCGACGGAACGCTGGACGGCGTCGGTGAGCACCGTGCGCATCGCCTCGTAGAGTGTGTGGACCTGATCTTCGGGAAGTGTGCGCGCCGTAGCGAACGGGGAAATTCTTGCGGTGTGCAGGATTTCGTCGGAATAGGCGTTACCCACACCGGCGAGCAGTGACTGGTCGACCAGTGCGTTCTTGATGCGGGCGGGCGTTCCGGCGAGCAGCGCCGCGAACTCCGTTTCGGGGACGTCGAGTGCGTCAGGACCGAGCCGGGCTATCCCCTCCACCTCCTGCGGATCGCGTACCACCCACACCGCGAGCCGCTTCTTGGTGCCCGCCTCGGTGAGATCGAACGCCGGAGTCGCCCCCTCGGGACTGAAGAAGTGCAGCCGCAGCGCAAGCGGGCCCTTGCCGGGTTTCGGCGGCGCGGCCGACGGGTTGTCGATCCAGCGCAGCCAGCCGCCGCGGGAAAGATGCGTGACCAGCCACAGTCCGTCGCAGTCGAGCGCGAGATGCTTGCCGAACCGGGACGCACCCGTTACGTCGCGCCCTTGCAGCGCGGTGATCGGCGGATCGAACGTCTTCAGCACACTCAGTGCGGCCACATCGACACGTCCGACGACTGCTCCCACGGCATGTTCACGCAGGAACTCGGCTAGCGCCTCCACCTCGGGGAGTTCGGGCATGACATCAGGTTAGCCGGAATCACCGGCACAACGCGG
>NZ_JBAQEO010000544.1:0-8998 GCF_049286785.1 Rhodococcus sp. (in: high G+C Gram-positive bacteria) | reverse complement strand
GTGCAAGATTCGTGATCGTTGATTGCCTTCTCGTCAAGTGAGTGAACGGTCGTTGGGAAATTCGGTTCGGGCCTGAGGGGTTCGATCACCATCCGTGATGGTCTCGTTCCGAGCGGCCCGAGAGTGTGCGGTCTGGTGAGAGGGGAACCGATGCACATGAGT
The DNA here is from genome assembly GCF_049286785.1 of Rhodococcus sp. (in: high G+C Gram-positive bacteria). GTDB lineage: Bacteria > Actinomycetota > Actinomycetes > Mycobacteriales > Mycobacteriaceae > Rhodococcus_F. The sequence goes on along the minus strand of NZ_JBAQEO010000544.1, from coordinate 8,836 downwards.
ACCACGGTCAGGGGGCTCGAGGTCGAGCAGTCCGTAGCCCGAATCGATTGGGTGGTGCGGGCGCGTTGTCGAGAGAGTGATCCTGATGAACTTTTCGTCCGCGGCGCGGCGCAGCGTGAGGCTGCGACGGTGTGTCGGGATTGCCCGGTGTTGATCGAGTGCGGTGCGGACGCGCTCGATCATCGTGTCGAGTTCGGGGTGTGGGGTGGGATGACCGAGCGACAGCGTCGATCACTGCTCAAGGCGCATCCCGAGATCAGTTCCTGGTCCGAATTCTTCGAGACCCGGCGCCGCCGTGAGCGTGCGGTCTGAGTTCCGGTTAGTACAGCACGCACTGTCTTTATCGGCATCTCACTCGGTCTCGCTGAGGGATCGGGCGCCTCGGTGCCGCCTCGACCGGCCAGTGTTGAGGTGTGGTGGGCTGTATCCGGGCGTGCCTCCCCGGGGTACATCTTTGGCGGGAGGATCCTCGGCTCACGTTGTGGGGTCAGGGTAGTGGTGCTGACCAGGTCAGTCGGGTGCCGCCCTGATCGAGGGGGGTGGCGGTGAAGGTGCCGCCGGCTTGCTGCGCGCGGGAGGTGAGGTTGTGCAGTCCGCTGCGGGCGACGGTGGTGGGGATGCCGATGCCGTCGTCGGTGACGTCGAGGGTGAGGTTGTCGTCGACGGTGATGGTGATGGTGACGCTGTCCGCGTGGGCGTGGTGGACGATGTTGCTGAGTGCTTCGCGCAGCACTGCTTCGGCGTGGTCGGCGACGGTGCCGGTCACCACGTTCAGGGGCCCGGACATGCGGACGGTGGTGCGCAGTGCGGTGTCCCCGGTGTGTTCGGTGATGATTTCCTGGAGTGCCAACCGGAGTTGTCGGTTCTCGTCCGTTCCGCCGTGCAGGTCGAAGATGGTGGTCCGCACGTCCGTGATGATGTTCTGGACGTCGTCGATCATGTCCGAGATTCGTTGGCGAATCTCTGGGGTGCGGGTGCGTGAGTGGGTGCTTTGCAGGTTCAGCCCGTGCGCGAATAGTCGTTGGATGACATGGTCGTGGAGATCGCGGGCGATGCGGTCCCGGTCGGTGATGACGGTGAGGGCGGCCAGTTGGCGTTGATCGTCAGCCAGTTTCAGGGCCAGGGCCGCGTGGTCGGCGAACTCGGCGGCGAGTGGGAGCTGGTGGTCGTCGAAAGCGTCTTTGTCGGGGTTGCGGATGATCGCGAGCACACCCGACACCGAGCCCGGGGACACACGCAACGGCAGCAGCAGTGTGGGACCGTACTGTTCGTCGCCGCGGCCCAGTTGCGGAACCTGCCGAGGTGTCCCCCGGCGATAGGCGGACTCGATCGCGGAATCCTCGACCCCGATCTGCCTACCCTCGAACCCGGCGGCATCGTCACCGGAATAGGCGGTGACCACGAGTGTGGTGACCTCCGAGGGGGGCAGATCCGGGTCAGCGGGCTGGACGATCACCACGTGGTCGGCGCCGGCCAGGGTCAGGGCCCGACGGGCGATCAGATGGAGTACCTCGTCGGGGTCGGCGGCGGCGAGTAGTTCGGCACGGATCTCGCTCGTTGCCTGTTGCCACTGTTGCCGCAGGCGGGCTTCTTCGAAGAGGCGAGCATTGTCGACGGCGATTCCTGCCGCCGCCGCCAAGGCCCGCACCATCACCTCGTCGTCCTCGGTGAATGCCTGCGCGTTCGCCTTTTCGGTGAGATACAGGTTGCCGAAGACTTCGCCGCGGACCCGGACCGGCACCCCGAGGAAGGTCCGCATCGGCGGATGGTGTGCGGGAAAACCGGACGAGGCAACGTGCTGGGCAAGATCGTCGAGGCGCAGCGGTTTGGGTTGGGCGATCAGCAGACCGAGCAATCCGTGCCCGGTGGGCAGGTCTCCGATCAGGTTGCGGGTGTGTTCGTCGATGCCCTCGGAGACGAACTCCTGCAGTCCGTCGCCGTTGCGGTTGAGCACACCGAGGGCTCCGTAGCGGCAATCGGCCAGTTCGATCGCCGCGTGCACGATCCGTTTCAGCGTCGTTTCCAACTCCAGCCCGGACGCAACGGTGAGCACTGCCTCGAGCAGGGCGTCGACCTGGTCCCGGGATGCCGTCATCTGGTCGATGCGATCTTGAACCTCTGCCGGCAACTGTCCCAGCCGGAGCTGGGACAAGCTGCCCCCGAGCATGGGTTCTTCGTTACCTGCCATACCTGTGCCCCATTTATTTGAGTCCGCGCCTTGCAGTTGCATGATCGGTTCGAGGTCGTCGGAGGTGGTTCGGAATCCACACTAATAGTCTTTCCACGCTTTTCGTGTCCGCTACTAGGCCGGGGCGGGCGTGGTGGTGGTGATGCGGTCGCCTCCGAAGGACAGGACTTTGTCCCCTGTCCGGCTCTGGCTCGGGTGTGGATTGTTGTCCGGGTCGAACGGCTAACAGGAGGAAGGAGGACGTCGTGTGTCAGGGGGAAGAACATCTCGCATATCAGCGGGAAAGCGATCGCGAGATCCTCGCGGGCCAGGAAGTCATGCTTTCTCTGGTCGAATGCATGGGGTTGCTGCGGTCTGTGCCCGTGGGGCGGCTGGTCTACACCGAAAACGCTCTGCCGGCGGTGCGTCCAATGACCTTCGCTGCCCCTGCTGGGGAAGTCGTCATTCCGACCGGTAACGACATGTGGTTCGACCGCTTCGGTGGTGGGGTCCTGGCGTTCGAAACGGGGACTATCGACCCGGTCACCCGAACGGGGTGGAGCGTGGTCGCCATGGGCCGGTCCCGGCTGCTGTCCGGCGCCGGCGGTTTGCTCGGCTTCGACGACTCTGGCAGGTCTCCTTGGCAGCATCGCTGCGGCGACAGCTATCTCGTCATCGACATCGAATACGTCACCGGGCGGCACACCAGGTTGGTTCGCCCTCACGGTGACTACCGATGACAGCTCGCGCTGATCTGTCCCGCTGCTGCCCGACCGGGCCGGGCCGGCAGCCCGCAGGAATCCGCCCGCCCTGTTCTGTGAAGCGTTCGTGGTGATAACGGGACTACAGTTCACCGCATGACCAACGTATTCCTCGTCGACGATCACGAGGTTGTTCGCCGCGGAATAGCGGAACTGCTCACCGAAGACCCCGAGCTGACCGTGATCGGGGAGGCGGCCTCCTGCTCGCAGGCTCTCGCGCGGATCCCGGCGCTGCAACCGGATGTCGCGGTGCTCGATGTCCGCCTCCCCGATGGCAACGGCATCGAACTGTGTCGTGAACTGCTCTCCCGGATGCCCGAGCTCCGGTGCCTGATGTTGACGTCCTTCACCGACGATCAGGCGATGCTCGACGCCATCCTCGCCGGCGCGAGCGGGTACGCCGTGAAAGACATACGCGGGTTGGAGTTGGCCCGAGCCGTCCGTGATGTCGGCGCGGGAAAGTCGTTGCTCGACAACCGTGCCGCGGCCGCGCTGATGGCGAAGCTCCGCGCGGTCCCGACCGAAGAAAATGGTCGCTTCGCCCGACTGACCAAGCAGGAACTCACCCTGCTCGAGCTTGTGGGTGAGGGACTGACCAATCGGCAGATCGCCGCACGCATGTTCCTCGCCGAGAAGACCGTCAAGAACTACGTGTCGCGACTCCTGACCAAGCTGGGGGTCGAACGACGAACCCAGGCCGCTGTTCTCGCCACCAGGCTGCCTGTGAACCGCCCCACGAGTTGATCGGTCCGGCCCCTGCGCCCGGCCCGCACCCCGATCGTGACGACGACGCCACCCACTGCATCGTGGTCCTGTGTGCCGATCCGCCCGGACGAGCTGTTCACAGGCCACGTTCGGCAGCCTGGTTCCGCGACGTGTGCACCGCACCGGTGCCGCCGGTCCGTGTCGAACAGACGCCGTTCCGTGTCGAACAGACGCCGTTCCGGCGGCTGGTTTCCGGGACCGGATCGTGGTCGAGGTCGAGGTGCACGTTCGGTCCGTTGTGATGCAGGGCCTCCGACCATCCCAGATCCCCGATCACGGCGAGCATCAGGGTGTTCTGTGCGAGAATCTCCGCGGTCAGACGCCTCACACCGTGGTTGTAGGCGACGCCCACCAGCTCTCGGAGCAGCATCGTGCCCACACCATGCGACTGTTGGTCATGGGCAACGACGAGCGCGAACTCTGCGCTGGTGGCCTCTGTAGCGATGCCGGTGATCACGTAATTGCTCACGCCCACGAGTTCGTCACCGGCGAAGGCACCAAGGGCGGTGTGTGTGGCGTCTTGTCGGCACAGCATGGCGACGAGATCGTCGAGATGTGTCGGCAGGGGCGAGAAGAAGCGCATGTATGCGTCGTGCTCGGAGAGTCGCTCGTGCAGAAGGCGGACCGTGTCCCGGTCGTCGACGGTCAGGTACGTGATGGTGATGTCGGGGTTCGTTGTCCCCGACTGGGCCACTGCCGCATCGCTGCTCATGTTCGTTGCTGTTGCGGCTCTCTTCCTTCGAGTCATCAGGCTCCGCGTCCTTCCGAGAGGATTACCGTGTGATCTTCCCTGTCTTGGGACCGTGATTCGTCAGCGTGGCAGGTGTCGGTCCGAAAGTGGGAATCCCGCCGAGATCGTCGGGTTCCGCTCTGGTGTCGGGGTTTCGGTGAGCTCGGTGGTGGGCCCTGGTGTGGATTCACATGTGAGGAAGCGCGGCAGCGAGGAACATCAGTCCGGCCGCGATGCCGGCGACGCCGGCCACGGCGCCGATGACCGCTTCGATGGGAACCGGCTCGTCTGCCTTGGCGACGCGGGCGCGGGCCACGGTGCCGGCCACGACAGCGCCCACACCCAGCAACACCCCGAGCCCGAATGTCCAGAACGCCACCACCGACAACGCACCGAGCATCACCGCCACATCACCGGCGCCGTTCGAACCGTTCGTTGTGGTGACCTTGTGGACAGGGTCACGGTCGATGTTCATGGTTCCTGCTCCTCCTCTCCCGGTGCCGCAGGTATCGGCCGTTGCCGCGCCGGCCTTGCCGGGTCTCTTCGCGCCCGCCTGTCGATTCGGCCTCCGGTATCTGCGGAGTCGACTGGTGTACGCCGATGTGCTGGTCGGTATTGGTGGTTATGGGACGCGACAGCTGCAGGATCCGGTCGGTGCAGGAGGCCTCCGTGCCGTTCCTGTCGAGGCGACCACCGTGATGTCACAACGATTCACGTTGCCTGGCAGCGGGATGGCAGATCAGCTCGCCCGACGTCGCGGGGAAAGCTGGGTAAGGAGCTTCTCCCACTCGCCGTAGCAGTCCGCATCCGGGCTCCGCCGGGTCGCCGCCGGCCCGGCGGCGAGCCCGACCAGGTCTTCGGCTTCCTTCTGGACGGTCATATGGTGACGTTGTGCCACATCGAGCAGCTCGTCGAAAGCCTGGACGTCGCTGCAGCCTCGGGCCGCCATCAAGATCTTTTCCGCGGTCGAGAGCAGTTCACGACCGTCGGGTGGGTGCCGTCCCGACAGGCGAGCCGGCCCCGGAAAGGGTGCGAGCGCTCGCCCGGTGCTGTTCTTCTCGGCCACGGGGAAACTCCTTTCGCTCCTTGATGCGTCGATCCGGCGCTTCTACCTCAATCCTCCGCCGTGTCAGCACAACTACACAGTAAAGTTGTTGAACAACAGGTAAATTGTCGGCGTGGTGTGCTCCACCCCGAGGGGTGAGCCTTCCGTTTGAAGCTGGTCAAGATCATCGATCCGCCGATATCACCGTCGATGATGTGGCGGGCCGACGCCATGACGGTGTTCCATGTGCCGATGACGTTGATGTCGATGGTGTCGCGGAAGGATTCCGGCGAGATCTGATCCCAGGGGGACGGGATACAGATGCCCGCATTCGCGACCACGATATCGAGGCGGCCGAGTTCGGCCACCCCGGAACCGACTGCCGAAGTCAATGTGTCGAGGTCACGCACGTCGGCGATCGTCGAGACAATCCGCCGGCCGAGCGCCTCGACCTGACGGACGGTCTCCGCCAAATCATCCGGTGTGGCGGAGTCGTACGGGACACCGGGCAGCGGGGCCGCGATGTCGATCGCGATGACGTCCGCACCTTCCTGCGCCAACCGCACCGCGTGGGCGCGTCCCTGCCCGCGGGCCGCCCCGGTGATCAGCGCGACCTTGCCTTCTACTCGTCCTGCCATGTCGAAGAACTCCTTGTGATTGTGGGGTTTGGGTGGTGCGTGCGTGCGGCGCTGATCCCGATCCGGGACCACCGCGTCCGCTCAGTCGGCGCCCAGTGTGCGAGCGAATCCCTCGGGAATGATCAGGTCCTTCGGACTCAGGTCGTGGACAGAGGAATGGCCCAGGCCGAGGACCGCCGAATCCACACCACCACGGACGATGTCGAGTACGTTCTCCACACCGGCCTGTCCGCTCGCAGCAAGACCCCAGAGGTACGCGCGGCCGATCATCACCGCCCGCGCGCCGAGTGCGAGTGCCTTGACCACGTCACTGCCGCGGCGGATTCCACCGTCCATCACGATCTCGACCTGGTCGCCGACCGCCTCCGACACCGCACGCAGCGCGCGGATCGGGGCGGGGGTTCCGTCGAGGTTGTTGCCACCATGGTTGGACACCGAAATCGCCGTGACTCCGGCATCGACGGCCCGGTGGGCGTCGTCGACGCGCATCACACCCTTGAGCATGAACGGTCCGCCCCATTGCTCCCGCAGCCACGCGATGTCGTCCCAGGTGGGCAGCGGGGTTTGCGTCCATTCGCCGTACGCACCGAAGAAAGTCGGCGCATCTTGACCTGGCTTGGCGAGGTTGGGTGTGGTCAGGTCCGGGATCCGGCCGGTCTTGGCGAATGTGAACAGCCACTTCGGGTGGGTGATGCCCTCGGGTGCGAATTTGATCATCGCTTTGAGGTCGAGTTTTTCCGGGATCGCCGGGCTGCCCCAGTCCCGGCCGTTGGAAAATGACCAGTCCGTCGTCATGATCAACCCCACCACGCCCGCCGCCCGGGCCCGTTCCATCCGCTGCACCAGTGCCTCGCGGGTGCCGACCCAGTACATCTGGAACAAGGTCTGGGAGTTGACGGCGGTGACGTCCTCGATGGACTTGCTCGCGAACGACGAGAGCCCCATGATGATGCCCCGGGCCGCTGCGGCGCGGGCGACGGCCACCTCCCCGTCGGGGTGCACTGCCTGGACACCGGTCGGGGAGATCATCACCGGAAACGAAATCGGCTGGCCCATCACCGTGGTCGACAACTCACGTGTGTTCGACAGTCCCGCGGTGTGGGGAGCGAAGCCGAGTTCGGTGAACGCGGCGACGTTGTCGTCGATCGTCAGTCCCTTTTCGGATCCGGCGATCAGCGCCGCGTATACGGAGGGCAGTAACCGTTTCTTCGCCCTCTGCTGCGCCTGTGCAACGGTCTCGAACCAGGCATTCTTTGTCATCGGTCCGCTCTCCTCACGGTGTGTCCGGCATCAGCTTTCGTTTACCGCGTGCCTGCAGGCGGCATGTGTGACCAGTTTTAGTGTTAGGAAGGAAGACTCATGAGTCCGAGGACGCCGTGTTCGGCTGCCGCACAGTGGGCTCAGTTGAGTCCTGGTTCCCACCCGTTGATCGAGGACGTGATGACGACCTATCCGGTTCGGGGTTCGATAATGCGCGGTGCGGCAGCCTTCAGCTTTCCACTGGCCGAACGGTTTCGGCGAGGTCTATCCTCGTGGGCCATCGTATATGGGTCATCGTATAGGGGCCGGTATCTCGCTGGTCATCGATGTCGACCGGGATCGTATCGGCGCCTTCGCGTGCGGACGTGATGGCGTGGGTGCGACCGTGGCCGCGGACGCCGCCGGTGATGAACGCAACCGTGGCGTCGAGTAGACCCATGATCTCTCCTGGTGTTGTGGATGAGTGGGGCAGTGTGCGCAGTGCGGTACAGCTAGTTGATGCTGTCCGGGGGCGCAGAGTGTGCCGCCGACGTCGAGTACATGGGGCGCTGCCGGCGACGTGGCCGCTGTCGGGCCGAAGTAGGGGTCGCACAGGGGAAGTGGACCAGTTCTCTGGTGGCAATCTGCATGGCAATCAGCGGGCGTGCGGGTTTCTCGGTCCGGGTTTCGGTCGGCGCGGCACCGTGGGGATGAAGAAGGCGCAGGGTCGGGAAGTCCCGGGTCGATATCGAGATGTGGGAGTCGGTGGACACGATATTTCGGTATCCGAGCGGGGTGACAGCGTGGGACAGGCTCTCGGTGAGCGAATGTTCCGCCCGTCGACGCCGTTCTTCGGGGTCGACCCATGTCAGCGTCCTTTCGGTGGCTGCGGCGACCCGTCGACGACAACCGGATCGCCGACTACCTCGAGTTTATGTCACAGGGTGACAAAACGCTAGTGTCTGCGGGAATCGATGGGTGAACAGCGGATGCCGAACAGGTGAGCTGTGGCGACCGAGGCGGTCGACCCGTGGCCATGAGCGCCCGTGAGTTGGTCGCGGCTGCCCCACGTCTCTTACTCTACAAGGGTTTCGGTGAGACGGTCGTCGACCAGGGCAGATGTGCTGTGGGCCGAATCATCCGCCGAACTGTCTCGACTTCGGGATCATCTGTCCAGATCCAGGGAGTATTCCTGGTGTCTGTTCCTGAAATTCACGTTAACCGATGACGAGCGTGACCAGTTGGCGGCGTGGTCGCGGGGATCGTCACGGATGGCAGCGGGATCGAATGATCTTGGCATGAAGTGATCCTGACGTTGTCTACGATCACCTCGCAGGACCTGCTGCGAACCCCGCGACCGGGAACTAAGTGGTTGGATTCGTTAATTCGTCGGGGGTCATGCCGCTTGCAGGGTTCGGTCGTGGTGGTCGAGTCGTTCGAGGTGTCGGTGTAGGTCGGTGGTGGTGTAGCGCCACTTGAACGGTACGGCGG
>NZ_JBAQEO010000543.1:0-2902 GCF_049286785.1 Rhodococcus sp. (in: high G+C Gram-positive bacteria) | reverse complement strand
ACGTACGGATGCGTGTCAGTGGATCTCGCTAGGCTCAACGAACTGTCGTATCGGTGAGGGTGGAGTGGTCGAAATGAGTATGGTGCCCCACGTGGTGGCCGTCGTCGATGCCGACGAGTCCAACGTCGCGATCTGGCACGTCGACACCGGCCCCGATATCGGGCTGAACCGGATGTGTGGGGCGTGGGTGCTCCCCAATGCTGACCGCGAGAAAATCGCGCTGCTGACCCGTAATCGGATCCTGATTTCCACCGATCGTGGAGACAAGGTCGTCCATGATGCAGGCGCTGTGACCACCGCAACGTTGGATGTGGTCGCCACAATCGCCACGGTCGCCGCGGAGCGCGACATTCTGCAGGCCGAGTTCGAGAAGAAGAAATCGAAGACATTGATCGCACCGGACTGGCCAGAACTGCCCGAACCCTTCACCTTCGAGAACCCACCCACCGCTGCAAGAGCAGACAGCGAGATCATCGCGGTTGCCTTCGGCGTCGCCGAGTGGGTACACGAGTTGGCCAAGGCGTGGGCGAAAATCGAGAAGCAGCGGTTGGCACGCACTTTCCTGGTCGAGTTCGGAGGCACAAGCCCACGCCCCTGCCCAATCGTCGCCGCAGACCTCACCACGGCATGAGCGGCGGCGGGCCGATCAGGGCCTGAACATCTCCACCAGCGGGGAATCTCCCACGGCGTCGCGGAACTCACCAACACAGCCCGGTTTTCGGACAGAAGCAATGAGAGGGTTTTTGGGACACCGACTGTCACCCCCAAAGCCGCAACGGCGCTCTGTGACCGCTGGTCACGGTCTACCGCCGAGACGGTCCGATTCGTGTTCGGGAAACGATTCCTGGACGCCGTCGATCACGTTTGAGGCATCACGGATATGCCACTATGAAGGCTCCTCGCGGGATGAGCGATTCTGCCGCGGGTGAAGGATGCCCCTGATCTTGTTCGGATCGGGGGCATCGCCCTATCTGCAGCGAACGAATTAGAGAAGCCCCCGGCTTATAGAGCAAACCGATCAGCGGCGACCGACGACGCTTGAATCAGATCCCGCGCCAGGTTGGTGCACCATTGACATCCCGATTCGGGATTGATCAGCGGACCACCGCTGCGGGACTATTCGATTTCGATCGTGGGGTTTTACTTTCGGCCGCGGAGGGCGTCGCCGACTTTGTCGAGGAGGGTGAATGCGTCGTCGCGGTCCAGGACGACTCGGTGCCCGTAGGTCCAGATCTCGACTCCGTTGACGACACCGTCGATGTCGGCGGAGACCGAGTGCGCTTCGATTCCGAGTGGGTTCTCCTTGTGCGTGTCGGCCCTGCCGCCCTGGTGGATCGGTTGAATGATGCCAGCGGCATCGACTGTGGCGCCAACGATCCCGGTCGGATCGACGGCGAGGAGCCCTGGCATGGTGCCGGCGTCAGCTTCGCGGGCATTTCGGGGGTGTTCAGTGAGCATTGTTGTGGCCGTTCTCTGCGTTGATGAGTGCGGGTAGGACGTGTGAGGACGTGTGCGCGTAGGAAGTTTTCGAGGATGACGGTCCCGGTGTTGTCGAGGGTGACGGATGTTCCGACATTGGGAGGATCCGTGTTCCTTGGTTGCCAGCCCTGCGGATCCATGGTCATGCTGCCGTTCCTCTCGAATGTGGTGGAAGCCGGGGTGTGCGGTAGAGCTCTGTTAGAACAGGGCGATCTGCGACTGTGCGGATGCAGCGTCGGTGCGCTGCTGGTAGGCGGCGGCGAACGCTTGGGCGGTTCCTTCGGTGCACCCGATTTCTTGGGCGATCTGGCCAGCTGAGTCCGGATTCGTGGAGTTGGAAGGCGTCGCGTTCGTCGTCGATCTGAACGCCGTGGTGGATCGTCATCGGCCTTCTCCTCAGATGGTGTTGAGGTTCGGGAATACACGTTTTGCAGCCGGGCGCCGGGCTTCGCGCATGAGTGCGGAGCTGCGCCTCTCAGCGTATTGACCTGCGAGCGTTTCGATCTGTTGCTTCGTGGTGGGGTTGCCGATGAAGGCGGTTCGTTCGGTTACGTTGTCGATCTCACCGGTACAGCGGGCTGAGCTGCGCTGAGGTCATGCCTGATCCCGGGGGGATTGTTCGAGGCTGTTGAGTTCGTCGAGCACCTGGTCGACGGCGGTGGTCGGGATGCGGAAGTCCGGCCCCTCCGAGGTGCGGAGGCGGTTGCGCACGTACGCGAGCATGGCCAGTTCACGGTCCAGGTCTGCTGTGGTGCGCTCGCTCGAGCCGATCCGCTCGATCATTCAGCGTCCGTCGTCCGGCCCTGACGGTCTTTCCCCGGGACACTGACAGCGACGAGGACCAGCGTCACCACGACGGCGGCGGCCACGGCGAGGAAGGCGAGCACTGAGTGGGCCCCCCAGATCAGAACGGCCACGAAGGACAGTTCGGCGAGCAGCCAGAGGACGCGCGCAGGGACGGTCGCCCCCTTCAGCAGGGCACCGGCGCCGGCGACGACCAGCAAGGCTCCGAGCCAGAGAATCCAGGTCATCATTTTTCGTTTCCTTCCTTCGGACGCGATGTGGATGCGGCCGCGTCCGCGTCGGGCGGAAGCCGCACGGCACTGCCCACTGATCGAGCGGGCGCTGGTCAGGCCGCGACTGGTAGAGGTGTCGCATTCGAAACGTGCAGTATTCGTTCCGCCGGTCCGGAGTTCGCCGATGCGTGAGACGAATTCCATTGGTGTCACGCGTGTCCCGGGCATCGCAGGTGTGGCGTCAGCGTCCATCCGGCTGTGGTGAGCCATCGCTGAACCGGCTCGGATAGGTTGCCGTTCCCTGCCTGGTCGGTGAGTGCGCCAGCGAGGATGGGCCCGTCTCCGCAGATGGTGCAGGCGATATCGAATGCTGGTTGCCCGGGTTCGCAATGTCGGCAGTGATTGAG
>NZ_JBAQEO010000542.1:0-3588 GCF_049286785.1 Rhodococcus sp. (in: high G+C Gram-positive bacteria) | reverse complement strand
CTACGTCGCCGCGTACCGCGCGATGATCGGGTGGGCAACCGACCACATTCCGTTGCCCGGCGGTGTCGCCCGGCAGATCGCGGTGATGGTTCGGGACAACTCGATCGTCAACGACACGCTGGTCGTCGGTGGTGACCGCGTACACCTCTCCGACATCACGGTGCCGTTCTTGACCGTGCTGGGCAATCGTGACCACATCGTGCCGGAGGCGTCCGCCGGTCCGCTGCTCGACCTGATCGGCTCGCCCGACAAACACGAGGTGCGCCTCGATGGTGGGCACGTCGGACTGCTCGTCGGCCGAACGGCCACCAAGACCACCATCCCCAGGATCATCGATTTCCTCATCCAACGAAGTGAGATACAGGAATGAACATCGTCGCGTTGGGCCGGGGGCACACCGACGCCCTGATCGAGTTCTTCGGCCGATTGCCCGCCGGGGACCTGACGCTCATGAGGGAGGACGTCACCGAGCCGGACACGGTTCGCGGTTGGGCGGCCCGCCCGGCGCACTGGGTCGCGCTCGACGATGCCGCGGTCATCGGATTCGCCGCGGTGCGCCCGCTGCCCAGCTGGTCCGACCACGTCGGCGAACTGCGACTCGTTGTCGACTCGGCCCATCGACGGGTCGGCATCGGCCGCGCGCTGGCCCGCCACGCACTCACCGACGCGATCCGCGGAGGCCGCCGCAAGGTCGTCGTCGAGCTCGCCGCAGACCAGGAGCACGCGGTGGCGATGTTCGGTTCGCTCGGCTTCACAGGCGAGGCGCTGCTGCGCGACCACATCCGCGATCGCCAGGGGAACCTGCGCGACCTGATTATGCTCGCTCACTTCGTCGATGCCACCTGGTCGTCCATGGACGCCATCGGGGTCAGTGCCGAACTCGGCCTCGAGGGAAACACCCCATGACCGGAACGACGCAACGAGGCCACACGGCGCCGGGCGACCTGCTCTATTTCACCGACCCCGCGCGCGCGGCCGTCGACTATGCGCTCCTGGCCTACTCTGCACCGCTGCTGGCCGCACTTCCGCGTGGGGACAAACACCCTGTCCTCGTGCTCCCCGGATTGAACACGAGTGATGCCTCGACCTACACCCTGCGCACCGTCGTCCGAGGGCTCGGATACCGGACGTACGGGTGGCGGCTCGGCCGCAACATCGGCCCCACGAGCAAGGCGGTGCACGGCATGCAGGCGCGGCTCGACTACCTGAGCAACCGCTACCAGGAGCCGGTCACGCTCATCGGGTGGAGTCTCGGCGGTATCTTCGCGCGCAAACTTGCCCGCCGCACCCCGCAGGCGGTTCGACAGGTCATCACCCTGGGCAGCCCGATCCGGCTCGCCCGGCACGAACAAAGCCGCGCCAACCGTCTGTTTCATCGCCATTCCCACCTGCACATCGAGCCGTTGGATCTGCCGCTCGAATACGGCGCAGGACCGCTTCCGGTGCCCGCCACGTCGATCTACTCCAAGCTCGACGGGATCCTCGCCTGGCGGGCCTGCCTGGACGAACCCGCCCCCCGCGCCGAGAACATCGCCGTTCTTGCCAGTCACTTCGGCATCACCAGTCACCCGGCGGCGCTGTGGGCGGTCGCGGACCGGCTCGCCCAACCTGTCGACCGATGGACCCCGTTCCGGCCCCCGTCACTACTCCGAATGGCCTACCCTGCACCCGAAAGCCGATCATGACCAACCTCGCCCACATCCTGACCGAGTCCGCGCGCCGTCATCCCGACCGGCCCGCGATCCTTCTCGACGATCTCGTCATCAGCTATGCCGAACTCGATGAACTGACCGCCCGGGCGGCGGGCTGGCTACAGGCCCGCGGCGTCCGACCGGGCGACCGAGTCGGGATCGCCCTGCCGAACGTCGTGGCGTTCCCGGTTCTCTACTACGGCGCGCTACGGGTCGGCGCGACGGTCGTGCCGATGAATCCGCTCCTCAAAGCTCGCGAGATCGAGCACCACCTCCGCGATTCCGGTGCCGAGCTGGCGCTGGTGTGGAGCTCTGTCGCTGCCGAGGCGGAACCCGCGGCCGCAGCGACCGGCACCGACATCGTGATCCTCGATGACGACACCCTCGCGGCCGGCGCCGCCTGGCCGTTAACGCCGGCGGTCACCGCCCGCGACGACGCCGACACGGCGCTCATCCTCGACCCCTCGCGCACGACCGGCACCCCGAAAGGCGCACAGCTCACCCACGCGAATCTGTACCGCAACACCACCACCTTCGTCGGCATGCTCGACTTCGGCCAGGACGACGTGGTGCTCGGTTGCCTTCCGTTTTTTCACGCATTCGGGCAGAGCAACGTACTGAACGCGTCCATCGCGGCCGGCGCGAGCGTGTCGCTGGTGCCGCGATTCGAGGCCGCAGCGGTATTGCACCTCATCGAACGCCACCGGGTGACCCTGTTCGCGGGCGTCCCCACGATGCATGTTTCCCTGCTCCACACCGACACCGAGCAGGTGGACACCTCCAGTCTGCGGATGTGTGTCTCGGGAGGTGCCGCGCTGCCGGTCGAGGTGCTGCGCGGCTTCGAGAACACCTTCGGCGCACCGATCCTCGAAGGCTACGGACTGTCCGAGACGTCCCCGACCGCCACGTTCAACCGGTTCGGGCACACCAAGGCCGGGTCGATCGGACTGCCGATCGACGGTGTGGAGATGAAGCTGGTCAACCGGGACGGCACCGAAACCCCACCCGGTGAGGTCGGTGAAATCGTCATCCGCGGCCACAATGTGATGAAGGGCTACTGGGATCGGCCCGATGCCACTGCGGTCGTGATCATCGACGGCTGGTTTCATACGGGCGACATGGCCACCCGCGACGACGACGGCTTCTACTTCATCGTCGACCGCAAGAAGGACCTCATCATCCGCGGTGGCTACAACGTCTACCCACGCGAGATCGAAGAAGTGCTCTACGAACACCCTGCAGTGCGCGAAGTCGCAGTCATCGGGGTGCCGCATCCCACCCACGGTGAGGAGGTCGTCGCGGCGATCACGTTACGGCCCGATGCGCAGGCGACTCCCGACGAGTTGCGCGAGTTCGTCAAGGCCCGGGTCGCCGCGTACAAGTATCCGCGCCACATCTGGCTTGCCGACAAGCTGCCCAAGGGTGCGACCGGCAAGATCCTCAAACGCGAAATCGATTTCCCTGCGGACATTCTCGGATCGTCGGCGCGGTGATCGAGAACCGACCCGACCGTTGCACCGGCCGCGTAGTGCCGAGTCAACGCCGCCACCACCGCAACATCCGAAACCGCCGCGAGGGTCGTGGTCGGCAACCGGAACGTCACACCCGCACCCTCTCACCCCCAGACACCGGCCGCCGGCCGCCGGGAACCGAACCAGGTATCCGGATCGACTCCACCCCGTCTTGGTCGGCGCAACCTCAGACGAGGGTGTAGCCGATCACCTCCGCGGCCGCAGCGAGACGGCGTTGCAGACCGGGATGCGCGAGCGGGTTCGACGTCGCCGGCCGGACGGGGAAGGCATCGGCGGCCGGGGGGAACAGCGCTGCACACGGGCCGCCGGAAAACCGACCCCGGTACAGCAGCCCATCGAGCCCGGGGTGCGCCGCCGCAATGGTG
>NZ_JBAQEO010000541.1:0-2175 GCF_049286785.1 Rhodococcus sp. (in: high G+C Gram-positive bacteria) | reverse complement strand
ATCGCCGATGGCCGCGAACCCGATCATCACCGACCGGGGAAACGGCCACGGCTGACTGCCGAGATATCGCACGTCGCGGACCTCGAGTCCCACTTCTTCCTTGATCTCACGCACCACACATGTCTCGAGGGATTCCCCGGCCTCGACGAAGCCCGCAAGGATCGAGAACCGGCGCGGTGGCCAGGTGGGCTGACGCGCCAGCAGCACACGATCCTCGTCGTCATGCACGAGGCAGATGATCGCGGGATCCGTACGCGGAAACTCTTCATGCCCCGTACTGGTCGAGATCCGCGACCATCCCGAGACGGTGGGCTCCGAGGGAGCGCCGTCCAGAGCGCTGAAGCCCGCGCTGTCGTGCCAATTCAGTATCGCGAGGGCACCGGTCATCAGACCCGCATCCGCGTCGTCGAGCGTCCCGCCGAGAACCCGGAGATCCGCCAGCTTCCCGGTCAGGGCCTGCACTCGTACCGCCCACACGTGCCGGTCCTTCCGGACGCCGAGAAACACCGCCCCGGGTACGGGTTCGGCGGCGAGTTCGGTGGCGTCCGCGAACACGAGGCCGTCGTCGCTCACCCTGACCTGACCACGGTGGTTGACTCGCAGCAGCACCGCATCCGCCCAGCCGACGCGCAGTGCTTCCGTATCCGATCGCAATTCCTCGGCCCGCCCGACGGCCGAGCGCGACAGAAGTGGGGTTTCGTTCAACCGGAATACAGTCACGCCCCGACACTACTGCCGATCAGTTGACGACCCGGCGGATGTACAGCAGCCGGTCGTTGGCCTCCACCGAATCGACCTCCGGCGAGCCGACCCGCACCAAGCGTCCGTCCCGCACCACCCCGAGGACGATGTCCGAAAGATGCCGCGGTGAACCGCCGATCTCGTCCCGTTCGACGGCGCGTTCCGCGATCGCGAACCCGGCCTCCGGGGTGAGCAGATCCTCCATCATCTCGACGACACTCGGCGTCTTCGTCGCGATGCCGAGAAGCCTGCCCGCGGTCTCGGACGACACGACAACGGAATCGGCGCCGGACTGCCGCAAGAGATGAGTGTTCTCCGACTCGCGGATCGCCGCGACGATCTTCGCTCTGGGCGCGATCTCCCGCGCGGTCAGCGTCACGAGCACAGCGGTGTCGTCGCGATTGGCTGCCACGATGATGGCCGCCGCGTTCTGTGCCCCCGCCAATCGCAGGACATCCGATTTTGTGGCGGATCCGTGCACCGTGACCAGTCCCTTGCTCGCCGCCGATTCGAGCACGGCCTGGTCGGTGTCGACCACCACGATCTCCGACGGCGGGACCCCGTCACCGAGCATCGCGTCGATCGCGGTGCGACCCTTGGTTCCGTAACCGATCACCACGGTGTGATTGCGCACGTGCTGCCTCCAACGCTGGATTTTGAACGCCTGCCGGGAGCTCTCCGTCAGCGCCGAGAGGGTCGTACCGACGAGGACGATGAGGAAGAAGATTCGAAGCGGAGTGATGAGCAGGACGTTGATGAGTCTCGCCGAGGGTGTGAACGGTGTGATGTCGCCGTAGCCCGTCGTCGACAGCGACACCGTGGCGTAGTAGACGCAGTCGAGCAGCGACAGCTCGTTGCCCTGCGCGTCCCGGTATCCCTCCCGGTCGAGGTAGACGATGAGTACGCCGAGCGCGAGTGCGCCGAGCGCGATCGCCACCCGCCTGTAGATCGCCCGAGCCGGACTCGTCTGCAACTGGGGAATCTTCAGCACACCCACCAGCGCGAAGTCCGGCCGATCGGTAAGAGTGTCCGACCTGGTCAATCTCGAACGCAGCCTACCGGCCATATCCTCGTCTCCACGTTGCACCGAACTCCGACATCGGCTGGCAAGCCTAGCCCTGTTTTCCTGCCGAGCGACACGTCGGTGCGTCGTCGGCTCGAGGCGAGTCGTTGCGGCATGCTGTCGGCATGCCACAACAGACGACCCGGCGTCCCGGACAGACACCTGCACTCCGCCTCGCGGCCCTGCTGCTCGGCGCAGGAATCATGCATTTCGTCACCCCGAAGTTCTTCGATGCCATCGTGCCGGAACGGCTTCCCGGAGCCGCCCGCGTCTACACCTACGCCTCGGGCGTGGCCGAGCTCGTGGTCGGGGCCGCCCTGGTGGTGCCGCGAACCCGCGCACTCGGTGGCGGGCTCGCGGCGGCGCTGCTC
>NZ_JBAQEO010000540.1:0-4873 GCF_049286785.1 Rhodococcus sp. (in: high G+C Gram-positive bacteria) | reverse complement strand
CCGGAGCATCGTCGATCAGGTGTTTGCCGAGGCGGGTGAGCATGGCGCACGCGCGGCTGGGATGATGGCGGCCGACCAGGTTGGCGGCGAATCCGCCCAGCCAGCTGGGCGGATCAACCAGTGCTTCAGCGAGATTGGCGGCGCGGACGGTGATCCTGTGCGGCGAGCGTTCCCAACAGGGTCGGCACCGCCCGGCGCCGGTCAGTCGGGCGACCCGGCCGCAGTCGACGCAGGTCGTATCCGGATTCGGTGGCCGGCCTGGACGCGAACACGAACCGCAGTAGCCGGTGTCGGATCGCAAGTCCCGGCGTTTGCCGCAGCGCGGGCACTCGGCTCGATCGGCGTCTCGCCGTTGCCGTCGGAGACACTCTTTGCACAGGTCTCGGGCGACGAACAGCACCGGCGCGTCGCAGATCCGGCAGGTGCGCGAGCAGCGCACGCAGCGGCCGGTGTCCGGCTGCAGCACCCGGTCGATGCCGCAGCGCGGACAGGGTTGCTCGACCGGGGCGTGCGAGGCCGCCCAGTGGCAGCGTGCACACAGGTCACGGTCGGGTTTGCCGACACCGCGGCCGCAGCGACGGCAGTCCCGGATCCGGAGGGTCATGCTCAGATCGGCGGCATCGACCGGCCCCGCCGCGACGTTGGCGTGTCGTTCGCCGCGACCTTGGTCGGGTTCAACGAGATCGGTTGTGCGACTGGGGTAGTATCGATGTCGAACAGGTCGTTCGGTGTGCAGTCCAAGGCGGTGCACAGCGCGATCAGGGTGGACAGCTTGATCTGGCTGGGCTGTTTGGTGAACAACGCCGACACCGACGCCGAGGACAGCTCCAATCCGGCCTTCTCCGCGAGCAGCCGTTGCAGCTGGGCGCCGGTCCAGACCTCGCGGTGGGCGGCGGCCATCCGAAGTTTCCACCTGATCTGCATGCTTACTCCTGTACGGTCAACTCGGTCAGCGTCGCCGAGATCGCGTGTTGGTAGGCGTCTTCGATGAACGTTTCCGACGGGCGCACGTACCGCATGGTCGACGCGACCGTCCAGTGGCCTAGAAGTTGTTGGATGGCAACCAGATCCACGCCGCGCTCGTAGTTATGGGTGGCACAGGCACGACGCATCCCGTGCGGGCTGAACCACTCCGCTTCGGGCCGACCCTCCACGTCCATCAGGTGCCGCAACCGGTTACGGATCGTGGCCGCGGCCATCCGGCCGCCGGACTCGTCACACAGCAGCACCGAGCTGTCCGGGAACCGGCCACGGACGTCATCGAGATACCAGCGCAACACCAGATCCAGCCCGTCCAACATCGGCACCCACCGTGGCCGGGGCCCGGATCCCTTGGCGCCCTTTCCGAAGCGCACATGCAGCTTGCCGAATGTGCCTCGCCCGAAGTGCACGTCACCGCGGTCGAGCATCACGACCTCTTCGGCTCGCAGGCCGCCGTGATACAGCGTGCGGAACAACGCGTAGTCCCGCGCGGCCGGGCCGTATCTGCGCGCGGTCGCGATCCGCGCCTTGAGGAACTCGAAGAATGCCGCCACCCGCTCCGGCGTCGGCGGCGCATCCGCGCTTGGCGAGTCGTCGCTGACGTGGCGGGCGGCATTGAACTCGTCCAGCGGACAGGCCAGCCGCACCCCGAACGCTGTCTCGATCTCCGCCGCTTTGCGGACCTCGAGGAACCGGTGAAAGCCCTTGAACACCTGCACATAGTTCCGTCGAGTCGACACCGATCGGCCCGAGCTGGCCAGCTCGCCCACCACCCTATCGACGTCGGCGGCTGTCACCTCCCACACCGGCCGACCAAGCGCCGCCAGCATCCGCTCCAGCACGCCTACGTCATTGGCGATCGTCGATTCCGCGAACCCACGCGCGGTCCACGACGCGACAAACGCCTCCACGCATTCGGCCTGGAACCGCTGCGGATCTCGCGTCGCCATGACCGGTGCGACGTCGCCCGAGATCACCCGCAATCGCTCGTCGCCCACCGCACGCCTTCCTCGCACCTAGCGTTTCGCGGTAACACCTTAACTCGCGGGCTTACACCTCGAAGATCAACGACACGCCAATCAGTGGGAAAACCTCAGGCAGCAGCACAAAACTACGGAAACGAACCTGTGCTCGTTCCATATCCTTCACCGCCGTCGCCGGCCCAGATACCCAGGATGTCGCGTTCACCGTTTACGGTGACACCGATAGCGACATACATCGGCTGGTTCGTGACCTGCGCGTCCCGGACCTTGACGTGCACGGCGTCGATGAAGATCACCGGGTACACACGCTCGAGTGGCCGGTTCTGCCATTCGGTCATTTCCCCGACGACTTTGTCGGTGATGCGCGAGATGGTGTCCTTCGATACCGTGGCTCCGTAGATGTCCTGGAAGTGAGCGGACACTTCGCCGGTCGTCAATCCTTTTGCCGTCAGCGACAATACGATCTCGTCGATACCCGTCAGGCGGCGTTGTCGTTTCTTGACGATCTGCGGTGCGAACGAGGAATCGATGTCCCGCGGGACGTCGATCTCCACCGGACCGATCTCGGTGAGCACAATCTTCGACCGGGTGCCGTTACGGGAGTTGCCGCTGCCCCGGCCGGCGGCGTCGTGTTTCTCGTAGCCGAGGTGCTCGGTCATCTCCGCATCCAACGCCGTTTCGAGGACGTTCTTGGTGAGCTGGTTGAGGAGCCCGTTCGGGCCCATCAACTCCACGCCCTGCTCCCTGGCCTGGGCCAGGAGCTGCTCGGCCAACTGCTTCTGATCCACCTCGGTTGCTGCCATGGGATCCAGTGTTTCGGTCATCATCGATCCTTCCCGCCAAGCTGGGCTCGGCGTGTCGAACCAAGGATCGGATCAACCGTTATTCAGACAGTCCCTGAATTAGTGAAGCGTTTTGAATGCTGGGTGCATGGTTGCAGCGGCATTGTCTGTCAGTGACGAACAGCGGGCGGAGTTGGGTCGGATGGCTGGGTCGACGACGCTGCCGCACCGGAAGGTGGTCCAGGCGCGGGCCTTGCTGTGGGCGGGTGACGGGGTGGCCAATGCCGAGATAGCCCGACGCTGCCAGGTGACTCCGGATGCGGTGCGACGCTGGCGTTCTCGCTTTGCTGAAGAGGGCACTTCCGGGGTCGGTGCGGTCGCGAAGGGGCGAGGCCGCAAACCGAGTTTGCCGGCGGGCACGGTGGAGGAGGTGCTGCGGTTGACGCATCAGGAGCGTCCGGCGGACGGCTCGACGCAGTGGAGCACCCGGACGATGGCCGCCCGCGTCGGGATCGGTAAGGACTCCGTCGCGAAGATCTGGGCGGACCACAATCTTAAGCGTTGGCGGGTCACGACCTTCAAGATCAGCAACGATCCCCGTTTCGAGGAGAAGCTTGTTGATGTCGTTGACTGTGCCTGAACCCGCCCGCGCGGGCGGTGGTGTTCTCGTTCGACGAGAAGGCCCAATGTCAGGCCTTGGACCGCACCCAGCCGTCCCTGCCCATGAAGCCAGGTCGTGCCGGGACGATGACCCACGACTACAAGCGCAACGGCACCATAGACCTGTTCGCGGCGATGAACGTCGGCACCGGGGATGTTCTCACAGACCTGCGAAAGGGCCACGCCGGAGCCGACGTGCTGCGGTTCTTCAAGCAGATCGACGCCAGCGTCCCGCGCTCCCTCGACGTTCACGTCGTGCTGGACAATCTTTCGCGCACTCGACCCCGGAAATCAAAGCGTGGTTGGCGCACAAGAACCGTCGCCGGTGGCACCTGCACTACACCCAGACGTCGAGTTCCTGGCTGAACCTGATCGAACGGTGGTTCAAAGAACTGGCAGACAAGCGGCTGCGCCGCGGCGTCTTCACCAGCGTCGCGGACCTTGCCGATGCGATCACCACGCGGGCGCAGCACTGGAACAAGGAACCCAAGCCCTTCGTGTGGAAAGCGACCGCGGAAGACATCATCACCAAAGTCCAACGCGGCCGTTCCGCCCTCCGCAAGATCAAATCGCAGACACGCCCTAGTCGTAGTGGTATCGGGCCTGCTGTATGACGACGGTGTCGTCGACGATCACGTATACCAGGCGATGTTCCTGGGTGATGCGCCGCGACCACACGTTGTCTTCCATGTGTCGCAGCCGTTCGGGTTTCCCGATCCCCTCGTAGGGGGACCGTTTGATGTCCTTGATCAGTGTGTTGATCTTGGCGAGAATCTTCCGGTCGTTGGTCAGCCAGTACGTGTAGTCGTCCCAGCCGTCGTCGGTGAAGGCCGTGTTCACTCGATCAGTTCCCTTTCGGTGTATTCACCGCGCCGGGTCGCCTCCAGGCTGCGGAACAGTCGGCGAGCGTTCGCCGGGCTGGACAGCAGGTAGGCGGTCTCCATGATGGAGTCGTAGTCGTCTTTCGAGATCAGGACGGCGTTACCGTTCTTCGACACGATCTCCACCGTGGTGTGGTCCTCGTTCACCTGGTTGACCAGACCGAAGAGGTTCTTCCGGGCTTCGGTGGCGGTAATAGCGGACATGGGTCACCTTCTTTTCCTCGCGTCGTGGGCGAGAGCCGCACCTGCCGTGGGCAGGCGTACTCGATGCTCAATGCCATAAACAGTACCATCCATGTACGTAATCTGGTACATACTGTCCATTTCGTGTTCGGGCACGCGAGAGGTTCCCGACCGGGGCTTCCGGTACCAGTACCAGTACCAGTACCAGTACCAGCATCACTGACCTGTCGTTGCCGACTGGGGCGATCGACATGCGCGCCGATCTCCCGAATCTCAGGACGCGGTGGCCACGGCCTCCGGGGCGATCGAGGAACGGGATCGGAGAATCCGCATCGCTGTCGAAAAATCTGGTTGGGAGGGTTGCCCGACGGTCGAGGAGATCGCCGACGTCACTGGGCTGGGG
>NZ_JBAQEO010000539.1:0-3458 GCF_049286785.1 Rhodococcus sp. (in: high G+C Gram-positive bacteria) | reverse complement strand
GGCCTACACGGAAGGACTATGGGGCTTCCTGTTGAATGAGTTGCCTGGCGGGCGCACACGTCTAGTGATCGGCGGTTATCAAGTCTTCCGCCCTCGATGGCTTGGACGTTTCGTCTTCTACTGGCTCTTTCCCCCGGTTGTCTGGATCATGCAGGCACGGATGTTGGCCGTACTCAAGCGAAATGTCGAACGAGCTGCTCGCGGAAGGCCTGGTTAGCCTCTGGTCCGAACACGTCCCCCTGGTTCGGAGAGACGCACGAACATGCCGCGGAGCGTGCGCGGTTTCTCCCGTCCCAATGGACGTCGACCTACCTCACCCCGTCGATGTCCGTAAGGGGAAGCCTCACCGGGACGAGATCGGCACCCAACGAACGGCCGGCAGCAGTCGGGCCCGTCCCGTAAGCGGATCGTCAATCGGCCTGCACTGGTCGTACCCGCTGAGGCACGCTGGCGCGCCGTGAACGCGCCGCACCTGGTCACCCTCGTTCGGGCCGGAGCCGTGTTCGAGAAGGGAAAACTCATAGAACGACCGGTCGATTCGTCAACTACGAAGGAGGTCGCCTGACGCTCGCCCATCCACAACGATTTGACAATAACTCGTGTGGCGTCGCGATGAGTTTTGCCCTCCGGCACAGTCTGATCTGCATGGGCAAACTCATCTATGGCTTCAACGTGTCGGTGGACGGGTACATGGCCGATGCACAAGGCAACATCGACTGGGCCGATCCGAGCGAAGAACTGCACCAGTACTGGAACGACTTCGAGCGGGAGACCGCCCTGTCGTTCTACGGGCGGCGGCTCTACGAACTGATGTCCGCGTACTGGCCGACTGCCGACAAGGCCCCGGACGCCACCCCTCTGATCGTCGACTTCGCCCGCATCTGGCGCGACATGCCCAAGGTCGTCTTCTCGCACACCCTGGAGTCCGTCGACTGGAACTCCCGCCTGGAACGCGGCGACCCGGTCGAGGTGGTGACGAAGCTGAAAGCCGAAACCGACGGCAGGCTGGAGGTGGCCGGCGCGACGCTGGCCGCACCGATCGTGCAGGCCGGACTGGTGGACGAATACCGGATCGTGGTCGCGCCCACCGCCGTGGGCGGCGGCACCCCGTTCTTCCCGACACTGCCGTCATGGATCTCTCTGCGACTGTTGGAGAACCGCACCTTCCCGGGTGGCACGGTCCTCCTGCGCTACGAGGCGAAACACGACTGATCGGACATACACAGCCAGGCGAGCTGCGGATGCACTACGAGATACACGACTCGAGCGGCACGCAGTTACTGCTGCTGCACGGCGGCCTGTTCGACATCCACCAGCAGTTCGACGAACTGCTACCCGGGAAACTCACAGAACGACCGATCGACCCGCCAACCACCCTGGAGGTCGCCAGAAACTCGCCCATCGACAGGGTCTTGACAATATCTCAGGCGCCACGGCCGTGATCACTCCAGCGCAGATACTCCGGGTCCGTCGAGGTCACCCAGCGCAGACTTGCGCCCCGATATTGCCATGAGCAGTGATAGTGCCGGGCCGCAGACTTCTGGGCCATCACCGATCGACACGTCTGCGTCGTTGGCCCGCAACTGGATCGGGGCAATGAGTTGCTTCGCCCCGCCCAGGGATACTGGGGTGCGCGCCTGATACAGCAACGACCTGACGACCGCCTCCGACGGATATGTGCGGTTGATGCCCAACGGCCGTCGGATGTCTTCGCCATGGACGACCTCTTCGACCAGCCTGCTGTCGAGCGGTGCTGGTGGCGTCGACGTACGTGTTGCTACCTGCTGAAGCCGGGCGAGCGTTTGGCGGGGCGTGGCACCGCGTTCGCGTTCGACGCCTTGGGCGTTCTGGCGATCGAAGTTGAAGCGCGCCCGGGCCATGTTGCGCACGATGCCGAGGCGGGTGGTCTTCGCGTTGTTGATCAAGTGTGCGACGACGTCGTGCACGGTCCAGTCGCCACAAAGTGAGGGGTGGGCCCACTGGTCGTCGGTGAGGTCGGAGAGGTCATCGATCAGCGCCGCACGCTCCGCATGCACGATCGGCCAGACATCATTCATGAAGACAGTGTGACAAAGGCTGCCCGTCACCGGCTGGCTTGGGCCCGACGCCGTCCCGATCTAACGTGGAGACAGTCAGCGCCATATCCATGACATTCCGATACGCGATGAGGTATCGAAGTCCCACGCGGTAGCCGTTCGAATCGGACAGTAGGAGCGGGCCGTGCGCGATTGCACCCAGTGCCGGGGGAGACGGGGTAGTCGATCCAGCTGAACTGCGACATCGTTCGAGTATGAACGGGCAGAACTCAACTGCGGGTAGCTGCGTGCGACGGATGGCGGGTTCGATAGCGTTCACTGATGGACCTGGTCACTCTCGTTCTCGCGTCACCACGCGGGCGATTTTTCTGCGCGAACGTCGCGTACATGTGCAGTTCGGACGAGCGAGCGGCCGACCCTTACCGTCCACGCACGCTGGCGGACGTGCTCGAGGTGATCGAGGCCGTCGATGTTCGAGTCATGTCGGAACTGTCCGAACTCGATCTGCTCGACGCTCTCGCGTTCGCAACAGACTGGGCACGGTATTGGCAACCGCCGGACGAGGAAGATATCTGGTTTGCCAGGCCGGACGTACTGGCAGCGTTGCGTCCGGTAGCTTCCGCGGTTTTGGCGTCCCCGCTTACCCGGTGGTGGGCCGATGCGGTCGACCTCGACAACCAGCGAATGGTTGCTCTTCTGTATGCGAACGATGAGTGGCCTGAATCGACGATGCCGTACCGCAGTTCGGCTGTCGGCCTTGATCAATGGCGCGACCACGTTCTCGCGACTGAAGCGCGGTTTCGTAGTTGGCGAATCGATCGTCCGGACAACGACATCGGTGGTGAATGGTGGTCGACACCGTTACCCAGTGCCGCCTTGGAAACCAGCCGGGCGCGCGATGGCGTGGGCGCACTGGAATTGCTCCTGGAGGAAGACTCGTTCGGCGGGGACGAAGCGCGGGTCTGGCCGGTCTCTGTCCGCAGCACACCCCGGGTATACGAGATCACGAATCCGTCGGACTGGGCGCGTTTGGTCGACGCGTATCCCTTGGCCGTCCTGGAGTCCAAGCGCTCCGATTGGTTCCACACCACCGGTGAGTATTACGACTGGTTCATTCCTGACTGGGCTGCGGTGGCCGACGACTACGACGCCGTGCACCTCACTTTGCACGGCTACCTGACCACACCCGGTCTCGCAATCCCATTGGCAGACAACAAGGGTGCTACTGTCCTGGCCGGTTGGAACCCGGACGCGACGTGGTGGCTGAACAACGATGTCGCTCGCGTCGACGACGAGCCAGCCTTGTGGCGATGGTGCGACGACCGCTGGGTGCGAGTCTGAGCAGCGTCTGACACCTCCGCACGCACGGTGGAGTCTCTGATCTGCAAGTCACCGCAGGTGGGATCCCCGCCACGGCTAGAC
>NZ_JBAQEO010000538.1:0-13338 GCF_049286785.1 Rhodococcus sp. (in: high G+C Gram-positive bacteria) | reverse complement strand
GTGCCGCTGTCCGAACCGGTCACTCCCGCGATGAAGGAATTACCTGTCGCGAAGTAGGCCTCGTTGCCCGCCACGGCTATTCCTCCGGGCGACTCGACATCCGGTACGAGAACGGACACGGCGCCGTCGGCAGTGACCCTGTCGAGACCGCCGTTGCCCGCGACCCCGAGCCGGGAGATCACCATGGAGCCGCGGCCATCGAAAGCAAGATTCTCGAGAATCCCCGAAGTGGAGGTCACCTCCGACACCCGCCACGGGCTACATGCACCCCCGGGAGCCCCGTCGGCCGATTCCGCGACCACGGGCGCGGCCGTGATCATGCCGATCAGGCCCGCGCAGAAAATCGCTCCACCCACGAACGCGGCCAGGTCGCGGGGCATCAGGCTTCTCGTTCGACGGCCAACGTCACCTTGGTGCCCGCCTTCAGGGTGCGTCCCACCGTGCACACCTTGTCCACGGACCGCTCGACGAGGGCGACGAGCCGGTCCTGCGCATCGGCATCGAGCTCGCTGAGATCGAGTTCGAGTACCTCTTCCAGCCGCGGATAGACCTCGCTCTCCCGGTCCGCGGGACCCGACACCCGGATCGTGGCGTCATAGGCGTCGCCCAGCCGGCGCGACAGCGGGAAGTCCGAGCTCATCCCGGTACACGCCGCAAGCGCGATCTTCAGGAGCTCACCGGGAGTGAATACGCCGTCGACACTCTCGGAGCCGATGCGCACCTCGGCGCCGCGGGAGCTCCGGCCCGTGTAGAGGCGGGTACCGGTGCGCTCGACCCACAGCGAGGTGGGTGCCGTCGTGTCGGAATTCTGTTCTGCCCTGCGCCCAATCCTGCCATCCCACCACGGCACCCCGATCGGGACGGCGGGAACGAACTCACACGAACGATCTCGCAGGCGATCTACGTGGCGCCGGCTGACATCTCGGGCAGCTGAACGAGGAGCGGTTCATGAACTTCTCCCGGCGGATCGGTGTACCGCAGCGAGGGCACGGCCGATCTTCCTGTCCGTACGCGGACAGCGACCGGTCGAAGTAACCCGACTCGCCGTTGATGTTGACATAGAGGGCGTCGAACGACGTGCCGCCCTGACCCAGAGCTTCGCGCATGACCTCCTGTGCCGCCGTCAGCAGCTGCGCGATCTTGGGCCGGGACAGCTTGTCCGTCAACCGATTTCCGTGCAACTGTGCACGCCAGAGCGCCTCGTCCGCGTAGATGTTGCCGATTCCCGACACCACGGCCTGGTCCAGCAGTGCCCGCTTGATCTCGGTGTGCTTGCGCCGCACGGACATAGCGGTCGCGGCGAGGTCGAAATCCGGGTCGAGTGGGTCACGGGCGATGTGTGCCACGGAGTCCGGGAGCAGTGCACCGTCCACGTCGACGAGGGACGCCAACGCCCAGCCCCCGAATGTTCGCTGATCGACAAACCGCAGATCGACGCCGGAGTCCAGACGCGCTCTGATGCGCAGATGCTTCTCCGCACTTGCGTCCGGTGGCTGCACGAGCATCTGACCACTCATCCCGAGATGCACGACCAGCGCGACTCCACTCGGCTCGAGAACGAGCCACAGGTACTTTCCGCGACGCGCAGCGCTGGTGATGCGCTGATCGACGAGCTGGCCCGAGAGATCGGCGGCCCCGGGCAGGTGACGGCGGACGGCCCGCGGGTGCAGGATGTCGACGGATTCGATGGTTGCCCCGACGACATGGTGTTCGAGTCCGCGCCGAACAACCTCGACTTCAGGAAGTTCAGGCACTGACGTCGTCGGTGGCTGCGCCCTCGGCGGCATCGGCGGCAGTTTCCGACAGCGCATTCCACGCTGTGCTCGCTGCCTTCTGCTCGGCCTCCTTCTTGGAGCGGCCGATGCCGACACCACGAGGCATGCCCGCGACGAGAACCGTTGCCGTGAACTCTTTGTCGTGATCGGGACCGGTCGCGGTGATCTCGTACGACGGAACACCGAGACCACGCTCGGCCGTGAGTTCCTGCAGACTCGTCTTCCAGTCCAGGCCTGCACCCAGACGCGGAGCCCGCTGCAGCAGATCGTCGAAGAGGTCGAGTACGACGCGCCGCGCCGTGTCGATGCCGTGCTGTAGATGAATGGCACCCAGGATCGACTCCATGCCGTCAGCGAGGATGCTCGGCTTGTCGCGTCCACCGGTCTGCACTTCGCCCTTGCCGAGCAGCAGGTGCGCACCGAGGCCACCGTCGCCCAGTGTACGAGCCACCTCCGCGAGGGCATGCATGTTGACGATGCTCGCGCGAATCTTCGCGAGATCGCCTTCCGACTTGTCCGGATGCGAAAGGTAGAGGTTCTCGGTAACGGTGATTCCCAGAACGGAGTCCCCGAGAAACTCGAGCCGCTCGTTGGTCGGCAGGCCACCGTTCTCGTACGCATACGAGCGATGAGTCAATGCCAGAGTGAGCAGTGCAGGCTCGATATCAACGCCGAGGGCGGCGAGGAGGGACGCATGGTCCTCCTCGCCGCCGTCGGATTCAGTACTGATGTCGCTCGTCACAACGCCTCGGAGTTAGACGGCTGCTGTGACCTGGCGGCCCTTGTATGTGCCGCACGAGGGGCACGCGATGTGGGGCAGCGTCTTCTCGCCGCACCCACGGTTAGGGCAGGTGACGAGGGTGGGCACAGTGGTCTTCCACTGGCTGCGACGCGACCTGGTGTTGGATCGCGACATTTTGCGCTTGGGGACAGCCACTTCTACTTCTCCTCGGCTTCGTTGTTCACAAGATCGGTGTTCTCGAGTTTGTTGCTGCGGTCTGATTCCACGCCAAATTTGGCTGCAAGACCAGCCCAGCGAGGATCCAGTATGTCATGCCCATGCCCAGATTCGGCAATCGCCAGGCGAACGCCACATTCTGGACACAATCCTTCGCAATCCTCACTGCAGAGAGGCCGCAGCGGGAGAGCGAGACCGACGGCGTCGATGATGACGGGTTCGAGATCGATCTCGTCGTCCACGACGCGATACACCTCGTCCTCGTCAGTGGTCTCCTCCGTGGCACTGTCCGGATAAGCGAACAACTCCGTGAGGTACAGGTCCACACTGTCGGAGAACGGTTCGAGACATCTCGAGCATTCACCCACGGTCGGGGCACGGAGCGTGCCGGTAACCAGGACACCTTCGGAAACGGCCTCCAGTCGGAGATCGAGTTCGATCTCCGCCCCCTCCTCGATCGCGATGAGTTCGAGGCCGATTCGCTGCGGCGCGGCCACCACTCTCTCCACGGTGTGCATCGAACCGGGACGCCGGCCGAGCTTGACCGTGTCCAGCACGAAATCCGCGTCCCGGCGGGAACGCGATGGCCTGTGGCGATGGGAGGACAACACACGTCACTTTCACAGAAGGGGAACGACAAAGGGCAACCACTCAACGATACGCAATTCGCGGCACGGATCCAAACCGCCGGGACCCTCCGTTCCGGAGTTCAGCGGCGCCGCTCCGCGCGTACGGAGATCAGCGGCGCCGCTCCGCGCGCCTTTCGTCCACTCCGTAGTCGGAGGCGTAATCGGGAACGCCGGATCCCGTGCGCAGCTGCTGTCGCCCACGCCCCACGGACCGGAGGGTCCCGCCGAGGAACTCCTCGAACTCCGCGAGCTTCGTATCGACGTACAGGTCACATTCCGAACGCAGACGATCGGACTCCGCGTGCGCGGCATCGATCAGCCGGGCGGATTCGGCGTTGGCAGCCAGGACGACCTCCGTCTGGGACACGAGGCGCTCCTGCTCCGCGGCGCCCTCCGCCACCGCACGCTCGTACGACGACTTGCCGGACTCGATCATCCGGTCCGCCTCCGCACGCGCCCGACCCGTCACACTGTCGTACTCACGCCTGCCCTCCGCGATCGAGTCCTCGGCTTCGGCGCGGGCATCCTCGACCAGTTGCTGTGCGTGCGTACGCGCCTCCGCGACCATCCGGTCTGCTTGAGCTTTCGCATCGGCGAGCAGCCGGTCGGCGTCTTCACGGGCGTTCTCGATCGTGGAGCCGGCCTCGGCGTTGGCGCCGGCGATGGTCTTCTCCGCATTGTCGCGGGCGTCGCCGACCAGCTTGTCGCGGTGGTCGAGCACGTCCTGCGCGTCGTCGAGCTCACCGGGAATCGCATCGCGCACGTCGTCGAGCAGTTCGAGAACGTCACCGCGCGGGACGACGCAGCCCGCGGTCATGGGCACACCGCGTGCCTCTTCGACAATCGCGACGAGCTCGTCGAGCGCCTCGAATACCCGATACACAAGCAACCCCAATCATTCGTGATGTCGCCGGGCCGGCCCCGAGGTGGTCCCCGACATCCGCTTCACGACATCGGCACAGCCCGTCCGTGACAAGTCTGCCGGATGGGAGCCCGCGGGCGTGTTGCGTCAGAGGGTGTGTCGGAGATCAGCTGTTTTCGGCGGCCCGTTCGGCTATCCGCTCGAGCAGCCGGGCGTGCACCTTCTCCGGCAGCATTCCGGTCACGTCACCGCCGAAGGTGGCGACTTCCTTGACGAGCGAACTCGACAGATAACTGTAGGTGGGGTTGGTCGGGATGAAGAGGGTGTCGACACCGGTGAGCTTCTGATTCATCTGCGCCATCTGCAGCTCGTAATCGAAGTCGTTGGCGCCGCGCAGGCCCTTCACGATCGCCGTGACGCCCTGCTGCTTGGCGTAATCCACGAGCAGCCCGTGCCAGGAACTGACACGGACATTCGGCAGTTCGGACGTCGCGTCCTCGAGCATTTCGATCCGCTCGTCGACGGTGAACAATCCGCGCTTGCTCTTGTTGACCATCACCGTGACGATCACCTCGTCGAACTGCGCCGCAGCTCTGCCGATGACGTCCAGGTGGCCATTGGTCACGGGGTCGAAGGATCCGGGGCACACAGCACCAGTCATGAGTCCAGACCGTAGCAGGTTGCCCATTCGATGCGAGCCTCGCCGTATCTCCTCGCCTTCACCGGAGCGAACCCCTCGGGCCACACGGTCTCGGGCGACCGGGACGAACGCTCGAGCACCACGACGGACCCGTCGCCGACCCAGCCGTGCTTCCTCAGAGAAATCAGAATGTCCTGTATCGCCGCGTCGTCCACAGCGTAAGGCGGATCGGCGAGCACGAGGTCGTATTCGCGATCGGCGGTGCCCGCAAGGATGGAGGCCACCGGCGCGCCGCGCACCTCCGCGCCCGGTAAGCCCACCGCGTTGATGTTGCCCGAGATAACGCCGACCGCCTTGGCATCGGACTCGACGAGGACCACTCGCTCCGCCCCACGCGAGAGTGCTTCCAGCCCAAGGGCGCCCGATCCTGCATACAGGTCGAGCACCGATGCGCCTTCGAGATCCATCCGGCTGTTCAGGGCGCTGAACAACGCCTCGCGCACCCGGTCGGACGTCGGTCGGGTGCCGCTCGGCGGGACTCGCAGGCGCCGACCGCCCGCGAGTCCCGCGATGATGCGAGTCATCGGATGCCCGTCACTCGGCCGCGGACTCCCCCGTGGCGATGACGGCGAGCAGATCGCCACCCTCGACCTGCTGGACCGAACCGATCGCCACGCGACTGACGGTGCCGCTTCGTGGTGCGGTGATGGCTGCTTCCATCTTCATGGCCTCGATGGTGGCGAGAGTGTCTCCCGCCTCGATCTTCTGACCTTCGGATATGGCCAGAGTGACGACACCGGCGAACGGCGCCGGGACGTGTCCGGGATTGCTCTTGTCCGCCTTCTCCGCGGCGGGCACTTCGCTCGAGATCGACCGATCACGAACCGACACCGGCCGCAACTGCCCGTTGAGGATGCACATGACGGTGCGATAACCACGCTCGTCGGGCTCGGAAATCGCCTCGAGGCCGATGAGAAGTTCGACACCCTGCGCCAGCCGGACTCGGTGTTCGTCGCCGCGCCGCAGTCCGTAGAAGAACTGGTTGGCCGAGAGCTGTGACGTGTCGCCGAACTTCTCCTGATGCTCGAGGAACTCCTTCGTCGGGCCGGGGAACAACAACCGGTTCAGGGTGCCGCGCCGCTCTTCGGAGCTACCCTCCAGCGCCTTCTCGTCGTCGGGGGTGAGTGCCACCTCCGGCTTTGCCGCGCCGCGACCCTCGAGCGCCCTGGTCCGGAACGGTTCGGGCCAGCCGCCGGGCGGGGTGCCCAGTTCACCGCGCAGAAAGCCGATAACCGAGTCGGGGATGTCGAATTTCGCGGGGTTCTCGGCGAATTCGGCGGTGGACGCGCCGGAACCGACCAGGTGCAGCGCGAGGTCACCGACGACCTTCGACGACGGAGTCACCTTGACGAGGCGGCCCAGCAGACGGTCTGCGGCCGCATACTTCGCCTCGACCTCCTCGAACCTGTCGCCCAGACCCAGCGCAACGGCCTGCGTGCGCAGGTTCGACAGCTGACCACCGGGAATCTCGTGGGTGTAGACACGCCCGGTGGGAGCCGGGAGTCCCGACTCGAACGGCTTGTAGACCTTGCGCAGCGCCTCCCAGTAGGGTTCCAGATCGCACACCGCCTGCAGATCCAGTCCGGTGTCGTGCTCGGAGTGCGCGGCTGCGGCCACGATCGCGGAGAGCGCAGGCTGGCTGGTGGTGCCGGCCATCGCGGCGGATGCGCCGTCGACGGCGTCCGCACCTGCCTGCCATGCGGCCAGATACGTTGCGAGCTGACCGCCCGGTGTGTCGTGGGTGTGTACATGCACCGGCAGGTCGAAGTTCTTGCGCAGCGCGGTGACCAGGGTTGCCGCCGCCGGAGCACGGAGCAGTCCCGCCATGTCCTTGATCGCGATGATGTGGGCGCCCGCCTCGACGATCTCCTCGGCGAGCCGCAGGTAGTAGTCGAGGGTGTAGAGATTCTCCTTCGGGTTCGACAGGTCGCCGGTGTACGAGAGCGCCACCTCGGCGACCGCGGTTCCGGTCTCACGAACGGCGTCGATGGCGGGGCGCATCTGATCGACATTGTTGAGGGCGTCGAAGATCCGGAAGATGTCGATGCCGGTGGCCGCGGCCTCGTCCACGAATGCGCGGGTCACCTCCTCGGGGTACGGCGTGTACCCGACGGTGTTGCGACCGCGCAGCAGCATCTGCAGGCAGATGTTGGGGACGGCCTCGCGCAGTGCGGCCAGGCGGTACCACGGGTCCTCGTGCAGAAAGCGCAGCGCCACGTCGTACGTGGCCCCGCCCCAGGCCTCGATCGAGAGCAACTCGGGCGTCATGCGCGCCACATGCCCGGCCACGTCGAGTAGCCCACTGGTGCGTACTCGGGTGGCGAGCAGCGACTGGTGTGCGTCCCGGAACGTGGTCTCGGTGACGGCAAGGGCCTTCTGGTCACGCAGCGCTCTCGCGAACCCCTCGGGCCCGAGCGCCAGCAGCTTCTGCCGGCTGCCGTCCGGCGGCGGCGTCGTCAGATCGATCTGCGGCAGCTTGTCCTGCGGGTACACGGCGGAAGGCCGCTCACCGTGCGGCTTGTTGACCGTCACGTCGGCCAGATAGCTCAGGATCTTGGTGCCGCGATCCGCGGAGGAACGCAGCGTGAGTAACTGCGGGCGTTCCTCGATGAACGATGTCGTGACACGCCCGGCGCGGAAATCCGGATCGTCGAGCACGGCCTGCAGGAACGGAATGTTCGTCGACACGCCTCGGATACGGAACTCCGCCACCGCACGCCGGGCCCGGGCGACCGCGCTTTCGAGGTCGCGGCCCCGGCAGGTGAGCTTGACGAGCATCGAATCGAAATAGGCGGACACTTCCGCGCCCACCGACGTGCCGCCGTCGAGCCGGATTCCCGCCCCGCCCGGGGTCCGGTAGCCGGTGATACGGCCGGTGTCGGGCCGGAAACCGTTGGCCGGATCCTCGGTGGTGATGCGGCACTGCAACGCCGCCCCGCGCAACGTGATCTTGTCCTGGGTCAGGCCCAGATCGTCGAGGGACTCCCCCGATGCGATCCGCAGCTGGGACTGCACGAGATCGACATCGGTCACCTCTTCGGTGACGGTGTGCTCGACCTGGATACGCGGGTTCATCTCGATGAACACATGGTGTCCCCGCGTGTCCAGCAGGAACTCCACCGTGCCCGCGCAGGAGTAGTTGATCTCCTTCGCGAATGCGACCGCGTCCGCGCAGATCTTCGCGCGAAGCTCCTCGGACAGGTTCGGGGCCGGAGCCAGCTCGATCACCTTCTGGTGGCGACGCTGGAGCGAACAGTCGCGCTCGAAGAGGTGGATGACGTTGCCCTGACCGTCCGCCAGGATCTGGACCTCGATGTGCCGGGGATCGATGACCGCCTGCTCGAGGAACATGGTGGGGTCACCGAACGCGGACTCTGCCTCCCGGGCCGCAGCCTCGATGGACTCCTTCAGCTGGCTTCGCTCCGCGACACGGCGCATGCCCCGGCCACCGCCGCCGGCGACGGCCTTGACGAAGATCGGGAACTCCATGGTCTCGGCCGCGGCCAGCAATTCGTCCACGTCTGCGGACGGCGCGGACGACGCCAGAACGGGAAGTCCCGCCGCCTTGGCGGCAGCGATCGCGCGCGCCTTGTTGCCGGTCAGCTCGAGAACCGCGGCGGACGGACCGACGAACGTGATGCCCGCCTCCGCACACGCGGCGGCGAGGTCCGGGTTCTCGGAGAGGAAGCCGTAACCGGGGTAGATGGCGTCGGCACCGGCCTGCTTTGCGGCGGAGACGATCTCGTCGACCGAGAGATATGCCCGAACCGGGTGACCTTTCTCGCCGATCTGATAACTCTCGTCGGCCTTGAGACGGTGGATCGAGTTCCGATCCTCGTACGGGAACACCGCGACAGTTCCGGCACCTAGTTCGTAGGCGGCGCGGAAGGCACGGATCGCAATTTCGCCACGGTTGGCGACCAGGACTTTGGAGAACATTGGAGCAAACTACCTTGTCGCCGACAGCCTCGGAGAAACGGCATCCCAGTATTCAAGATCTTTCGCGGACTTCACAAAGGTGCCTCTGACGTGTGCGAATTCTGCAACAGGTTCGAAACAGAACGGCGAAGATCTTGCGAATCGCAAGTCAGTTCTCACGTTTTTTCCAGAAACTCGATGCGGTCGGCATCGAGTGCCGAGGTGACCATCGCCGCCAGGCCCGGATGGTGTTCGAGGCCCGGATCCTCCGCGATGACCGAACGCGCGAATTCCGCCGCTGCCGCGATGACCTCCTCGTGCCCGAGCAGTGACAGCAAACGCAGTGTCGTGGTGGTCCCCGACTGCGCCGCGCCCAGGATGTCGCCCTCCCGCCGGGTCTCGAGGTCGAGTTGCGCAAGCTCGAAACCGTCGTTGGTCGAGGCCACGTTCGACAGCCTTTCGAACGCCGGTGCGCCGGGATTCATCTCCGTCACGAAAATGCACAACCCCTGATGCTTTCCTCGGCCCACACGCCCGCGGAGCTGATGCAACTGACTGACACCGAATCGATCGGCGTCCAGGATCACCATGATCGTGGCGTTCGGTACGTCGACTCCCACCTCCACGACCGTGGTGCAGACGAGGACGTCGATGTCACCGGCTGTGAAGTCGCGCATCACAGCGTCCTTCTCGTCGGCGGGCAGCCGGCCGTGCAACAGGCCGATGCGCAGGTCCGGCAGGATACTGGCGCGCAGCTCGTCGAATACCTCGACCGCGGATTTTGTCTCGGGGGCCTTCTCGTCGAACGTGTCCTCGCCGTCGCCCTTCTCGCCGTCCCCGATCCGCGAACACACAACGTAGGCCTGGCGCCCCGCCGCGACGTCCTCCCGTATCCGTTCCCACGCCCGGGTCACCCACTGCGGTTTCCGGGTGGCAGGCACGACGCTGCTCTTGATCGGCGACCGGCCCATCGGAAGCTGACGCAACGTGGACACCTCGAGATCACCGAGGACGGTCATCGCGATGGTGCGCGGGATCGGCGTGGCCGTCATCACCAGCAGATGCGGACTCAGGCCCTCACGTGCCCTCGACCGCAGCCTGTCGCGCTGCTCGACACCGAAGCGGTGCTGTTCGTCGACCACCACCATCCCGAGGTTGAAGAATCCGACATTGTCTTGGATGAGGGCGTGCGTGCCGATAACGATTCCGGCGTCGCCGGTGATCGCTTCGTTCAGGGCCGCGCGTTTGGCGGCGATGGGCATCGACCCGGTCAGCAGTGCCACCCGCGTCGCTTTCTCGTGTGCGCCGAGTTCGCCTGCCGTGGCGAGTGGGCCGAGCATCGCCCGCAGGGATCGTGCGTGCTGGGTGGCGAGCACCTCGGTGGGTGCGAGCAGCGCGCACTGGTAGCCGGCATCGACCACCTGCAGCATCGCCCGCAAGGCGACGATCGTCTTGCCGGACCCCACCTCACCCTGCAGCAGCCTGCTCATCGGGTGAGGCCGCGCGAGGTCTGCGGCGATCTCGTCGGCGACGGCGTGCTGGCCGTCGGTCAGCTGGAACGGCAGCCTGCTCTCGAACTCGTCCGCTATTCCCCCGGGCACGGGCGGACACGGGGGCGCGGTGCGTTCGGCGTTGTCGTAGCGGCGGCGGGCGAGAACCAGTTGCAGCGCGGCCGCCTCGTCGAAGCGCAGCCGGTCGTGGGCCCTCTCCACGTCGTCACGCGTGTCCGGAAGATGCACCGAACGCAGGGCCTCGTCCAGTCCCTCCAGGTTCCGCTCGCGGCGGATCTCGTCGGGCAAGGGGTCCTCGACCGGATCGAGCTGGTCGAGCACCTGCCGGACGCACTTCATGATCGTCCAGCTCTCCACTTCACGGGTGGCCGGATACAGCGGAATGAGCGCGCGGTCGAACACCGCCATGTCCACACCGGCTCCCGGTTCCTGCGACGCCCGGGCGATTTCGGCGAGCGCACCGGCCCCCTTGACCTGCCCCACCTTCACCACCGGGCTCTCGCTCCCGGGACGCGGCTCGGGCAGGATCAGATAGCTGGGATGCGTGAGACTCCACTTTCCC
Organism: Rhodococcus sp. (in: high G+C Gram-positive bacteria); assembly: GCF_049286785.1. Taxonomy (GTDB): domain Bacteria; phylum Actinomycetota; class Actinomycetes; order Mycobacteriales; family Mycobacteriaceae; genus Rhodococcus_F. Next base: position 2,423 of record NZ_JBAQEO010000538.1, on the reverse strand, counting down.
CGGAAGTACTTCACCGTTCCGGAGAACATCGCCCGCACGCCGGGCTTGATCACGTGCTTCACCTTCTGGGGGTTGAAGAAGGTGACGTCGACGCTCTGTGTATCGGTGGACAGGACGACCTTGAGCATGCTGCCCGGACGGTTCTTCATCTTCACGACCGCCGCAGACGTCACCTGCGCGATGATCGTGATGTGCTCGCCCTCCGGCGGGTCCTTTTCCGCGAGCTCGCGGCCCTGCGACGCGTACCGGTGCGGGTAGTGCCGTAGCAGATCCTCGACGGTGCGGATGTCGAACGCCGTGTCCAGCGCGTCGGCAGTCTTCTTTCCCAGCACATGATCGAGCCGGTCGGCGAGTGTGGCCATCGAATCCCTCATTCCACCCCGAGTTGCAGTAGATCTCCCGGCTGCCTGCCGTGATAGATCATCACCTCGACGCCGGGGTGGCGGTGCGAGATGTGATCGGCCAGTTCCTTCTCGAGCCCCTCCGGTGCTTCCGCCCCCATCAGGAGCGTCACCAATTCCCCGCCCGCACCGAGAACGAGGTCGACGAGCCTTCTACCTGCGGAAACAGCGTCGGATTCGATGACGATCACCTCGTGACCCATCAGTCCGATCCCGTCACCGGGCTCGCAGGTCCCCACATAGGTGAGAGCGCGTTCGCGGGCGATGCGCAGCGACCCCCACCTGGTGGCGGCCGCCGCTTCCGACATGGTGAAGGCGTCGTCGATCGCCTGCCGCCCGGAGTCGTGCACGGCGAGCGCGGCCAACCCCTGCACCATCGACGATGTGGCGAGCAGGAACACCTCGTGCCGAGCGTCGCGGGCGGCGGCGCTCACAGCGACGAGTTCCTGCGCCGACAGGGCACCGTTGGGAAGCACCAACACCTGCGCCAGCCCTACTTGCCTGATCAGACCCAGAAGCTGAGCTCGCGTAACGGGTTCGTCGTCGCAGCGCAGAACGGTGGCACCTTCACTCGAGAACAACTCCGCCGCCCCGTCTCCCGCCACGACCGCGACGATTCCGCGTTCGCCCCGGTCGGGCCGGATCCGCACCGGCGGGATGAGGAGGCCTTGGTCACGCGCCTCGACGAGAAAGCTCGTGATACGGATGCCGTGGACGCGGCCGGCCGCCAGCCCGGCCTCGACCGCCGGTCCGGCCTCCGAGCAGTGCACGTGCACCGACCAGCCGCCGCGCCCGTCACCGACGATGACGACGGAATCGCCCAGATCCTCCAGTCCGGCCCGCAACTGTGCGATCCGGTCGTCGTCGGAATCTGCGACCAGATACATCACCTCGAAATCCTGCTCCGACTCCTCGCCACCGCAACGCGCAGCGATACCACCGTGCGGGGCGGGACTGCTCCGGCCGGACTCCTGCAGGACGGGCACCGGCCGATCGCCCGGTGTCCGCGCGCCGTCGGCCGCAGGCAGCCGCCGCGGGACGTGGAGCGCGACGGGCGCCCGAGACGGCGGCTCGCCCGTGACCACGGTGACGAGGGCGTCGAGGATGATGAGAAGACCCAGACCACCGGCGTCCACCACGCCCGCCGTACCCAGAGCGTCGAGCTGGGACGGGGTGCGGGCGAGCGCCTCCGCCGCAGCGTCCGCGGCGGCATGAGCGGTCCGGGCGAGCGGCGTCTCGTCCGGGAACTCCGCGGCAGCATCGGCGGCGCACCGCAGGACCGTGACGATGGTCCCCTCCACCAGGTAGCTCACCGCGTCGGTCACCAGGTTGGTGGCCATGAGCAGTCCGCTCCGCACGGTCCTGGTGTCCACCGTGCCTTCGACGGCGGCCTCGGCGATCCCGCGCAGCACCTGGGAGAGGATGACACCCGAGTTCCCGCGGGCCCCGGCAACCGCGCCGCGGGCGAGCGCTATCGCCACCTGTCGCACATCCCGCGCTCCGCGATCGTCCCCCGCGTACTCGTCGATCGCCTGCAGCGCCGCCCGCATCGTGAACAAGAGATTGGTGCCGGTGTCGGCATCCGGGATGGGAAACACGTTGAGGCTGTTGATCTCATCGCACCGTGATTCGAGGCCCTCCACCGCGGTGCGCGCCCACAATTCGAGGACGCGACCGTCCATCGGTGGTGGGATCGGGGCCACTGTCGTCCTCTCCGGAAGGGGAATGGGAGCTTCCGTCAGACTAGTCGGCGGCGGATCTGCAGCCCTGGGGTGCAAGCTGTCCGACCCGGGTTTGGCCATTCCGACCTCGAACGGCTACTCTTGAGCGGTTGCCTCGTAAGGGCCACGATCAATGTGGCCTGCGTGCACGAGGCGGGCTAAATTCACAGTTCACTATCTTGAAGGAGTTCGCGACTATGGCTGCCGTCTGCGACGTATGCGCCAAGGGGCCCGGCTTCGGTAAGTCGGTCTCGCACTCGCACCGGCGTACCAATCGTCGCTGGAACCCGAACATTCAGAC
>NZ_JBAQEO010000537.1:0-2424 GCF_049286785.1 Rhodococcus sp. (in: high G+C Gram-positive bacteria) | reverse complement strand
CTCGAACGCATCCTGGCCACGACCGACTTGGGAGCACAGCAGTGAAATTCGCCAACTTCGCAGGCCGGGCCGTCGTCACCGACGGCACCCGCGCCGTCTACGTCGCCGACGCCAGCAACGGCAAGTTCGCCGACGAACCGAACCGGATCTACGGCGAGTGGGACGAGTTCGTTGAATGGGCGCAGACCGTCAACCTGACCGAGGGCTTCGAACTCGACCGCAGCAAACTCGAGGCACCCTCCCCGCAGCCTCGGCAGGTCTTCGCGATCGGACTCAACTACGCCGAGCACGCCCGCGAGAGTGGCCTGGACGAGCCGACCGAGCCCGCAGTGTTCACCAAGTTCCCCAGCTCGGTCACCGGACCGGATACCGTGCTCGAACTGCCGACGGACACAGTGGACTTCGAGGCCGAACTGGTCGCCGTCGTCGGACGCTACAGCTACCGGGTACCCGAGTCCGCGGCGTGGGACCACATCGCCGGGCTGACTGTCGGTCAGGACATCTCCGAGCGCACCCGCCAGCTGATCGGCCCGGCCCCGCAGTTCAGCCTGGGCAAGTCCTTCCCCGGTTTCTCCCCGACCGGGCCGTGGATCGTCACCCCCGACGAACTCGATCATCGCGACGATCTCGGGAGCGGATGCTCGATCAACGGGCAGATCATGCAGGACGGACGCACCGACGATCTGATCTTCTCCGTGCCGCAGATCGTGGCGAAGCTGTCGGCGATCCTGCCGTTGCTGCCCGGCGATCTGATCTTCACCGGCACCCCGTCCGGCGTCGGCGGAGCCCGCAAACCCCCGGTGTTCCTCCGCAACGGCGACATCCTCGAAACCCGGGTCGAGGGCATCGGAACCATCACCTCCACCTGCCGCACCGGCACCCCTTACCCGCCGACCGACGAATCCTGACAGGAGCACACCATGGCACTCCACCGACTAGGATCTGTAACCATCGGCGTCCCCAACGTCGACCAGACCGCCGCCTACTACGAGGATTTCGGGCTCACCCCCCTGGGAGACAACCGCTTCGCCACCGTCGACGGCGGGGAACAACTGCGGCTGGTCCACGCTCCGCGCCGCCAGGTCCTCGAGGTCACCATCGGCGCCGAAGACCAGGACGACATCGACCGGATCGCCCGCCAGATCCAGAACCTGGATCTGGCATGCACGGCCGGCGACGGCCGCGTCGAAGCCCTCGAACCGATCGCCGGGTTCAAAGCCGTGGTCGAGGTGATGCCGCACCTGGTTCAGAAACCGACCTCGGCCACCCCGTACAACGGTCCGGGCCGCATCGACCGCCCCGACGGCCGGGCCCCGGGGATCCTGCGCGAGGAGCGGGTCCGTCCCCGCAACCTCGGGCACCTGGTGATCGGGTCCACCGACCAGGCTGCCACGCAGAAGTTCTTCACCGACGGCATCGGGCTGAAGATCAGCGACGTGGTGCCCTCCATTGCCGCGTTCATGCGGTGCTCGACCGACCACCACAACATCCTCGTCCAGCAGGCCCCGGTGAACTTCCTGCACCACACCGCGTGGCAGGTCGACGACATCGACGAGGTCGGCCGGGGTGCGATGTCCATGCTCGAGAAGGACCCGAACCGGCACGTGTGGGGCCTCGGCCGCCACCACGTCGGCTCGAACTTCTTCTGGTACCTGAAGGACCCGGCCGGCAATTTCTCCGAGTACTACTCCGATATCGACTGCATCGTCGACGACGCGCTGTGGGAGCCGGGGATCTGGGACGGCGCCAAGAGCCTGTTCAACTGGGGACCGCCGCCGCCGCCATCGTTCGTCATGCCCGAAGACCTGGCCGCGCACATGACCGGTGCACACGATGCGGGCTGACTCGACCCATCGGGAGGGCGCCCTGTGGGTGCCCTCCCCCGAGTTCACCGCGCAGTCCCGGCTCACCGCCTACCTCGACTACCTGCAACGCGAGCACAATCGTCGGTTCGACGGATACCGCCAGCTGTGGCAATGGTCGGTCACCGATCTCGCCGGGTTCTGGACGTCGATCCGCGACTTCTTCGATCTCGACATCAGCGAACCGGACCGCGTACTCGACGCCCACGACGGCATGCCGCATGCGCGGTGGTTCGCCGGCGCCACGACCAACTATGCGGCCAACGCCCTCGCACACCGTTCGGAGGGCGCCGCCATCGAATCGCTCAGCGAGGACGGCGCGCTCACTACCCTGACCTGGAACGAACTGCGACTCCGCGTCGGGGCCCTGGCCCACTGGTTCCGCGAGCAGGGCGTCGAACCCGGTGATCGGATCGTCGCCTACGTACCCAACATCCCCGCCGCCGTGATCGGCCTTCTCGCCTCGGCAGCAGTCGGCGCGGTCTGGGCATCCTGTGCCCAGGAATACTCCACCGACGGCGCCCGCGACCGGTTCGCCCAGCTCGAACCGAGGATCCTGCTC
>NZ_JBAQEO010000536.1:0-10345 GCF_049286785.1 Rhodococcus sp. (in: high G+C Gram-positive bacteria) | reverse complement strand
TCGCCTATCGTCTTGGTGACGTCGTCGATCTGTCCCAGCGAATGACTGATCAAGTCCCGGTCCCCGTTGAGGCCGGCGACCAACTGCTGCAGTTGATCGACGAGGGCCGCGAACTGGTCCCGGCGGGTGTTGACGGTGCCGAGCACTGTGTTGAAGTTCGAGATCACCTGACCGATGGCCTGATCACGGTCGGCGAGTGCATTGGTGAAAGTACCGATCTGCGAGATCAATTGGCTGATACTTGCCTCCTGGCCGTTGAGTACCTGGATCAACGAGGTCGACAGTTGGTTGGTCTGATCGGGATCGAGCCCCTGGAGAAGGGGCCGGAAACCGTTGACGACCTGGTCGAGATCCAAGGCCGCAGTGGTCTGCTCGAGCGGGATGGGGCCATCGAGTGCGCGCGGATCGAATGCACCCTGGGCCAGGTCGACATACCGGTCGCCGATCAGGTTCTTGTACTTGATCTTCGCCTCGGTTGCGGCGGTGAGAGGCCGCTCGGTGGACAGGGAGAATGTGACCAGTGCCGTGCCGTCGGGATTGAGCGAGACATCGGTGACCTTGCCCATAGGCACTCCTGCGACACGGACATCCTCTCCGTTCCCGAGCCCGGATGCGCTGGAGAACACCGCGCTGTAGGTGTTCGTGCTGCCGAAGCGGAGGTTTCCGACCACCGTCGCCACACCGAATCCGGTCAATGTCGTCACCAACACGAAGATCAGCAATTTCAGGGCTGGCGAACTCTTGGTCATCGCAGACCTCCGGTGAACAACTGCGTGAAGGGGTTGCCGATCAGATCCATGGGGGTACGCGCGGATCGGTATGCGCCGCTTCCGTCGTCGAAGTCGGTGTGGCCCTGCGGCTTGGACGAGTCGTAGCAGGCGACCGGCCCGTCCGCCCGCACGACGGGGAGGTTGGCCGGATTCGTGTAGGGAGGATCCCCCATCAGCAGGGTGCTGAGGATGTTCAATCCGGGCATGTCACTGCCCCCGACTGTTCTTTCGAGGTAGGAGTTGGTCTGGGCCAGGCTCTCGACCAGGCAGGGCAGTGTCGGCGCCCGTTCGGCCAGCAGTTCGGTGGTCGGTGCCAATGAGGACAGCGACTCGGTAAGTGGTGTTCCGCTTGCCTCGAAGAAGGAGCGGCCGCTGTTGCCGAAACTGGTGAAGCTGAGGAGAAACGCTGCGAACTGGTTCTGGTGTTCGGTGATGGTCGTCGCCGTTGTGCTCACATGATCGACGGTCTTCATCACATCCGGAGTCGCGGCCGCCAGGATGTCGGTGGTCTGCGCGCCCTGCACCAGGTCGCGCTGCAACGTGGGAAGACTGTCGTTGAAGCTCGACAGGTAGGTGTTGAGCTCGACCATCGTGTTGCCGAGCGGGTCGCCGCGACCGTGCAGCGAGGTCGCCAACGCGTTCAGTGATCCGTTGACCTTTTCCGGCTCCACGGTGCGCAGCACGGTCACCAACGACTCGAGCAGATCGTTCACCTCTGTTGCCACCTGACCGGTCGAGAGTACCGTTCCTGCCGAGATCGGTTCCGCAGAGGGTGATTCCGGTTGACGGAGGCTGACGAATTTGCGACCGAACAGGGTTGTGGGATCGATTGCCGCCGAGACGTTCGCGGCAATGGATTGTGCGCGGTTCTTGTCGATGTCCATGGAGATCTCGGCCTGTCCGTCGACCAGCTCCACTTCGGTGACGCGGCCGACGACGACCTCGCGCATCTTGACATCCGATCCGGCTTCGAGCATCAACCCGGCGCGCGCGGAGTAGAGCTTGACCGGGATGGCCGAGGTGAAGCTTCCCCGGTAGACGGCGATCGAGGTGGCTGTCGCCAAGGCCCCCAGTACGACCAGGACGAGGCCGAGTGCGACGTAAGCCTTGCGGCTGCGTTCTGCCAGATGTCCACTCATGTCAGCCCGACACCCTTACTGCTCCGGCGGTGCCACCGTAGACGGCGATACCGATGAGTAGGTCGATGACCATGATGGAAATCAGCGACGTTCGAACTGCTCGACCGACCGCGACACCCACACCCGCGGGGCCCCCGCTGGCGTTGTACCCGTGATAGCAGTGCACGCACATCACGACCACGGACATGGCCAGCACCTTGACCGCAGACCAGATCACGTCGCTGGGCACCAGGAAGACGTCGAAGTAGTGCCAGAACGTACCCTCGGCTTGCCCGACCATGTAGACGGTGACCAATTGGGTGGCGGCGTAGCCGATGAACAATGCGACCGAGTACAGCGGGATCACCGCAATCACCCCGGCCATCACCCGGGTGGTGACCAGGTAGGGGAGGGAAGGGATCGACATTGTTTCCATCGCGTCGATCTCTTCGCTCACGCGCATGGCGCCGAGCTGTGCCGTGAAACCGGCTCCTACGGTCGCCGTCAACGCGATACCTGCGATTACCGGAATCGCTTCGCGGGTGTTGAAGAACGCGGAGATGAAGCCGGACAGGGCTCCGATACCGATTCGTCCGAGGGAGGTCGCGCCCTGCTGGCCGACCTCGTAGCCCACCGCGGCAGTCAGCATAGAGACGACCACGAGGGTGCCGCCGATCACGGCGAGGGCTCCGGTGCCCATGCTCACTTCTGCGAGGAGGCGGACCGTCTCGGCGCGGTAACGCCGAAACGTGCGTGGGATCGAGGCGATCGTGTGGCTGTAGAAAGAGAGCTGTCTGCCCATCTCCTCGAGATGGCTGACCGGTGCATCGATCGCTTTGATCGCGACTGCGCCGGTTCTCCGGACCCCCGAAGACTTGCTGGATTTCGACACGAGATTCCCGTCGTCCTTATCGTGCGGCTTCTGTCAGTTGTTCGATCGTGTTCAGTGCAAAGTCAAGGTGGTGATGATCGAATTCGCGAGGAACAGCAGGAGGAAGCTGAAGACCACCGTCTGGTTGACGGCGTCTCCCACTCCCTTCGGGCCGCCGCGGACATTCAGTCCGAGGTGGCAGGCAACCAGACCGGCGAGCATCCCGAACACCGCCGCCTTGATCTCGCTGACGGCGAAATCTCCGAGCCCGGTAAGGATCGAGACGGCGGTGACGTACTGTCCCGGCGACGCGCCCTGCATGTACACGGTGGCGATGTAACCGCCGACGAGACCGACCGCGGACACCAATCCGTTGAGGAACATCGCGATGACGGTGGAGGCCAGCACGCGGGGGACGCAGAGACGGTGGATCGGGTCGATGCCGAGAACCTTCATGGCATCGATTTCCTCGCGAATGGTCCGGGAGCCCAGATCGGCACAGATCGCGGTAGATCCCGCGCCCGCTACGACCAGAACTGTTACTACCGGGCCTATCTCGCGGATGATCGCGACGCCGGCACCGGCGCCACTGAGATCGACCGCTCCGATCTCGGCGAGCAGGATGTTGATCTGATAGACGAACATCATGCAGAAGGGGATCGCCATCAACAGGGCCGGCATGATCGACACGCTGGCGATGAACCAGGCCTGCGACAGGAACTCTCTCAGGTAGAACGGCCGCTTGAACATGTAGTGAAACGTCTCGAGCGACGTCGCGTAGAAAGCGCCCACCGCCCGGGGCGCCACACGCAGCGCGGCCGTGGCCTGCAAACCCCTCGCCTCCGATGCCTGAGTCTTGTCCGGTGATTGCAAATGCCCTCCCGAGCTCATGAGTGAAGCATTGATGTCAGTTGCGTCATCGACATTGGACCGAGCATCACGCGCCACGGTTTGCCGCCTCAACTTCCCCGGGATGCGCAGACGCTGTGTCGCGTAAGGCATCCATGTGTCCTTTGCGGTGTACGTCCTCACACGGCATGAGCTGGGCTGTGGTTTCGCAAATCCGGGCGATGAGAACTCAGATGACAGTGTGGCGCACATCACGCCCTATTGGTTCCGCTCAATGTTCGCGTGCCGCAACGCTCTCCGATATGGTCGCGCAGGCCAAATGGTGGCCTCTGCGGGCCTAAACCAACACAAGTGGGTGTCTTCGGTGCGCGCCGCTCGGTACACGATCGATGCGGTGCTGCGCATTCCTGACCGGTGCGCGATGGCACTTCAAGGCCAGTGCTGGCGCGTGCAGACCGTTTCCGATGTGCATTGTGAGGCAATACTTGTCAGTGATTCACTACCGAACGACTGGAGAGATTCTGATGCATATCACTGTCGACTTCGAGCTGTGTGCAGGTCACGGCCAGTGCCTGCTTGCAGCTCCCGATTTCTTCGATCTCGACGAAGACCCGCAGGTGACGGTCCTCGATGCCGATCCGGGCGAGGAACACCGCGAGGCGGTCCAGCGTGCTGCGGCAATGTGCCCCGCACAGGCGATCAAGGTCTTCGGCTGACAATCCCTTCGCAGGCCCGCGTCCTGTGGCCACACCGGTGGCTCACAGGACACGGGACGACCGGGTTCACTCGTGGACGTGGACTACGCCGAGCGTCTCCTCCGCGTAACTGGCTCGGATATTCTTCTTGTCGAACTTGCCGACGCTGGTGCGCGGCACCTGATCGATGAATGTCCAGCGCTCCGGCAGCCACCACCGGACGACCTTGTCCTGCAGGTACGTCCGCAAGTCCTCGGCGGACACCTGGGCCCCCGGCTTCACGACGACCGCAGCCAAGGGTCGTTCCTGCCACTTCTCATCCGGCACGCCGATCACAGCAGCCTCCAGGACCGCGGGATGGCCCATGATCAGATTTTCCAGTTCGACGGAGGATATCCATTCACCGCCCGACTTGATCACGTCCTTGGCACGGTCGGTGAGAGTGATGAAACCGTGTGGGTCGATCCTGCCGACATCACCGGTCCTGAGCCATCCGTTCGAGAACTTCGACGTGTCGGCGTCCTGGTAGTACGAGCCGGTGATCCAGGGCCCGCGGACCTCGAGTTCACCCACCGACCGACCGTCCTCGGGTAGCGCCTCCCCGCGGTCGTCGACAATCCGGGCCTCCACACCGCAGACGGCCCGGCCCTGTGTGGAGCGAAGAGCCCAGCGCTGCTCGGGCGGTGTGTCGGCAGGCGGGCGTGCGAGGGCGGCGAGCGGCGATGTCTCGGTCATCCCCCATGCCTGCAGGACCGGCACGCCGTACTTTTCCTCGAACGCTTGCATCAAGGAGAGGGGGACCGCCGAACCACCGCACGCGACGAGCCGCAGCGAGGAGATATCCCGCCCCGGATCGGCATCGAGACGCTGCAACACGTCGTTCCAGATGGTCGGGACGGCACCGGCGATTGTGGGCCGCCCAGTCTCGATCATGTCGATCAGCGGATCGGCCTGCAGAAAACGGTCGGGAAGCAGGAGGTCGGCGCCCGCCATCAGCGCGGCATACGGAAGGCCCCACGCGTTGGCATGGAACATCGGCACGACCGGCAGGATGCGATCGCCCTCGCCGATAGTGAGCCCGTTCATGGTGCACGCCGCGGTGGAATGCAGGTACGTCGAGCGGTGGCTGTACACCACACCCTTCGGGTTTCCGGTGGTTCCGCTGGTGTAACACATTGCAGCTGCAGAGTTTTCGTCGAGTTCCGGCCACGGGTACTCGACGGGTTCTCCCGAGATCAGGTCGTCGTAGCGCACTACCGTTTTCCCGGAAGCGACGAGAGCGTCGATATCACCTTCGCCCGTAGCGACGACCGTATGCACCGTCGGCAACTGGGGCAGAATCGGGGCCAGCAGAGCCGCTAGCGACAGATCAACGATAATCACTCGGTCTTCGGCCTGATTGGCGATGTACGCAATCTGGTCGCTGGGTAGCCGGATGTTGAGCGTGTGCAGGACTGCACCCATCGACGGCACCGCGAAGTACGTTTCGAGATGTTCCTGGTTGTTCCAGAGGAAGGTCGCCACGCGCTGATCGCCGGTGACACCGATGCGGTGCAGCGCGTGTGCCAGCTGCGCCACCCGCGCGCCGAACTCGCGGTAGGTGGTGGTGCGGAGGCCGTTCGTGGTGGCGGTGGATACGACTCGGTCGCCGTGGACGTGGGTACCGTGTCGAAGTATTGCCGTGACGGTCAAGGGAAAGTCCTGCATGGTGCTGTACATCGATGTACCGCTTTCTCTCCAAATGTGTTTTGTGCTGGTGCCCGGGCGGATTCAGTCGAGGTTGACCCAGACCGATTTGGTCTGGGTGTAGCTGAGCAGGGCTTCCTCGCCGAGATCCCGCCCATAGCCGGATTCCTTGTAGCCCCCGAACGGTGCAGCCGGGTCGAGCATGTTGTACATGTTCATCCACACGGTGCCGGCCTCCAGTGCGTGTGCGACTCGGTGACCGCGCTTGAGGTCACTGGTCCAGAGTCCGGCTGCCAGACCGTACTTCGATGCGTTCGCGCGTTGCACGACCTCACGCTCGTCCTCGAAAGTGAAGACCGACAGCACCGGCCCGAAGATCTCCTCGGCGGCGACGCTCATCTCGTCGCGAACACCGGTCAAGATGGTGGGCCGAAGGAAGTAACCATCGCTCAGGTCTCCACCGGGACGGTCTCCGCCGCAGACCAGCGTTGCGCCCTCCTCGATACCCGAAGCCACGTAGCCCTGCACCCGCGCCAACTGCGTCGACGAAATGAGCGGACCCATGTCGTTCTCCTCGGCCAGCCCGTGACCGAGCGTGATGGCCCCGGCCGCCGCGGTGAGCTCCTCGAGCAACTCGTCGTGCGCGTCCTTGTGGACGAACAGGCGCGATCCGGCGCAGCACACCTGCCCTTGATTGGTGAAGATCGCCGCGAGTGCGCCTTGAGCTGCCGCAGCCAGATCGGCATCCGGGAACACGATATTGGCCGATTTGCCGCCCAGCTCCAGGGTGACCCGTTTGAGGTCTGCCGCGCTCGCGGCAACGATGCGACGTCCGGTCGCGGTCGAGCCGGTGAAGCTGATCTTGGCGATGCCCGGGTGGTCGAGGAGGGCCTGACCCGCTTCGTTTCCGTATCCGGTCACCACGTTCAGCACTCCCGGCGGCAGCCCGGCCTCGATAGCCAGCTCCGCCAACCGGAGGGCGGTCAGCGACGTCATCTCCGACGGCTTGAGGACGACGGTGTTCCCGGCAGCGAGGGCAGGGGCGAGCTTCCACGAGGCCAGCATGAGGGGGAAGTTCCACGGCACGATCGCGCCGATCACCCCGAGGGGTTCGCGGCGGGTGTAGACGAACGCCTCCCCGACCGGCGGCGACACCGGAAGCGTCTGACCACCGAGTTTGGTGGTCCAGCCGCCGTAGTACCGCCACACGGCACCGGTGATTCCTACATCGATGAAGCGGGACTCGTTGATCGGTTTGCCGTTGTCGAGCGTTTCGAGAATTGCCAGCTCTTCGGCGTTCTCCTCGATGAGTGTGGCGAGGTCCATCAGTGCCCGCCCGCGTGCCGCCGGGCTGAGACTCTGCCAGACCGGCAGGGCGGCTGTCGCGGCGGTCACCGCCCGGTTCACATCGGCAGCGGTTCCCGCGGCGATCCGTGTCAACAGCGCGCCTGTCGCGGGATCGAGCGTGTCGATCTCACCGCCCTGATCCGCTGCGCTCGCACTGCCACCGACGAAGATGCTCTCCGCGGCCCGCGAGAGCAGTGGTCGTACCAGTTCCGGTACCTCAATTTGTATGGCAGTCATTCGCGTTCGCCTTTCTGCTCGAATCCGACACCTGGACTCTGACGCGGAACAACGGCGAGCGCGACGCACCGACAGGCCAACTCTGGCCTCCACGGGCCGCGGTGGCTTTTCAGAACGAGTGAACGGCTAGGAGCGTGGGTCGGTAACACGCCGAGCGGGGTGTTCAGCCGATGGTCGGGTGTGCGAGATGATGGGGCGTGCCTGATGATCTCGATGATGGTGGGTTGTTCGAGGTAGACCCTGCGCAGCGGGTCGAACCCGATTTCGGGGTGCCGAAGCCGCCGGTGGACAAGACGTTCCGGGCGTTCGACCCGGATCAGGGGTTGTTGCTGCCGCCCTCGCTCGACGACTGGCTGCCTGCCGAGCATCTGGCCCGGTTCATCGCCGAGCTGGTCGACGAGCATCTGGACCTGTCCCGGGTCCGCGCCGCCTACACCGAGGGCCGCGGCGCCCCACCCTATGATCCGCGGCTGATGGTGCGCATCCTGCTCTACGGATACACCACCGGGGTGCGCTCGTCTCGGGCGATCGAACGCAAATGCACCGATGTCGTGCCGTTCCGGTGGCTCGCCGCGGGGGCGGCCCCCGACTATCGGGCGATCGCCCGGTTCCGCACACGGCATCTGTCCGCGCTCGGACACCTGTTCGTGCAGGCGTTGGCGTTGTGCCAGGCCGCGGGCATGGTCCGGCTGGGCCGGGTCGCCCTGGACGGGACGAAGGTGCGGGCGAACGCCTCCAAACGCAAGGCGATGAGCTACGCCCGCATGTCGGAAAAGGAGAAGGTCCTCGCCGACGAGGTCTCGGCCCTGCTGGCCGAGGCCGACCGGATCGACAGGGCCGAAGACGCGAAGTTCGGTAGGGATAAGCGCGGCGACGAGCTGCCCGAGGAGCTGCGGCGCCGCGAAACCCGGCTGGCGACGATCCGGGAGGCGAAGGCCGCCCTCGAAGCCGAGGCGCGGCAGGCGGCGCGGGAGCGGGCCGAGACGAAGGCCCGCGACCGCGGAGACGACGATGACACCGCCGCCGGCGCGGGCGCCGCCGCGGCGGAGAAGGCAACACCGAAACCGAAGGCGCAACGTAACTTCACCGACCCGGACTCGAAGATCATGCTGACCGGCGACGGCGCCTTCGGACAGTGTTACAACGCGCAGGCCGTGGTCGACGAGGACCACCAGGTGATCGTGGCCACCGACGTGAACACCAACGCCGCCGATGTCGGCAATCTGATGCCGATGACCGAGCAGGCCGCCGCGAACACCGGGCAGGTCCCGGAACAGGTCCTTGCCGACGCCGGCTACTGCTCGGCCGACAACCTCGACCGGGCCGCCGAGTTCGCCGACGAACACGGCACCGAGTTCTATGTCGCGACCGGGCGTCGGCGCCGCGACGACCCACCAGCGGTGGCCTCGCGCGGGCGGATCCCCAAGTCCGCGAACGGCAAGCAACGCATGGCCCGCAAGCTGGCCACCCGGAAGGGCAGCAAGGTCTACGCCCGACGGAAGGCCATCGTCGAGCCGGTCTTCGGTCAGATGAGCACCCTGCAGAACGCCAAACACCTGCTGCTCCGTGGACTCGACCAGGCCCGCGGGGAATGGCTGCTGCTCGCCGCCTGTCACAACCTCCGCAAGCTCCACGGCGTGGTCGGGGTCCACGGCCTCGCGGCCCTCGCCGCGAGCTGACCGGCAAGGCAGCCGCCACCCACAACGCCGGGACGGACCCGCGCAACCTGCGTCCATGCCGAACCCATCTGCCCACCCGCCGCCGCGCAATCCACTCCAGCCGCACCATCGCGACGACACCAATTGGCAATACCGACCCAGGCTCCTAGATCACGCACCGCCACACCCCGACTTTTTCAGGTCGAAGTAGCTAGGAAGGTAGGTCGTCCGTGTCGAGCAGCCCGACCCGTCCAGCCATCGCAGCAGCGGCAATCCGGTTACAGACGCCGAGCTTGTGCAGCAGGGCGGCCACCATCCGCTTGGCGGTGCGCTCGGAGACCAGCATGCGCTTGGCGATGTCGACCGTTTCCATGCCGGTGGCGAGGAGCATCCACAGCTTCAGATCCTGGGCACCGAGTTTGTCCATCAACTCGGCGGACGGCGTGCGGGCCTTGCTCAGCAACGCGTTCAGGACCGAGCCGTCGATGACCCGAAACCCAGCCGCGATAGTGCGCAACGGCCCGACCAGGGCATCGGGCTGCGCGGTCTTCGGTAGAAACCCGTCCGCACCCGCGCGTATGGCTTCCTCGGCAAGGCCGAGGTCATCGGTGCCGGATAATGCCAGAATTCGTGTACCTGGGTGCAGCCTCTTGATGTGGCGGATCGCCGCGACGCCTCCGAGTGGTGGCATGGACAGGTCGACGATGGCCAGGTCCGCGCCGGTGGTCGCCACCAGGTCGGCTGCCTCCTCCACGTATGCGGTTCGTCCGGCAACCGTGAACAGCTCACCCCAGTGGTGGGTGAGCAGCAAGGCGAGCCCTTGGGCGAAAAGCTCGTGATCGTCGACAATCACGACGGTGTTTGGCTCTTCGGTCATTGGCGCGATGGTAACTTATGGCCGTTCGGATGTTCAGAGATTCCGGGGTGCCCGTGGTTCCAGAAGTTTCAGGTGGCGGCGCGGATGACGATGCCTGAGCGTCTTCGTTCGCTGATGCCCGGACTGAGCGATTACGGCCTGGCTCGGGTCGTGGTAGCGGTACGTGCCGCGACCGTCGTGTCGCTCGGTGTCCTGCTGGCCGTGGGGCCCGAGTGGGTGCGTGAGCGCGCCATGGCC